>DATHZE010000173.1:0-16338 GCA_035458765.1 Longimicrobiales bacterium
TCGCCCGTCCCCAGGGCAAGGCGGTGTATGCGCACAACGACATGGGCCAGCTCGAGGACGCGCTGAAGGAGTGGAGCGGCAAGGCGAAGCGCGCCCTGGTGGTGACCGACGGGATCTTCTCCATGCGCGGAGACCACGCGCCCCTGGACGAGATCGTGACCCTCTGCCGGAAGCACGACCAGGCCTATGAGGAGAACGTCATCCTGGCGGTGGACGATTCCCACGGGGTGGGCGGCTTCGGACCCACGGGCCGGGGGACGGAGGAGTACACGGCCAGCCCCCACGTGGACGTCCTCGTGGGCACCCTGGGCAAGGCGTTCGGCGTGAACGGCGGCTACGTCACCAGCGATGCGGCGCTCATCCGGTTCCTCCGGGAGAGTTCCATGATGTACATCTACTCCAACCCCATCACCGTGGGAGAGGCCGCGGCGGCGCTGAAGTCCCTGCGCATCGTGGATTCGCCCGAGGGAGTGGCCCGCCTGGACCGGCTGCGGGCGCTGACCCGCCGCTTCGAGGAGGGGCTGGGCCGCGTCGGCATCGAGACGATCCCCGGCGAGCATCCCGTGGTGCCCATGATGATCCGCGACACGCAGCGCACCCGGGACCTGGTGAAGTATCTGTTCGACCACGGGGTTCTCGTCACCGGCCTGGCGTTTCCCGTGGTGCCCCGCGGCGATGAGGAGATCCGCACGCAGATCAACGCGGACCACACCGAGGCCGACATCGATCACGTATTGTCGCTTCTGGCCTCCTACCAGGCCTGACCGACCGATTCATCCACTGCCGGGCTTCGGCCCAGGGGCGCCAACGTGGACAAAAAGGATTCCTTCGAGGTCTTCTTCATGGTCGTGCTGCTGGCGTTCGCCGTCGTCCTGGTGGACGAACGCTGGCTCCGCACCGCCGTCGCCGTGCTGCCCGCCCTCGTGTTGGCCCAGAGGGCGCTGGGCATGTCCAACGGCGCCAGGACGGCTCAGGCGCCGGAGGACGAGCGGCGCCGCGACGAGGAGATCCGGACGTACATCGACCGGCTGCTGAAGCACTTCCGGGAGTTCTACGCCACGTGCCACCTGGTGGGTGCCCGGGTGCTCACCACCGAGGCTGCGGAGGAGCGTGCGAACAACCTGGAGAAGGAGCTGAACAAGCTCCTTGCGGAGATCATCGAGGCCGCCCGGACGCGGGCCGCCCCCTCGCAGTAGTGACACCCATGAATAACGACTGCTTGAGGCGGGTTCCCGGGGAGCCCTGCGGCGCATGAGCGTCCGCACGGAGATGCTCCGGATCGCGCTTCGCGGGCGCGGCGCCGGGAAGGCGTGGCTCCTTCTGGCGCTTGTGGCGCTCCCGGGAGCCGCTCGGGCCGAGGCCCAGGAACTCCCCACGGTGGTCGTGCTCTCCACGGGCGGGACCATCGCTTCGGTGTACGATCCGGCCCAAGGGGGCTTCGTCGCCGCCCTGACCGGGGAGGCCCTGGTCAGGGCCGTCCCGGGGCTCGACACCCTCGCCAGGGTCGAGGTGGTGCAGGTCGCGAACGTGGGGAGCACCGACATGACGCCGGCGCTCTGGCTCGACGTGTCACGGCGCGCCGACACGGCCCTCGCCCGGACGGACGTCGCCGGGGTCGTGGTCACGCACGGCACCGACACGCTGGAGGAGACCGCGTTCTTCCTGGACCTCACCGTGGCCTCGGAGAAGCCCGTGATCGTCGTGGGGGCCCAGCGGGCGGCTTCCGAGCCCGACGCAGACGGCCCCCGCAACCTCCGCGACGCCATCCGCACGGCCGTGGCACCGGCGTCGCGGGGCATGGGCACGCTGGTGGTGCTCAACGGGGAGATCCACGCGGCCCGCGAGGTGACCAAGACCAGCACGTTGAACGTGTCCACCTTCCTCACGCCCCAGTTCGGGGCCCTGGGGACCATCGACCCCGACGGGGTGCGCTACTCCAGGGCCCCCCTCCGGCGGCAGCACATCGCCGTGGCGCCCGACGCCGTCATGGGGCGGGTCGAGATCGTCACCAACTATGCCGGCGCCGATGGAAGCGTGGTCCGGGGGATCCTGGCGCAGGGTGGGCTGGACGGGCTGGTGGTGGAGGCGTCGGGTGTGGGAAACCTGTCCAGCGCGCTGTTCGGCGCGTTGCAGGAAGTCAGGGCCCGGGGGATTCCGGTGGTCGTATCCACTCGGGTCCACAGCGGCAGGACGCTGCCCCTCTACGCGGGAAGGGGAAGCGGCGTCAGCCTGGCGCAGATCGGGTGCGTCTTCGCGGACAACCTCTCGCCCCACAAGGCGCGCGTGCTCCTTCTCGCGGCGCTCACCCGGACCTCGGACTCGGCTGTGCTGGCGCGCATGTTCGCCCACTGAACCCTGGCTCACCCCCCGGGGTAGTTGCGTCGTTCGCGATGATCCAACAGTACGCCTTGGGAGGACGCATGCACTCAAGTTCCTTCGTGACGGTCGCGGTGGCCGCCGTCGCTCTCGCCTCACCGCTGCAGGCCCAGGATGTGTCGGGCTGCTTCCTGCGCGGCGCCACAGCGGAGGAGGCGGTCCAGCGGCCGAGCCCGCTCGGTGCCACGGTCATCTCGCTGGGCGGCGAGGAGGCGAAGCTCTGCTACGGCCGGCCCCATGCGAACGGCCGGGTGATCATGGGTGAGCTGGTGCCCTTCGGCACGCCCTGGCGCATGGGGGCCAACGAGGCCACGGCGATCCACCTGCCCTTCGCCGCGGAGATCGGCGGCGTGAAGGTCGAGCCGGGCGTCTACTCCCTGTACGCCATCCCCGGTGAGAGCCGGTGGGAGATCGTGGTCAACGGTCGGTTCGAGCGCTGGGGCATCCCCATCAACGAAGCCGTGATCGCCGCCAACGTCGGGAGCTTCGAGCGTCCCGTGGCCGCGACCTCCGCGCCCGTGGAGCAGCTGACCATCACGTGGGCCTCGCACGGCGAGAACATGGGGCACCTGGTGGTGGAGTGGGAGAACGCCCACGTGGAGATCCCGATCCACAAGGCCGGCATGTAGGTCACGCCCGCGGGGCTCGACGGACGGGATCGGACCCCCGGCGCCTTCAGGCGCCGGGGGTCTTCTCAACCGATGGGGCGCAGAGGGTGCGCTTCGGTGTTGAACACCACCGCGTCGAAGTCCAGGGCCGAGGGGTCGGCCAGCAGGTACGCGTACTTCAGCGTTTCGGCCAGGAAGAACGACTGCATGTCGTCGGTCTGCTCGCCGGTGCGGACGTCGCCAAGGTGGGCGAACCCCGCGTCGGTGCGGGCCGCGGCCACCACCCGATGGAACATCTCCCTGCCCATGTCCCTCCATCGTTCGTCCCCGGTGAGGACGAAGAGGTAGTAGGCGGACTCGATGGCCTCGGGGCGCAGGGGGTAGGCCGGGTACCCGATGTCCATGGTGGTGTAGTCGAAGGACTCCGGCTCGATGCCGAACGCCTCCCACATGACCCACACCGACTCCTGGAGTCTCGCCGCACGGTCCAGGTCGCCGCCCAAGGCCAGGACCGCGGGGAGGAACGCATCCAACGCGCCGAATCGCGTGGAAAGGCGGGCGCCGGTGCTCATGTCCACCTGCCCGTACCAAAGGCGCCCGTCCACCTCGTCCGCCACGTGGGCGTTCAGGGCCTCCCGGCTCGTCTCCCACATGGTGAGGAAGTCGCCGTCGCCGAAGAGGAGCCAGGCCTTGAGCAGGTACTCGTAGTAGGAGTCGATGCGACCGCTCACGTGGCTGGAGGGGTCCGTCCATTCCCCCGTCTCGACGTTCAGGACCTCTCCCACCAGATCCAGCGCGCTGCGACGCCGGAACACCTCGGTGACGCCCCGCTCGACCGCGTCGGCATAGCGGGCGTCGCCCGTGAGCGCCGAGAGGAGCCCGAACTCCAGCGTGAGGGTGCCGATCTCGGCGGGGTTGTTCTCGGGCTCCCGGGTGGCGCCGGTGGCGAGGTTGACCCTGACGTACGGCATCCCGGTCGGGGAGTCGAAGGCGGGAAGGAGGCGGTCCGCCAGGTCCGTGGCGAGTTCGAGCCAGCGGGCGTCCCCGTCCATCTGATAGGCGGACAGCAGGCCTCCCAGCAGGCGGATGGTGACCTCGAAGACCTGGACGGTGATGTCCTGATCGAAGGAAAGCGTGCCGAGGATCACCTCCTTGGCCCGGGCCGCCTCCTCGTCCAGTCCCATGAGGAGCATGGTGTCGTAGGCGTCCACCGGCGTCATGAGCAGGGGCACGTCGTACCAGTCGTGCGATCCGAGCGTCAGCGGGCGGAGATCGTCATGGCCCCACGCGTACCGCTCGTATCCGCTCCAGGCGTGGAGGAAGGCCTCGCGGACTTCGGCGGCGAAGGCGGTATCCGTGGCGAGCCCGGGCACCGACGACAGGGCTCGCCGCGACTCCTGGGCCGGCGCGGCGCCCTGCTCCGGGGCGGTGCAGCCGGCGAGCATGGTCCCCGAGAGCAGGGAAACGAGGATGGTCTGGTTCATCAGGCTAGCTACGGTCCTGCGCGGCCGGGGGCAAGGGGTGGCCCCCGGCCCCCGCTTGCACAAGACCGGACCGGATCGCATCCTGACCCCGTTCCCTCATCAGGATCACGCGACCCGCACGCACTCGCCCCACCGGAGTCCGACCATGCCCCGCACGCTCCCTCGCCGCGTCGTCACCGCCGTCTGCGCACTGGCCCTGGCGGCCCCCACCGTTTCCGCCCAGCAGGTGGATCCCCGCCTGGATCGGCTGAAGGACGAGGCCATCGAGAAGGTCCAGGACAACGCCAAGATGGTCCAGGAGATCGTCGACATGCTCTTCTCCTTCGGGGAGTTGGGCTTCCAGGAGTTCGAGACCCAGAAGTACCTCACGGGGCTCCTGCGCGATCGGGGCTTCACCATCGAGACCGGGCAGTCGGGCATTCCCAGCGCGTGGACCGCTCGCTGGTCCAACGGCACGGGGCGGCCGGTCATCGCTCTGGGCTCCGACGTGGACGGCATCCCGCAGTCCAACCAGAAGCCCGGCGTGGGCTACCGTGACCCCATCCTCTCCATGGCCCCGGGCCACGGCGAGGGGCACAACTCCGGCCAGGCCGTGAACATCGTGGGGGCCCTGGCGGTGAAGGAGATCATGGAGCGTGAGAACATCGACGGTACGCTCCTCATCTGGCCCGGCATCGCCGAAGAGCTCGTGGGCACCAAGGCGTTCTTCGTGCGTGACGGCATGTTCGACGGCGTGGACGTGAACCTGTTCACCCACGTGGGGGACAACTTCTCCATGTCGTGGGGCCAGGGCGGCGGCAACGCGCTCTGGTCCGCGCAGTTCCGCTTCAGGGGAGAGACCGCGCACTCGGCGGGGGCTCCATGGCGCGGCCGGTCGGCCATGGACGCGGTCATGCTCATGGCGACGGCGTGGGAGTACAAGCGCGAGCATCTGGAACCCGCGTCCCGGTCGCACTACATCATCACCGAGGGCGGAGACCAGCCCAACGTGGTGCCCCAGTCGGCCACCATCTGGTTCTACTTCCGTGAGCGGGACTACCCGAAGACCAAGGCCATGTACGACGCGGCGGTGAAGATGGCCCAGGGCGCCGCGCTCATGACCAACACCGAGATCGACACCATCCAGACCGTGGGCTCGGCCTGGGGCCGTCACTTCAGCAAGCCCGTGGCCGAGGCCAGCTACGCCAACATCCAGCGCGTCGGTCTTCCCGACTGGGACGAGAAGGACCTCACGCTGGCGCGGGCGTTCCAGCGGGAGATGGGGCGGGACGAGGAGGGGCTCGCCACGGAGATCCCGGAACTCGAGGGCCCCGTGGACCTGTCCAAGTCCCTGGGCGGCGGCTCCGACGATATCGGCGACGTCTCGTGGAACATGCCCACGGTGACGTTGCGCTTCCCCTCGAACATCCCCGGGGGGCCGGGGCACAACTGGGCGAACGCCATCTCCATGGCCACCCCCATCGCCCACAAGGGTGCGGTGGCCGGCGCCAAGGTGCAGGCGGCGACGCTGCTGGACCTGTTCCTCGATCCGAAGATCATCGCCGACGCGAAGGACTACTTCTCCGACGTCCAGTTGAAGGAGACGACCTACACTCCCTTCATCGCTCCCACGGACAAGCCGGCGATCTTCCTCAACACGGAGATCATGGAGAAGTACCGTCCGCTCATGCGGCCCTTCTACTACGATCCCTCGCGGTACGACAACTACCTGGAGCAGTTGGGCATCGAGTACCCCACGGTGAAGCCGCGCACCATCAGTGACCAGCAGGACGGCCAGGGCGGGGGAAACTGACCCTGGTCCTGGTCGAAGCCTGCTAAACGTGGGGGCACGCGGCGGGGGGCGCCCCCCTGGGGGGCCCCCACCGCCTCGAGCTTTGCCGGGACCTGGATGCAGGAGGCCTGACCCCGCCCGCCGCCTTGGTCCAGGCGGTGAAGCACGCGGTGTCCATTCCGGTCTTCGTCATGGCCCGGCCCGCGGCTGGCGCCTTCCACCTCTCGCCGGCCGAGATCGAAGCGGCCCTCGCCGACGTCGAACTCGTGAAAGGAGCGGGAGCCGACGGTGTGGTGGTCGGGTTCCTCCTCCCCGACGGCTCGGTGGATCGGGACGCCACCGCCGCGGCAGTGGACAGGGCGGGGCCCCTGCCCGTGACGTTCCACCGCGCCTTCGATGAAACGCCGGACCCCGAGGGCGGCCTGGAAGTGCTGGTGGAGGCGGGCGTCCAGCGGGTGCTCACCGCCGGCGGACCCCTGGCTGCCCGGCACAATGCGGACATGCTGGCAGCCCTGGTCCGCCAGGCCGCGGGACGCATGGGGGTACTGGTGGGTGGTCGCGTCCGGGAGGACCACGTGCGACACCTGGTGGCCTACACGGGCGCCCGCGAGGTCCACGCCCGGGCGGCGGCCGTGGGCGGGATCGTGCGCAGCCTCGGGGGCGTCTGAGCGGCGCCACGCGCCGCCGAGCGCCTTGCCAACCCGCCGTTCTCCGGGCCAATCTCTCCGGTGCTCTGAGCCGGGGGCCGCCATGCCTCCAGGGATCTCGAAGGGAGGACCGAAGATGTCAGCGCCCATCCGCAAGATCGTCATGGTGGCCGTGGCCGTGGCCATGGCCGCCCCCGTCGCCGTCACGGCCCAGGACGCCCGCCTGGACCGCCTCAAGGAGGAGGCTCTCGAGAAGGTCCAGGACAACAGCAAGATGGTCCAGGAGATCATCGATCACCTCTTCTCCTTCGGCGAGCTGGGGATGCAGGAGTTCGAGACCCAGAGGTACCTCACGGGGCTGCTGGCGGACCACGGCTTCACCATCGAGCGGGGCGTGGCCGGGATGCCGTCGGCATGGACCGCCCGCTGGTCCAACGGAACGGGCAAGCCGGTCATCGCCCTGGGCTCGGACGTGGACGGCATTCCCCAATCCAACCAGAAGCCCGGCGTGGGCTATCGCGAGGCCATCGTCTCCATGGCCCCCGGCCACGGGGAAGGGCACAACTCCGGCCAGGCCGTGAACGTCGTGGGCGCTTTGGCGGTCAAGGAGATCATGGAGCGTGAGAACATCGACGGCACGCTCCTGATCTGGCCCGGCGTCGCCGAGGAGCAGGTCGCGTCCAAGGCCTTCTTCGTCCGCGAGGGTGTCTTCGATGGCGTGGACGTGAATCTCTTCACCCACGTGGGCTCGGGCTTCGGCGTGTCGTGGGGGCAGTCGGGCAACAACGCGCTTTGGTCGGCCCAGTTCCGGTTCAAGGGCGAGACGGCCCACTCGGCGGGATCGCCGTGGCGGGGCCGCTCCGCGCTGGACGCCGTCATGCTCATGGCCACGGCCTGGGAGTACAAGCGGGAGCACCTGCAGCCCGCCGCGCGGTCGCACTACATCATCACCGAGGGCGGGGACCAGCCCAACGTGGTGCCCCAGTCGGCCACCATCTGGTTCTACTTCCGTGAGCGGGACTACGAGGGAACCAAGGCCATGTACGACGCGGCGGTGAAGATGGCCCAGGGCGCCGCCCTCATGACCAACACCGAGATCGACACCATCCGGACGGTGGGCTCGGCCTGGTCGGGGCACTTCAACAAGACCATCGCAGAGGTCACCTACGCGAACATCCAGCGCGTGGGTCTACCCGCGTGGGACGAGAACGACATCGCGCTCGCCAACGGCCTTCAGCGCGAGCTGGGCCAGGAGGAGCGCGGTCTCACCACGGAGATCGGCGAGATGCGTGGGCCGGTGGACATGCGCCGCTCCCTGGGCGGAGGTTCGGACGACATCGGGGACGTCTCCTGGAACATGCCCACGGTGGTGTTGAGCTATCCGTCCAACATCCCCGGCGGCCCCGGGCACAACTGGGCCAACGGCATCGCCATGGCGACGCCCATCGCCCACAAGGGCGGCGTGGCCGGCGCCAAGGTGCAGGCCCTCACCCTCCTGGACATCCTCCTCGAGCCCAGCGTGGTGGCCGACGCGTGGACGTACTTCAACGACGTGCAGGCGAAGGAGCACACGTACGTTCCCTTCATCGCGCCCACGGACAAGCCGGCCACCTTCCTCAACGAGGAGATCATGGCCAGGTATCGGCCCCTCATGCGGCCGTTCTACTACGATGCGTCCAAGTACGACAGCTACCTGGAGCAACTCGGCATCGAGTACCCCACGGTGAAGCCCAAGCCGATCAGCGAGGACGGCAACTAGGCGGGCCGAGGCGAGGTCTAGAACGCGACGGCCTTGGTGACCTTGAAGGAAAGCAGCCGATCCGTGGGGGTTGCGCCCGATCGGTCGCGGCGCTCCGTGTACACGAGGAAGAGGTCCGACAGAGGCGCGTGGATGTAGTTCAGGCGCACGTTCGTGACCACTTCGTCGGAGAGGGCGTTGTACTGTACGAAGGCGCTGGTGAAGAATCGCGTGGACGCCGCGAAGGTAGCCCGGGCCCCGTAGACGTTGGCAGCGAAGTCCTCGGCGCCGGGGATGGACACCTCGTTGCGTTCCGCGGAGAAGTCGAAGGCCAGGTGGTAGTCCGCGCGCCACTGGCCACTGACGGACACCGAGGTCCGATCCCCGTTGTAGAAGCCGCCGTTGGAGACGCGGACCCGGGCCCACAGCGGGCGTCCCGCCGACGTCCCCAGGCTCAGGGCCGCGGAGCGGAACGAGTAGTCGCCCGACGGCACCACGGCATCGGACCGGACGGCGAAGTCCGCATCGAGCCTCTCGAAGTTGTCCACCACGTCCACGCCGAAGCTTCCCCCGCCGCGGTAGCTCACGTCCAGGGAGCCCGTCACCGTGCGGGTGAGCAGGCGGCCGGTCAGGTCGGTGACATACTCGACCTCGGTGAAGGGGCTCACCTCGTTGAGGGCTCGCACCGACGCCGGACGCACGTGAACGCCCGCGGTGGCATAGCTCTGCTGAACGCCCCGGCGCCGGACGAAGCCCACCCGGGGCAGGAAGTCCTCCCCCACGCGCTTGGTGCCCGCCGAGAGGTTCCAGAAGGGATCGCGCCATCCCGCCCAGATGCGGCCGGCCCAATCCGATCCCAGGGACGAGTCGTCGACCGAGGCCAGATAGGTGTTGATGCGCAGGTACCGGTGCGGCGCCAGGTTCGCTTCGAAGCCGAACGTCCGGTTGAAGGTCCCCGATCCGTCGGTGGACTGGCGGTTGACCAGGATGGCCCCGAAGTCGCCCACGCCCTCCACGCTGCGCTTGGCCCGCGCCACGCCGAAGTTTTCGGCGGGAAGGCCCTGGCCCGATCGGGTCTGCATGTTCAGCGCGCCGACCTCGAACCCTCCCGCCCGGCCCGTGATCCGTCCGCCGCCGACGATGGGAATCTCCTGTCCGGACCCGTCCAGGCCGACGCGCCGGGAGTGGAAGAGGGTGAAGTCCGAGAGGGAACTCCCGGACCGGTAGTTGCGTTCGGTGATGTCCCCGAACGAGAAGACCCCTGAGTTCTCGGTGAAGAAGTCGCGGCGCTCGGGAAAGAAGAGACTGAACCGGGTCAGGTTGACCCGCTCCTGGTCCACTTCCACCTGCGAGAAGTCGGTCCGGTAGGTGAGGTCGAGGGTGAGACGCGACGTCAGACCGTACTTGAGGTCCAGGCCCGCGTCCCCGTTCCAGTCACCGTCCGCTCCGGCCGCGCCCCCGCCGGCGCGGGAGGTCACCGCGTACGGCTTCACGATGAGGTTCCGGCCCGCACGGATGCCCTGAAGACCCTTCAACGTCCCGGCCTTGGACATCTTGTGGATCCGGTCGCGCTGGTCCAGGGGCGCCCAGTACGACTCCTCGTTCTTCCGTCGGATCCGGCGCATCATGTTCATGCCCCAGTCCTGCGTGTCCTTCCGGGGGTCGAAACGAAGCGTCGTGAAGGGGATGGCCCACTCCACCGTCCACCCCTGATCGTGGATGCGGGTGCGCACCTCGAAGATCCCCTCCCATGCGGCGTTTTCCTGCCGCGAGTCGTCGAAGTCCTGGGCCTCCTTCACCGCGCCCTTGGGGTTCACCAGGAACATGAATGCGTTCCTTCGGTCCAGGAAGGTGTCCAGGGTGATGCCGAAGATGTCCGAGTTCCCGCTCTCGAAGTCCTGTTCCAGGCTCGGGATGACGAGGCGGTCGGGCTCGCCGTCGTAGAGCTCGACGCCGACATAGAGGAACTCGTCGTCGTAGAGGATGCGGGCTTCGGTGCGCTCGGTGGCCGGGTATCCCCGGTCGGGGCGCGACTGGACGAAGCCGCCCAGGACCTGGGCGTTGGCCCACGAGGCCTCGTCCAGGACGCCGTCCAGAACGATGGCGGCGGTGGCCCGCGTGGCCACGGCCTCGGGACGCGGGGCCGCCTCGACGTCGATTCCCGGCGCGGTCTGTGCCGAGAGTGACGCGGCGAAGAGGCCCAGACAGCCCAGGAGAGCCGAGGGGCCGAACGGGCGGGCAGGTCGAATCACGGGAGCCGTCGCTTGGTGAGGGCAGAAGGGCGGGGATTCCAACCTCCTGTGGACACGGGACCACGCCGAGGCGTTGACTCGGGGCGCTCCTGGTCCGTGCCCGAGCCTGTAAGGCAACTCCCCACGACGGATGGGGCTTTCTCCTGCCCTTGGTTCGGGTTCCGCCCCCTATCCGCCCTGGCGCTCGAGCCGGTACTTAAAGCACGCTGGGTGCCTGCGCTCAGGCCCTCCCTGCCAATCCTTGCTTCGATTGGATAAATCCCTATGAATCAAGCAGTTCAGGGCCTCGCCGGTCTCGACGCCGAAACCCTCGGCATGATCCTGGAGTCCATCCGGGACTTCGTGGCGGAATCCCTGCCCCAGGAGAGGCTCCTGGAGTTGGACAAGACCCACGAGTTCCCAGAGGAGACGGTCCGGGCCATGTGCTCGGAGTTGGGGGTGCAACTGCTGTTCATTCCCGAGGCGTACGGTGGGATGGGCGGCGGGGCGTTCGACGTCTATCGCGTGTGCGAGCTCATCGCGGGAATCGACCTGGCCGTGGCCACGGGCGTGTTGGCCACCTTTCTGGGCAGCGACCCCATCCTCTTCGGTGGCACCGAGGATCAGAAGGCCCGCTGGCTGGGCGCCATCGCCGAGGAGGGGCTCCTCATGGCGTACGGAGCCACGGAGCCCGAGGCAGGGTCGGACCTGGGGGCCCTGCGCACCACCGCCACGCCGGTGGAGGAGGACGGAGCCCTGACCGGGTACCGCCTCAACGGCGCCAAGATGTGGATCAGCAACGGCGGGTACGCCGACCTGTATTCGGTGCTCGCCCTGGCTCCCGGCGGCCCCACCTGGTTCATCATGGAGAAGGGCGCCGAGGGCTTCAGCCACGGCATTCCCGAGGACAAGCACGGGATCCGGGCCAGCAACACCGCCGCGCTCTCGTTCGAAGACGTCTTCATTCCCGTGGGCGACGTGGTGGGTCTGGTGGAGGGCCAGGGACTGGTGCAGGCCCAACTGGTGTTCGGCTACACCCGCCTCATGGTGGCGGCCTTCGGCCTCGGCGCCGGATGGGCCGCGCTGGACCGGGCCATCGTGTACTCCACCACGCGGATCCAGGGAGGCGGGCCCCTCTCCCAGAAGCAGGGCTACACCCACAAGCTCATCGTGCCCCACGCCTGCCGCCTGGAGGCGGGACGGGCGTACATCGAGGAGACCGCCACCCGCATCGACGCCGGGGACGGGAACCTCAACACCGAGGGGGCCATCGCCAAATACCTCTCCACCGAGGCGGGGAACGCCGCCGCGGACGCGGCCATACAGGCGCACGGCGGCTATGGGTACGTGCGCGAGTACATGGTGGAGAAGATCAGGCGGGACGTGCGCATCACCACGATCTACGAGGGCACCTCGGAGATCATGGAGATGACCATCGCCCGGGATCGCTGGCAGGCCCACCTGAAGACCCGGGGTCGCCACTATCACGACGAGGCCGCGGCCCTGGAGTCGCTGCACGCGGCCCACGGGGACGTGGGTGCCGGAATGGTCGCCGTGGCCAATCACGGCCTCGCCGAGCTTCTGGAGCGGGCCCGCACCCAGCGCCTGACGAGGCACCAGCACGTCCTCTTCCGCCTGGGCGAGCTCATCGCCTGGGTCGAAGGAGCCGGAGCCCTGGCCCGCCGCGCCGCCGCCGCCGGAGCCGGAACGCTGCCCGAGAAGGCCGACCGTCGTCTCGCGCCCGACGCGCTGGCGGCGGTGAGCCGGGTGTTCGCCCGGGAGGCGGCCGCAAAGGTCGCGGGGGAGGGGATGCGTTGGGCCATCGGGGCCGACGGGGTCTCCGCCGCGGAACGGCCGGCCTTCGAGGCGTCCCTGGGCCTCGCCGCGCTCAACGAGCTCCAGGCCGGGCTCGTGGAGGACATGGATCGGGTCGCGAACGCCTTGTACGCACGGGTGGAGGGCTGACATGGATCCGCAGCGCGCCATCGCCATCGTGGGGCTCGGGACCATCCTTCCCGATGCCCCGGACACCGCCGCGTTCTGGAGCAACCTGACGGCTGGGCGCTACTCCATCAGCGACGTCACCGACCGCTGGGACGAGGCGCTCTACTACGATCCCGATCCGAAGGCGCCCGACAGGACGTACTCGAAGATCGGCGGTTGGGTGCGCGACTTCCCCTGGGATCCCATGGCGTGGCGCATGCCCGTTCCCCCCAGGGTGGGGGACCAGATGGACCTGGCCCAGAAGTGGGCGGTGGCGGCTTCCCGAGAGGCCCTGAGGGACTACGGGTGGCCCCAGCGGCCGCTGGACCACGACAACGTGGCCGTCATCATGGGCAACGCCCTGGGCGGCGACTTCCACCTCCGCTCCGCCTCCCGGATCCTCTTTCCCGAGATCGGTGAGGAGCTGAAGAACGCGGCATCGTTCGCGGCCCTTCCGGCGAACGTGCGCGCGGCGGTCTTCGAGGAACTGGTGGCGGGGGTGCGCCGGCGCATGCCCGACATCACCGAAGACACCATGCCCGGAGAACTGGGCAACATCGTGGCGGGCCGCGTCGCGGCGCTCTACGACTTCAAGGGCCCCAACTACATCGCTGACGCTGCGTGCGCTTCGGCCATGGCGGCCGTGTCCGCCGCGGTCAGGGGGCTGGTCGAGCACGACTACGACGCGGTGCTCACCGGGGGCATCGACGCCAACATGAGCGCGTCCACGTTCGTGAAGTTCTGCAAGATCGGCGCGCTGTCGGCCACGGGGACGCGTCCCTACGCCGAGGGCGCGGACGGCTTCGTCATGGGAGAGGGCGCATCGGTCTTCCTCCTGAAGCGACTGGCCGACGCCGAGCGCGACGGCGACAAGGTCTACGCCGTCATCGTGGGCGTGGGTGGATCGTCCGACGGCAAGGGCAAGGGAATCACCGCGCCGAACCCCCACGGCCAGAAGTTCGCCGTGGACCGGGCGTGGCGCCGGGCGGGCGCAGTCCTGGCCCCGGGGGACATGGTGGAGGGACACGGCACGTCCACCAAGGTGGGGGACGTGGTGGAGCTGGAGGTCCTGGACACGGTCTTCGGGGGCGCGGGGATCCCGGTGGGGTCCGTGGCCCTGGGGTCGGTGAAGTCCAACATCGGGCACCTGAAGGCGGGCGCCGGAAGCGCCGGGGTCATGAAGGCGACGCTGGCGCTGCACCACAAGGCGTTGGTGCCGAGCGTGAACTGGCACGCGCCGAACCCCGCGTACGACTTCACGCGCTCGCCGTTCAAGGTGAACACCGAGTTCCGGGCCTGGGAGAAGGCCGCGTCCAACGGCGACGCCGTGCGTCGGGCGGGCGTGAGCGCCTTCGGCTTCGGGGGCACCAACTTCCACATGGTGCTGGAGGAGTACGTCCCGGGACGGCATCGGCCGGAGAAGGTCCAGGTGACCGGCGCCGAGCTGACGCCGTCCGTCGCGGAATCCGCGGCGACCAAGACGAAAGCGCCCCTGCGCGGGGCCGTCGTGGCCGGAGGCGCGTCCGACGCCGAAGTCGCGGCCAAGCTGCGGGACATAGAAGCCCGCGCGCGCGCCGGTGAGACGCCCGAACCCGCGGCGCCGCTGCAGGCAGACCTGGGTGCCGAGGTCAGGGTGGCCATCGACTACGCGGACGCCGCCGACCTCGCGGACCTGGCGGGGAAGGCCCTGGCCGCGCTCGAGAGCGGGGAAGCAGGCAGGTGGCGCGCACTGCGGAACAAGGGCGTCTACCTGGGCCGGGGCAAGGCGGGAAAGGTGGCCTTCCTCTTCCCGGGCCAGGGCTCCCAGTACGTGGGCATGCTCAAGGAACTCCGGGTCAGCGAACCGGTGGTTGCGGCGACGTTCGACGAAGCCGATGCGGTCATGGAACCCATCCTCGGCGTGCCCCTGACGGCCAAGATCTTCGTGGATGAGGAGGATGCGCAGGCGGTCGCGAAGGCCGAAGAGGAGCTGAAGCAGACCGCGGTCACGCAGCCCGCGGTGCTCACCGTGGACACCGCGCTGGCTCGGCTCCTGTCGTCCTACGGCGTCGAGCCCGACCTGGTCATGGGGCACAGCCTCGGTGAGTACGGCGCCCTGGTTGCGGCGGGGGGGTTGCCCCTGGCCCAAGCGCTGCAGGCGGTCGCGGCCCGGGGCGAGGCCATGACGCGTCTGGCGCTCGAGGACAACGGGCTGATGGCCGCCGTGTTCGGTCCGGTGGACGAGGTCGCCGCGGTGGTGGGCGCCGTGGACGGCTACGTGGTGGTGGCGAACGTGAACAGCACCAAGGAGTGCGTCATCGGAGGGGCCACCGACGCGGTGACGTCGGCCATGGCGGCCCTCCAGGCCGCGGGTTACCGGGCGGCACAGCTTCCCGTGAGCCACGCGTTCCACACCGAGATCGTCGCGCCGGCGGCGACGCCGCTCCGGAAGGTGTTGGGTGAGATGGACCTGAGGGCGCCCCGGATTCCCGTGGTGGCGAACGTGGACGCTTCGTTCTATCCCACCGGACCCGATGCGGCCGCGCAGATGGTGGACATCCTCGGACGGCAGATCGGGTCTCCCGTGCAGTTCGTGAAGGGCCTCGAAGCCCTCTACGACGCCGGGGCACGGGTCTTCATCGAGATGGGTCCGAAGCGTGCCCTGTACGCCATGGCCGACGATGTGGTCGGGGGGAGAGACGGAGTCACGGTGCTCTACACCAACCATCCCCGCACCGGTGACCTGGTCTCCGTGAATCGGGCCCTGTGCGGCCTGTGGGCCCTGGGGCTCGGCAGGGGCACGACCGAGGCGGTGGAGTCGCCTGCGGCCACCGACCCGCAGCCCAGGGAGGCTACGCCTGCCCCGGCCGCGCGAGCTCCCGAGCCCCGTGTCGCGTCGGTTGCGCCGGTGGCTCCATCGGGGACGCCGCCGGTCGCACCCGCCGGCGCGGAGGACCGCTACGTGACGCTGGGGAGGATGTTCGCCGACTTCATGGACAGGAGCTTCGCCACCTACGCCGGCGGGGAGGCTCGTGGAGCGCGCGCCATTCGTGTGGGCATCACCGGCGCTTCGCTGGGGCTGCCGGGGAGCACGCGGGTGTTCGGCGACGAGCAGGTGGCGCGCATTCTGCGTGGCGAGGGGATGATCTCCCGGGTGCCGGAGGAGTTGAGGCACAAGAGTCTGGATCGGCGAATCACCCGTCTGGTCAAGGGAGCCAACGGTGAGGCCCGCTTCGAGACCATCACCGACCCGGATGCGGTCATCAAGCTGGCCGGCCGGGCCGGGACCCTCGACCTGGCGGGTGAGTTCGGATTCCCCGAAGACCGCCTGGGCGCGCTGGACTGGGTCACGCAGCTCGCCATCGCCGCCGGCATCGAAGCCCTGCGTGATGCGGGGATTCCCCTCGTGCGCCGGTACAAGACGACCAGCACGGGATCGAAGCTGCCCGTTGGCTGGGGATTGCCGGATATGCTGCGGGACGATACCGGGATCGTTTTCGGTTCGGCCTTTCCGGGTTACG
>DATHZE010000174.1:0-4928 GCA_035458765.1 Longimicrobiales bacterium
GCGGGCCTGCCGGCGGACGCCCCCGTCATTGGCGCCGTCCGCGCCCGAGAGCTGACCCGCTCCCGCTTCGTGCCTGCGGTATGGCGAGACGCCATGGCCCGTCTGGAAACCGGGGGCGAGGTGACGGCCGGGGCTTTGTTGGAGGTGTTGGACGGGATGGACCTCGCCGGTGACGTCCCCGTGCCCGCCGCGCGTCTGTTCGAGCTACTGACCTGAGGAGGACGACCATGAACCGCTCCACTCTGCGTGGCACTTCTTCCCGCACCGCGTTCCTGGCACTCCTGGTTTCGGGCCTGGCCGGGTGCATGGACTACACCATCGAGACCACGGTCAACGCGGACGGCAGCGGCGTCCGGACGGAGCGCATGGAGCTGACCCGCAACAGCGACTTCGAATTGACCGAGGGAGAGGTGCGGTCCCTGACCCTGTCGACCCCTGGCCGCGGATGGAAGCCGTCCACCAAGGTGGACCAGGACGGCGACACCACGTGGATCCTGGAACGGAAGGGTGACGTCCGGCGCCTGAGGGATTGGGCGGACCCGTCGGGCCGCACGCTCATTCTGGGCACCACCCCCGACCAAGCCGAGAAACGCCTCGGGTACGTGAGGCTCGGGGACGTGGTGTTCCGCAGCTCCATCCAGGTGGCGGTGGCTCGCCGCAGCGACGGCACGTCGCTGGTCACCTACCGGGAGAGCTTCCTCTGGGACCAGGCCGCCGATGCCCTGGTGGAGTTCGTGGTCCAGGAGATGGACCGGAGGTTGAAGCGAACGTACCCCCGCCTCACCGACGCCGAACGTGCGTCCATCGTGGGCTTCGCCCGGGCGCGGATCTGGGTAGCGGGCGACGAGGGTCTGTTCACCGGCGAGAACGAGAGCGAGGCGATTGAACGTGCCGCGGAAAAGACGGCGGAACAGGCCGTGAAGATCGTCCGCGTCCGATACCCGGAGGCAACGACGGAAGCTGTTCGTCAGATCGTGGAGAGCCTCCTCGACGACGAGGACGGCCGAATGTCACAGCTCTTCGAGAGGACGCTTCCGGGGCTGAATCTGGGCGTGAACACCAGCGTGATCTTCCGCCTTACCCTGCCCGGCACCGTGAGCACCACCAACGCGTCCGGGCGGGACGGGAATACCCTCACGTGGAAGTTCAGCGCGACGGACAACTTCACCGGGCCGGTGGAGGTGTTCGCCGAGTCGGTGGTGGAGGGGGAGTAAGGGTGAAGTGGTGGGCCCGACGCCGTGAGCGCCGGGCCCAACCCCGCTCAGAGCGTCGCCAGCTTCCGGGCGCTCACCGGCTCCAGCTTCTGCCCCGGCACCCACTGGGTCACGTATCCCGCCACCGCCGACGCCGCCACCGAGTAGGGCGACGCCAGGTAGAGGTTCCCCGGGCCGGAGCGGCCCGGGAAGTTCCGGTTCTGGCTGGAGATGGACACCTCGTCGGGGGATGCCGTCACGCCGGGGCCCGCGTTGATGCAGGCGCCGCATCCCGGCTCGATGAGCTCGGCGCCGACGCGCTCGAAGAGGTCCATATACCCCTTCGTGCGGCAATACTCGCGGACGTCGATGGAGCCGTATTGGATATAGCAGCGCACGTCGGGGTGGACCCGGAGGCCATGGGCGTCCGCCTCGGCGAAGACCCGGGCGTACATGTCCATGTCCTCCTTCTTCCCGGCGGTGCACGAGCCGGCGTAGGCGATGTCGATGCGGACGCGGTCGGCTTCCAGGTCGTCGATGAAGACGCCGTTGCCCGGATCGTTGGGGAGCGCCGCCATGGGCCGGATGGCCGAAGCGTCGATCTCGATGACCTTCACGTACTCGGCGTCGGGGTCCGACTGCATGTCCACGATGAGCGCCTCGGCCCTGGCGCGGTCCACGCCCCGCTCGTTCACCAGGTAGTCCACCGACTTGGCGTCGGCCGCGATGATGCCGGTGAACGCGCCCACCTCGGCGGCCATGTTGGTCATGGTGGCCCGCTCGTCCACGCTGAGCGCCTCCACGGCCGGCCCCGCGTACTCGATGATCTGGCCGATGGCGTGGCCGTCCTTGATGTACGGGTGCCGGAGGATCTCCAGCATGTAGTCCTTGGCGGTGACGTTGTCCGCCGGCTCACCGGTGATCACCACCTTGAACGACTTGGGGACGCGGACGCGCACGTCCTTGGTGATCCAGGAGTTGAAGATGGCCGTGGTGCCCACGCCGAAGGCCTCGGCGCCGATGGCGCCTGCGTGGGGCGTGTGGGAGTCGGACCCGATGATGAGGTGCCCGGGCTCGGCGTACTCCTCCAGGATCTTGGAGTGGCAGATGGCCTCGGAGCCCTGACGGTGCCCCATCTGCTCGCCGTAGAGCTTGATGCCCTGCTTCTCGGCGAACACGCGCTGCTTCACCTCCAGCTGGTTGGCCACGTCCAGGAGCCCTTCCTCGATGCGCTCCTGGGTCATGGCCTTGTCCAGGAACGTGAGGTGGTCCCGGAAGAAGAGCACGGAGTCGGCATCGACCACGCGCGCGTCGGCGCCCACCTTGGCCTCGAAGAAGATGGCCGACATGGGCGTCACGTACTCGTGGCTGAACCGGATATCGGTGCGGAAGAAGCCGGCCTCGCCGGGCTCGACCCACGGGGTGCCGACAGCGTTCTTGGAGGCGTCCACCACCAGATGCCGGGCGAAGATCTTCTCGGCCACGGTCATGGGGCGCGTGGTGGCTGCACCGTCGGCCAGGCTGGCCGGCACGGGCAGGGTCACCTTGCCCTGCAACCGCGCCACGTTGAATTCGAAGAGGCCGCCGTACTCGATGATCTGGCGGGTGATCTCGTCCTTTCCCTCGGTGAACACCGACAGCGGGATGTCCTCGCCGGAGCGGATGCGATCCAGCACCGAGAAGTCCGTGGTGGTGAGCATGCCCAGGTTCTGGCAGTTCTCGTTGTAGATGCGCTCGATGCTCTCGGCGACCACCACCTGCACGCCTGCCATGAGCTCCGCGTAGGGGCTCTGCTCACGGCTGCTTCCCTTGCCGCGTCGCTTGCCGGCCACGGAGCAGACGAAGCCGCCGTCCTTCACCGACGACCGCGAGATGGGGTACTCGGTGTCCCCTGTGGTCTGGTTCGTGGTGCGCAGCCCCAGGTACGGGAAGTCCCCCAGCGTCTCGTCGAAGAAGTAGCAGATGTACGCCGGCGTGATCTCGTCGGTGGAGATCTGGTCCCGGAGCCGGGCCTGCAACTCGTCGGTGAGGTCCAGGTCCTGCCCCTCGAAGAGCTGGGCCCGCACGAGCTCGGTGTCGTCGAGCAGGAAGAGGATGCGCCCGGCGAAGTTGAGGGTCGTGGGTCGCTTTTCGAGGGGGCGGTCCAGGAGATCTTTGATCATCTTCGTTCGCGGTCTGTGGTGGGGCCCGGTTTTCTCAGGCGGCCCCTTAAGCTGTGCCTCGGCCCAACGTAGGCAACCCCCGTGGGCGCATGATTCGTCTACAATTGTCAGGTGGGGTTGGTGGCTTCGATAGCTGGTGGACGTCCTGACTAGAGGTGGAAACGTGAAACGGTTCGGCTTTGTACTGGGGTGCTGGGCGCTGGCGGGCCTGGTGTGTGCGGCACCGGTGGCGACGCAGCAGACGGTGGATCTTCCGGCTCAGGACAAGCCCCTGCCGGCGGCGTTCGACGAGGTGTTCCGGGTTGGCTCCATGGACGGCGCCGAATGGGAGACCTTCGGTGACATCGGAGGCGTGGACTTCGACGCACAGGGACACCTGTACGTCTTCGATCGACAGAGCTCCCGGGTCGTGGTCACCGACGCGAAGGGCGCCTTCGTCCGGGAGGTGGGCAAGCCCGGCGAAGGGCCGGGTGAGCTGCGACAGCCCATGGGCTTCGCCGTGCTACGGGACGGGAGCGTGATCATCTCCGACATGGGCCATCAGTCCTACGTCGTGTACGGGCCGGACGGCGCCTACCGGCGGATGGTCTCCTTCGCCGGCGACGGGGGCATGGTCGTCATGGGAGACATCAGAGCCGACCCGAGGGGTGGAGGGGTGTTCATGGGTGGCGGGAGGATGGCGATTTCCATGTCCCGCGGTTCCGGCGGTCCCATCGCACCTCCGGCCATGCCCACCAACCGTCCCATCAAGCGCATTTCACTGTCCGATGACGCCGCCGTGGAGCAGGTTCTCGTGGAGGCTTGGCAGCCACCGCGCCCGGAGGGTCCTCAGACTCTCAGCGGTGGCGGGATGCGCCTCTCCATGGCCATGGCAGGTCCGCGCACCTTCGAGCCGGGACTCCATATGGGTCCCCTCCCCGAAGGCGGAGTCGCGTACGTCGACACGTCCGCCTACGCGGTGAAGGTGGTCAGCGGCGACGGAGCGCTGCAGCGCGTGCTGCGCAGGCCCATGACGCCCCGTCCGGTCACGCCTTCCATGCAGGAGGCCGAGAAGGCCAGGCGTCTGGCTGAGCTGGAATCCGGCGGCGGGCCGCAGGTGCGCATGGTGCTGGCGGGGCCCGGCGGTGGGGGCGCCCGGGCCATCAACCCAGATGCCGTCAAGGAAATGATGAAGGGCCAGCTCGAGCAGATGCAGTTCTACCCGGAGCTTCCGGTTCTCATGAATCTGTCCACGGGGTGGGGCGGCAAGATCTGGGCGGTGCGCCGGGGGAAGGAACCCACGGAGCCTGGGCCCATCGACGTGCTGACTCCTGCGGGGCAGTACGTGGGGACGTTCGCCGCGGGCTCCACCGAGCTTCCCTCGGCCTTCGGGCCCGAGGGGATGGTGGCCTTCATCGAGCGCGACGAGTTCGACGTGCCCACGGTGGTGGTGAAGCGGCTTCCGCCGGCACTGCGCTGAGGCGGTGACGACCGAGGCGCCGGTGGGGGGGCTGGGCTCCCCCGCCGGCGCCTCGCGCATGGCGGAGCTCACCACTAGCTTCGCCCTCCATGTCCTTCCGGCCCTCTGACCACG
>DATHZE010000175.1:0-2584 GCA_035458765.1 Longimicrobiales bacterium
GGGCTGGTGCCCGCTAAGAGAGGAGGGGGGCCACCGCGACCCCCGCGCTACCCCGACGGCATCGCCCTCCCCATCCCCATCCCCACCCCTCACCCGTTGATCGAGAATTTGAGCATGACCGCCGCCGGGAGGAGATCCACGAACGCGTGAAGGAGAATCGGCATGTACAGGTTCTTTCCCGTGTAGAGAAAGAGGCCGCCGAGGATCAGTCCACCGGGGATTCCCTGGCCCAGGGCAGCGGGGAAGGCTGCGGGCCAGTCGCCGGCGGACGGCCAGCGCGGGTTGAGGTACGCGTACGGCAGGTGGTAGAGCCCGAACAGGACCGACGAGATCAGGAGCCCCCACAGGCGTGACCCGGTCCATCGCTCGAGGCGGGTCTGCAGGTACCCGCGGAAGAGCGTCTCCTCGGTCAGACCGGTCAGCAGCAGCAGGAAGACGAGGGTCGCCGGAACGGCCACGAGGGCCCGCGCGGAACTCAGCAGGGCGATGATGTCTTCGGCCGTCCGCGAGAAGCTGATCTGGAAAAGACAAACTCCCAGACCCAGCCCGAGGGTCAGAGCCAGGCCACGCGCGGGGCGGTCCGGCCTGAGGCCGACGGATCTCAGCGCCTGCCCCAGACGGGAACGGATCGAGCCGGTATGGAACGCGGCGATCAGCGCCAGGGGGATGAGGACCATCGTGGGCCAGTGCTCCACCTCCCCCTCGAGGGTGAAGAAGAGCCAGGCCATGTAGGCCAGAAAGTACACCAACGCCAGCCACGCCGGATCGCGGGCCGGGGAATCGGACACCGTGGTCATCGTCCCCCCTTTTCTGGAAGGGCAGAAGGAGAAGCGGGAGGATACCGGGGCCTACGGCGCTCACACGTCCGGGGTTTCCGACGCTTCCCGGCGGCTACGGCGCTCTCCCGGGGCCTTGGTGGTGGTCGCGTTGGCTTCCGCCTGGGCAAGTCAGGGGGTGATTCGGTCTACACACATGGGGCCGCTGCCGCCTATGTTCAGGGGGACGGTAGTGGAAGTCCTTGGCTGTCGAATGCGCCGAGGCGTGGCGGCGACGACGACGATGCCGATGACCACCGAAGATAGGCCAGCCACCGGGGGCGCTGTCCGCGTCCCCTAACCCACGAAGGAGGTCTCCATGCGCAAGCACCGGCAAGGCGTTGGCAGCGCCCTACTCGCCGCTTTGGTGCTTCTTCCGCTGGTGCCCAACCAGGCCAGTGCGATTCCGGCCTTCGCCCGGAAATACAAGGCGACGTGCGCGCTGTGTCATGCGCCGTTTCCCAGACTGAACGCATTCGGCGCGATGTTCGCCGCCAACGGCTTCCAGATGGCCCGGGGCGAGGTGCCCACGGATACGCTGAACACCGGCGACCCCCTCCTGCGGCTTCAGAGGGACATCCCCCTGGCCGTGAGGGTCGACGCATACATGAGCAGCCTCTCCGGCGACGATGCCATCGCTGCGGATCTGAAGACGCCTTGGGGCATCAAGCTGCTCAGCGGAGGACAGATCACGGATGATGTGTCGTACTACATGTACTTCTTCCTCACGGAACGGGGTGAGATCGCCGGCCTCGAGGATGCCTACCTCCAGTTCAACGACCTGCTCGGCTCGGGCGTGGACTTGATCGCGGGCCAGTTCCAGGTCTCGGATCCCCTCTACAAGCGGGAACTGCGGCTCGAGTACGAGGACTACATGCCGTACCGCGTCCGCGTCGGAGACGTCGGAGCCGACCTGACCTACGAGCGCGGCCTCATGGCCATGACCTCTCCCTGGACGGACGGGGACCTCTTCGTGCAGGTGGTCAACGGTCGGGGTCTCTCCCAGGCGACCGAGGCGAAGAACTACGAGACGGACAACAGCAAGAACGTCGGCGTGCGCTTCACCCAGGAGTTCAGCAAGGCCCGGGTGGGTGGCTTCTACTACGGGGGAAAGCAGCGGGCCGACGGGCGCGAGAGTTCGCTCCTCGTATTCGGGCCCGACGCCACCGTGCCGATGGGAGACAAGTTCGAACTCAACCTCCAGTATCTGTACCGGCGTGACGCCAATCCGTTCTTCCTGGAAAGCTGTGTCCAAGGGGACGCGCGCTGCGACTACGGCGGTGAGCATCCCCTGCGCACCGAGGTCGATTCCTACATGGCCGAGCTTCTCTATTCCCCGGAAGGGGCCATGGGAAGGTGGCACTTCACGGGCCTCTACAACCGCGTGCAAGCCGACCGTCCCATCTTCTCGCTCCGCGTCGGAGAGGTGGGGCTCCTCCAGCGGTACGAGAGCGTGGGCGTCACCGCGCACTACGTGAGGGCGAGGAACCTCCGGTTCATGGGAGAGATCAGCCAGGACGTGGAGCTGAGTCGCACGCGCTTCACGCTGGGCGTCGTCACGGCCTTCTAGACGGCGGCAGGGGCTGCGGACCCTGGAGTGCGAGGGCGTTCGCCCCGCCTCCGGGGTTCGGGCCTGAACGCGAAGGCGCCGGTGCCCTGAGGACACCGGCGCCATAAGAACCGCGCAGACTGAACTGCCGTTACTTCTTCTTTGCGGCCTTCTTTGCGGCCTTCTTGGCCGGAGCCTTCTTCGCGGCCTTCTTGGCCGG
>DATHZE010000176.1:0-15655 GCA_035458765.1 Longimicrobiales bacterium
CGATGACCCTGCGGGCGGAGTCCTACCGGGTCGCCGGCCGCGGTCTGCGCAGCGTCGCCCGGCGTCCGGCGCCGTTTCCGCTGGTCCACTCCAGGGTCAGGGTGCCGTCGTCGATGGCGTACGCCGTGGTGACGGCGTTGCCCTCGTCGGTCATGAAGCCGGCCATGTAGTTCGGATTCTTGGCCACGAAAGCTTCGTAGGTGATGACGTTGCCCTCGACGCGGTACCGGCCGGAATTGGCGGTGAACGCGTCGTAGGCCGCCAGCCTGTCGGCATCGGTTGAGGTTTGGGACAGCGCGGCCCTGGGCTCGCTCCCGGAGACGTACATCATGCTGTAGTGTCCCGTCTCGGTGAACAGGAAGAGCCCCCGCTGCGGCTGCGCGTTGACCTCGCCGTCCGGCGACGTCCAGCTGGTGACGATCCAGGCGCCCGCCAGGTCGGGGCTGCCCTGGGCATGGGCCCCGTCCGCGGCTCCGGCCGTGGCCAGGCAGAGGACTGCGAGGGGGGTGATGAAGCGGGAAGCTCTCATGGTTCCTCCGGGAGGAGAGGGGTGGAAACGCTGCGGCGGGTTCCTGCTTGGAGTCGTCGCGGTCGGCAAGCTACGGTGGGTGGAAGCCGCAGGCCAGGCGGCACGACTTCGAACCCCGGCTTCAGCGTCCTCCTCCGAGGGTGAACACCACCACCGTGCCCGACCCGGGGTTGTCCCCCCACCAGAATCCGGACGGCCGGCCCGAGGCCACGGCGACATACTGGCGACCCTCCACGGCGTAGCTGACCAGCCCGCCTCCGATGGGACCCCCGGTGTGGAGGCGGTACAGCACCCCTCCCGAGTCGGCGGAGAGGGCGATGAAGTCGCCCGTGAGTTCGCCGGCGAACACCAACCCCCCACCCCGTGGCGGTGACCGCGCCCACCATGGCGTCGGCCGAGTGATACTTCCAGCGAACCTCGCCGGTGGCGGCGTCCACGGAGGTGATCCAACCGGTGCGGGGCCCGTCGGGCTCCACCTCACCGCCCAGGTAGTTCTGACCTTCGATGTAGCGGACTTCCTCCGGCGGGAACTCTCGGAATGATCTGACCCCCTGAAACGAGACCGCTCCCAGTCTAAGATTCAGGGGGTCAGATCACGGGGCTCCGGGCTATCGCTCGGTTCCCACCACGGAGTCAAGCAGAGGCGATTCGTGGTGATGCGCTTCCTTCCACTCGTTCCCCTGCTTCACCCACACCTCCGTGACGCGCCACGTTCCACTGCGGGTGTTTCCCAGATAGGTCCACGACCCCACGAGATAGAAGGTGGCGATGCCGACGTTCCCATAGACTTGGGCGCTACAGTGCCGAATGAACGTCGTACTGCTGGACGACGGATCCGGCTGCCACGGGTTGCTGCTCAGGCTCCAGAGGAGCCCCCCGTCTTCCCCGAACAGGGTGACATCGGGCAAGTGCTGATCCATGACAGCATCATCGTCACCGGCGCGAATCGCCGCATAGTGGCGCTCGGAGGCCGCACACACGCTGGCGGCATCCTGACTCTGGGCGTATGCTGGTCCCGAGCAAACGAGGGCGATCCCGAACGTCGCGAGCAGGTACCTCATGAACCCTCCTCCCATGCGATTGGATTGTGGCGTGCCAGGGCAAACTCACCCACCAGAGCACGACGCTATTGCCCGGCCGGACATCCCGCCAGTGGGTCAGGCGGCGGAGTCCAGGTGTGCCCCCCGCGACCACCCGCGATCCATCCCAGAGGCTCCAAGCGGGATCGCATCGCCTCGGCGAACCGGCTCCGTCTTCCCACCTCCGTCTGCTTGCTGGCAAAGGGCGGCGTCACCTCTGAAATGAAGACCTCCAACCGTCCATCGGCATGATAGCGGAGACGTGGGTCCTTCCGCCGTCGGATTAGCTTGGCCACGATGTCCCGCGCGACTTCCTCCGCATCCCATGGTGGACTCGCCCGTCTTAACTGACGGCCTCGGGTGCCCACAAGGCTCGTCACCATCGTCTCGAGGTCCACCTCCCAGGATTGGACCTCCGCATAAATGGAGCCGAGCGCCTTTGCACCGTGACGCTCGATCTCGAACGTGAGCACGGGCCCGTCCCGCCTGAGTTCCTCGGTGCGACCGATTATCTTCCGACCCTCCATGCCGCCCACAACGCCTGATTCTAACTCGGCCCACGCCGACGCCAGGGCGTGCTCCACCTGCGTTCTGGCCTCACCCTCCAACCGGCCCGTCCGGTACGTTGCCTAGCGCCTCACGAAGCATGGCTCCTCCCTTCGTAACCCCGCACTAGCAGCCAGATCGGCACACCCCAGGCCACGGCGCTCACGGATCGCAGCACAACCTCGCCATCGACCCCCAGGCGCTTGAGTAGCCCGGTGGCCCCAGATAGAGGACCTCGCGGATGCCCTGTTGGCGACAGGTACGCTAAGTGGAGCAGAGGTCCGCAGGATTGTGGAGGGCCGTCCGTAAGGGGCCGGATTTGTCCAACGATTTGTCCAAACGGAGAAGGGCTCCCGGGGAAAACCCCCAGGAGCCCTTCTCTTTCCTCAGAGGCGCCGCCCGGACTCGAACCGGGGATCGAGGATTTGCAGTCCTCTGCCTTACCAACTTGGCTACGGCGCCAGCAAGAAGGGGGGCCCGCATCGGGCTTCCGACGCATGCCCCCCTCCAGAGCGGGAAACCGGACTCGAACCGGCGACCCCAACCTTGGCAAGGTTGTGCTCTACCAACTGAGCTATTCCCGCATTGGTGCTTTGGGAAAGGAAGGTAGAAAAGCCCCAGGGGGAGGTCAAGCACTTGCGCATACCCAGGGAACGTGTGTTCCAACAGGCCCTGGCGCCCCTTATGTTACGCGGCCGATGTGGCTTCTCGTCCCTACGAGCCCGCTCCCAGATGCAAACCTCCTCCGCCTCTCTCCCCGTCCGCGCCGTGGGTCTTTCGGCGTTCCTCGTCCTGGCCCTGGGCGTGGGAGCGACCTCGGCTCAGGGCCAGGCCTTGGCGGAGGCCCAGGTCCCTGCCGGACGTGTTCGTCTGGACTTCGTTCCCTCGTTCTGGTCCTGGAACACCCGCTTTGGTGTTCGCCCCGAGGGAAGCACCTCGGTGGCGGAGGAAGAGCTCTTGGGTTCGGATCTCACCGATCCCGTGGGCACCACCCTCTTTCCAGGGATCGTCGCGCTCCAGGACGACCTGCGCGCGCTCACCGGGGACGCCTCCTATCAGCCGAAGCTCGGGCAGACCCTCGGTGCCATCACCAAGGAGGTGACGCGGATCGACACGGGCCTGCGCGTCGGCGTATTCGATTGGCTCACCCTCGGCGCCAATGTCCCGTGGGTCCGTGGTCGAACCGCAGTGGATGTGGCGTTTCGGCCCAATCAGGAAGCGGACCTCGGCCTCAACCCCACTCTGAGCGACGGGTCGGGCGTCTCCTCCCTTCTCTCGAGTCTGGAGAACGCCGCCGCGGCGGCCCAGGCCCGGGCTTCCAGCATATGCCAGGCAGGGCTCGGCGACGCATGCAGCCAGGCCCAGGCCTTGGCCGGACAGGCCTCGACCTTTCGCTCCCGCACGGAGGCTGCCTACACCGCATCCCCGTTCTTCCCGACCGAGGCGTCCGACGCCGGGTCGTCTCTCGCGGCGGCCCTGGCGGCACTGGACGACGCGTTGGGGGTGGCCGGCCTGCCGGGGATCGGCTCCGGCTTCGTCTTCGCCGACGCGACGCTGGACACCCAGGGCTTCGCATCCCTGGCCACGAATCCGGCCGCAGGGTTCCGGGGAACCCCTTTGGCCACCGTGGACGGGCTCTGGGCGATGGGTGACGTGGAGCTGTCGGCGTTCTTGCGTCTGCTGAACGGTGAGGTCCGTGACTCCGGGGACGTCCGCCCCCGGCTGGCGTACTCCCTGTCGGGGGGAGCCCTTGTTCGACTCGGAACGGGCACCCCCGACGATCCCGACGTGTTCCTGGACATCGGCAGCGGCGACGGGCAGATGGACGTTGAGGGACGGGTGGACGGATTCATCCAGATCGGCGCACGGCTGGACCTGCATGGGGGCTTCCGGTACGGCGTCCAGAATGGGGTCGTCCTCCTGCGACGGGTGGCGCGCCACGAACAGATCCTGGTGCCCAGCGCGAACTCCCGTGCGGTCACGTGGAAGCCCGGCTCCTACACGTTCATCGACGTCTCGCCCCGGTACCGGCTCACCCCCGACCTCTCCCTGGCCGTGGACTACCGGCGTTACCACAAGAGCGCGGACAGCTACGAGCTCGTGGGCGACCAGCCCGCCGGCTTCGCGTCGGTGGACCCCAGCGACTTGGCGCACGAAACGGAGATGAGCCTTCAGGAGATGGCGCTCGGCCTCCGCTACAGCACGGTGCGGACCTGGAGGGAAGGACTTGGGCCGCCGCCCATGGAGATGGGGCTGCGCTTGGTGCGCGCCGTGGCAGGTGCGGGTGGGCAGACCCCCAAGGCGACACGCTTGGAGTTCAGCGTCAGCCTGTTCCGCAGGATCTGGGGCCGGCCCTAGCCTGCCGCCAGCAGTTCCTGGGCGTGTTTCCGGGACGTGGCCGACTCCGGGTCCCCGCCCAGCATGCGCGCGACTTCTTCGATGCGCTCCTCACCCGTCAGCACACGCACGGTGGTCGTCGTCGTGCCCCGGTCCTGCTTCTTCTCCACCAGCAGGTGGGCGTTGGCCCTGGACGCGATCTGCGGGAGGTGGGTCACCACGAACACCTGATGGCGCCGCGCAACCTCGTCGAGCTTTCGAGCCACTGCAGTGGCGACCACGCCGCCGATCCCCGCATCGATCTCGTCGAAGACGAGCACGGGAACCTTGTCCACCCCGGCCAGGATGGACTTGAGGGCCAGCATCACCCGGGACAACTCGCCTCCGCTGGCGATCCGGTTCAGGGGCAAGGGATCGAAGCCCGCGTTGGGCGCGACCATGAAAGCCACGGCTTCGGAACCATGCGCGCCGATCTCCTCCAGCGGGCGCAGGTGGACCTGGAACGTCGCCCCTGTCAGCCCAAGATCAGGGAGCACCGCGTCGACGGCGCGAGCCAGGTCGAGGGCCGCGCCGGACCGAAGCTCGGTAAGGCGTCCCGCGGCGGCCTCGAGTGCCCTGCCGGCCACCGCCAGTCGCTTGCGAAGCTCGCCGAGATCGTGGTCCGCCTCCTCCAACTGGCGGAGCTCGGTCCGGACCCGCTGGCCCGTGGCGAGGATGTCCGCCAATTCCGGACCGTACTTCCGCTTGAGCCGGAAGATCAAGTCCAACCGCCGCCGCACTTCCTCCAGCCGGCGGGGGTCGTGCTCCACCTGCGTCGCGTACTCGCCCACGCGCCTGCCGACGTCGCTCACGGCGTGGTATGCCGCTTCCAGCGCCGTCACCAGTTCGCCCAGCCCCGGGTCGAAGCGCACCAGCTTGTTCAATCGCGCCCTCACCTCCGCGAGGCGGTCGGCGAGCGCCTCCTCCCCGGCGTAGAGCGCGTCGTGGATACCGGCGGTGCCCTCGGCGAGTTCTTCGGAGTGCTCATGTCGCCGTGACTCCGACTCCAACGCCTCGTCCTCTCCGGGGTGGAGTCGGGCTCCGTCGATTTCCTCCAACTGGAACCGGAGGAAATCGGCTTTGCTCTCCACTTCCCGGACCCGGGTTTCGTGTTCCTCCAATTCCCTACGGAGGGTGCGCACCGTGTCGTGCTGCTCCGCAACCGCCCGTGCCATCTCTTGCGCTGCCGCGAATGCGTCGAGGATCCCGCGCTGCTCGGCTGGCCGCAGCAGCGTCTGGTGCTCGTGCTGCCCATGGAGATCCACGAGCGCGCTGCCCAGCTCCCCTACGATGCCGGCCGTGGCGGGCGAACCGTTGACCCAGGCTCGGTTGCGCCCCTCCGATGCCACCTCCCGGCGAAGAATGAGGTGCCCGTCCTCCGGGCGGAAGCCGAGTTCCTCCAGGCGGGCCTCCACGCCGGGGAGAGCCGAAAGGTCGAAGACCGCTTCGACCGTGGCCCGCTCGGCCCCCACCCGCACCACTCCCGAGGACGCACGCTCCCCGAGGAGAAGGGAGAGCGCGCCCACGATAATCGACTTGCCGGCGCCGGTCTCGCCCGTGAGGGCGTTGAGACCGGGTCCCAAGGAGAGGGTCAGGTCCTCGACGACGGCATAGTCCCGGATCCGGAGTTCTACGAGCATCGTCGAAGAAGGTAGAGGGGGCACCCGTGCGCTTCAATGGCACGAAGGGTCGGACGAACCGCTTCAGGCCCGCTCCGGGGGACGCGCGGCCCACGTCAGCTTCCGGCGCATGGTGCCGAAAAACGTCTGTCCGGGAAGTCGCACGAGGGACACGTCGTGTTCGCCTCGCGACACCACCACCTGATCGTTGGGTTCGAGGAACTTCGCGACCTGTCCGTCCACGGTGATCTGGAGCTCGTGGGAGGGATCCAGCGGGCGCACGGTCAGGCGTCGCGTCGCCGGCAGGACCAGGGGACGCACGGTGAGCGCGTGGGGGCAGATGGCGGTGACCACGATGCACTCCACGTCGGGAACGATGATGGGTCCCCCAGCCGAAAGGGAGTACGCGGTGGACCCCGTGGGCGTGGCCACGATGACCCCGTCGGCGGAGAAGCTCCCGATCTCCTCGAGATCGGCGGCTTCCCCCACGGCGAGATGGATGGGGGTGACCCGGGCGGCCCCGGGCTTGTGGATGACGACGTCGTTCAGAGCGTGCAGCGCCTCTCCCTCCGGTTCGCCACCCCGGAAGACCTGAGCCTGAAGGGTCACCCTGCGATCCAACTCCCCCGCGCCGTCGAGAACCTGGGCCAGCCCGTCCTCCAGCTCCACCTCGGCGGTGTTGGTGAGGAATCCCAGTTGCCCCAGGTTGACGCCGAAAACCGGAGTACCCCGCTCCTGAACCATGCGTGCGGCCCGCAGGAGGGTTCCATCCCCTCCCAAAGCCACCACCAGGTCGAGATCCGCTTCCGCCAGATTTCCCAGTTCTCCTCCCTCCGGAGGATGGAGGATCTCGCGATCCTCGAGGACGACGGTGACCCCACGCTCGGCACAGATGGCAACGAGCCGCGCCACGGCTTCCGGGAGGTCGGGAAGACGCCGGCGAAGAACCACGCCGACCCGGCGGATGGGCCCAGGAAGCCGGTCCCGCCCTCGGCTCATGGCACGGGCGTGCCTTCCCGCGCGCCCACCATCGTCCGGATCTGCGCGGCGATGCCCTTCGCGTCCAGACCCAGCTCCCTCAGGAGCACGGCTCGGGATCCGTGCTCCACGAACCTGTCCGGAATCCCCACGGACGACACCCGAGGGCGCCGCTCGAGGCCCAACGCGTCGATCTCCCTCGACATGAACGCTCCGAAGCCGTTGGCGACCTGGCCCTCTTCCACCGTGAGGACCGCCGGGTGGCTCCGAACCATCTCCTCGAAGACCGTGCGGTCGTAGGGTTTGAGGAACCGGCAGTTCACCACCGTGCAACGGATTCCCTCTCCGGCCAGGATCTCCGCGGCGGCCAGGGAAGTCGTGACCATCGTCCCGACGGCGAGAACCACCGCGTCGGGGCCATTGCGGAGGATCTCCCACGTGTACGCCTCCACGGCCGGGATCTCCGAGAGATGGGGCACCTCCGCGGGGACGCTGTCCCGTGGCCAACGCACGCTCCACGGACCGTCGTTCTTTTCCGTGGCCAGGCGCATGAGCGCGAGCAACTCTGCTCCGTCCTTGGGCGCGGTCACCGTCATGCCGGGAATGCCCAGCATGTAGACGATGTCCAGCGTGCCGTGATGGGTGGGGCCGTCTTCCCCCGCGATGCCCGCCCGGTCCATGCCGAACACCACGGGGAGGTCTTGGAGCGCAACGTCGTGGACGATGTTGTCGTAGGCGCGCTGCAGGAACGTGGAGTAGATCGCCACGATGGGCTTCACGCCCCGGGTCGCCAGGCCGGCGGCGAAGGTGACGCCGTGGCCCTCTGCGATACCGACGTCGAAGTACCGGTCCGGGTGGTGCTTCTGGAACATGTCCGTGCTGGTTCCGTCGGGCATGGCAGCGGTGATGGCGACCACCCTGGGGTCGGCGTCCGCGAGTTCGACAAGGCCCTTGCCGAACACATTCTGGTAGCGGGGGAGGCCCGAGGTCTTCTTGGCGCCTGTCCCCTGCCCCGTCACCTTGTCGAAGGGACCCGCCGCGTGCCAGGTCCACGGGTCCGCCTCGGCCGGAACGAAACCCTTCCCCTTCTGGGTGAGGACGTGGACCAGGATCGTCCCCTTCATGGCTCGGACCCTGGAAAGCGTTTCCACGAGGGCGTCGATGTCGTGCCCGTCCACGGGTCCCACGTAGCGGAATCCCAACTCTTCGAAGATGAGCCCCGGGGTGAGCAAGTGCTTCACGCTCTCCTCCAGACGGCCGGCCATCTCCTCCATGGCGCCACCCAGGCTGGTAGGGGCGCGATGGAGGATCTCCTTCACCAGGTTGCGGACCTTGTTGTAGGCCGGATTCGTGATCATCCCGGTGAGGTACTTGTTCATTGCGCCCACCGCGGGGGCGATGGACATGTCGTTGTCGTTGAGCACGACGACGAAATCGCGGCCGGTGTGACCTGCGTTGTTCAGGGCCTCATAGGCCAGACCGCAGCCCATGGCCCCGTCGCCGATGATGGCGGCGACGCGGAAATCCTCACCCATGACGTCGCGGCCCACGGCCATGCCCCAGGCCGCGGAGATGGACGTGGAGGCGTGTCCGGCACCGAAGGCGTCGTATTCGGACTCGTCCCTGCGGCAGAAGGGCGCGAGCCCGTCCTTCTGCCTGATGGTGGGGAGGCGCTCGTTGCGTCCCGTGAGGATCTTGTGGATGTAGGCCTGGTGGCCGGTGTCCCACACCAGCTGGTCGCGCGGCGTGTCGAAGCAGTAGTGGAGCGCCACCGTAAGCTCGGTGACCCCCAGGCTGGCGCCGAAATGACCGCCCTTCTCCGCCACGACGTCGATATGGCGCTGGCGCACCTCGTCCACGAGACGACGGAGTTCCGTCCTCGGGAGGGCACGCAGGTCTTCTGGATATTTCACTCGATCCAGCAGGGGCACCGGATCTCTCCTTGGCTCACAGGGGATAGTCAGATCCTAAAGATATCTGCACGTCGCGTGCCCACCACCCTCCGGGAGGCGGGGCCGTGCTCGGGTCAGTGGCTTCGCTCCACCACGTATCGCGCGAGAGCCTCCAGCGCGGGAGAGGCCAGGCCGGCCTCGGACAGCGCTCCCAGCGCCTTCCCCACCTGCGCTTCGGCGCGCCGCCCCGCCTCCTCAAGGCCGTAGAGCGCCACGTAGGTGGACTTCCCCAGGACGGCGTCGGAAGGGTTCTTGCCCAGGGTATCCGCGTCCTGGGTCGCGTCCAGGATGTCGTCGGCGATCTGGAAGGCCAGGCCGATGGCCTGGCCGTACGTCCTCAGCGAAGCCAGCGTTCCGCTGTCCGCTCCTGCCGCGATGGCGCCCACCAGGAGGGAGGCCTCGAGGAGCGCCCCGGTCTTGCGCCTGTGGAGACCGTCGAGAGCCTCGGCCCCGAGGGCCCGCCCCTCGCCCTCCAGGTCCATCCACTGCCCACCCACCATTCCGCCACCTCCGGCAGCCTCGAGGAGAGCGCCCGTGGCGCGGCGGGCGTCGGCCGCGCTGCACCCCAGTGCCAGCGCGGCGTCCCAGCAGCGGAGCGCGGCGGATGCGATGAGGGCCGCCCCGGAACGCACCGTGACGTCTTCCCCGTGGAGCCGGTGGGTCGTCGGGCGCCCCCGGCGGAGTTCCGCATCGTCCATGCACGGCAAGTCGTCGTGCATGAGGGAGTAGGCGTGGATGAGCTCCAGGGAGGCTGCGAGGTCGTAGGGAGCCTCGCCCTGGATGCGGCCGCCGCAGGCCCGGTAGGCGGCCACGCACAGCACGGGACGCAGTCGCTTCCCCTCGGACAGGACCCCGTGGGCGGCGGCGGCAGCGACGTCCCCCGGGATCCGACCGTCCAGGGATCGAATCGCCCGCTCCAGAGCCTCCTGGACCGCGCCCGCCTCGTCGGCCAGGAAAGTCCTCAGGTGAAAGGCGCCGCTCACTCGTCCTCCTCGGCGAAGGGCGCGGTGGCCCCTCCCGAAAGGAGTTCATCGACCTTCAGCTCGGTGGTCGAGAGGATGGCCTCGGCCTCCCGCACCAGGCGCACACCTTCCTCGAACAGGCCCAGCGCCCGCTCGAGATCCACTTCGTCGGCCTCCAACTGCCCAAGGATCTCCTCCAGCCGGTGAAGGCGCCCTTCCAGGGTCGGGGCCTCGTCCTTCGGTTCCTTCACGGTGCATCCTCCTGGTGGGGGCCGACCGCATCAGCGCGAACCGTCCCGTCCATGACTCGAAGGTGAAAGCTACGTCCGGGCGCGAAGTCCTCCACCCGTCGCAGAAGCTGCCCCTCGGGGCTTCGGGCCACCGAGTACCCACGTTCCAGGGTGGCCAGGGGCGACAGCGCCTGCAGCCTCCCCCCCAGGGCCGAGAGGCGCACCCGCTTCCGCTCCAGGCCCCGGGCCAGACCGCGCTCCAGGCGACCTACCGCGAGATCCACGGCCTGGCGGGGCGGCGCCAGGCGACGCTCCATGGCCCGACGCAGCCGGGCCAGCCCTTCGTCCACCAGCGAGCGGCGGCGCACCACGGTGCCCCGGAGCCCTCGAGCCAGCCGGGAGGGGAGCCCTTGAAGCTGCTCCAGGACGGCGGCCCCGTCCGGGACCACCGCCTCGGCGCCGGCCGAGGGGGTCGGTGCCCGTAAGTCAGCCACCAGATCGGAGATAGTGATATCGACCTCATGTCCTACCGCGGACACTACGGGGACCGGACACGCGGCGATGGCCCGGGCGACGGGCTCTTCGTTGAAGGCCCAGAGGTCCTCCACGGAGCCCCCGCCGCGGCCCACGATGATGACGTCGCAGAGTCCGGTCTCGCCCAGGGCCTCCAGAGCCCGGGCCACCTCCCTGGCCGCCCCATCCCCTTGGACCCGGGCGCCGCGGACGAGGACGTGGACCCAGGGGGCGCGCCGACGCAGGACCGAAAGCACGTCGCGGATGGCCGCGCCCGTCGGGGATGTGACCACGCCGATGGTGGACGGGAACCGAGGGATGGGGCGCTTCCTGCCCGGATCCAGGAGCCCCTCCGCCTCCAGCTGCCGGCGGAGCTTCTCGAAAGCGAGGCGCCAGAGTCCCTCGGCACCTTCGGCCTCGAGGCGCTGGACGACCATCTGGTACTCCCCACGCGCTTCGTACAGGGTCAACGCCCCGAAGGCGCGAACCTGCATGCCTTCCTCGGGATCGGCGGGGAGCTTTTCAGCCTCCGTGCGCCACATGACGCAGCGGAGTTGGGCCCGTTCGTCCTTCAGGGTGAAGTAGCAGTGGCCCTGCCGCGACCGGGTCCAACTCCCGACCTCGCCCCCGACCCAGAGGGCGTCCACGCTTCCCTCCAGCAGGGCCCGCACCGCCTTGTTGACCTGGGACACCGACCAGACCCTGGGCTCCGGGGCCGGGGGCGCCGAAGGGGGGGACGGATCCACCGGCGAATCCCCCTCGACCCCGTCGAAGAGGTCCAGGCTCAGGTCGTCGGCCAATGAACCGCTCGGCTCAGGCCGTGCCCGCGGCGCGAGCGGCGGAGTCCACGGTGTTGGCGAGGAGCATGGTGATGGTCATGGGCCCAACCCCACCGGGAGACGGTGAGATGGCTGCCGCCACCTCCTTCACCTCGTCGAAGAGCACGTCCCCGCACACGCGGTATCCCTTCTCCGCTCCCTGATCCTCGACTCGGTGGGTTCCCACGTCGATGACCACCGTCCCGGGGCTCACCATGTCGGCGGTGATCATTTCGGGGCGGCCGATGGCCACCACGAGGATGTCAGCCGTTCGGGTGACGGCCCCCAGGTCCGGGGTGCGCGAGTGGCACACCGTCACCGTGGCGTTTCCGCCCCTCGCCTTGCGCAGCAGCAGATTGGCCAGGGGCTGGCCCACGATGTTGGAGCGCCCCAGGACCACCACGTGCCTTCCGGCGGGGTCGTGGCCCGAGCGCAGGAGCATCTCGACCACGCCCGCGGGAGTGCACGGCGCGAAAAAGTCCCCGGAGCCCGTCATGAGGCGCCCAGCGTTCACGGGATGGAAGCCGTCGACGTCCTTGGACGGGGCGATGGACTCGATGACCTTGGCCGCGTCCATGTGCTCCGGCAGGGGCAACTGCACCAGGATCCCGTGGATCTCGGGATCGGCGTTGAGCCCAGCGACCACGCCGAGGAGCTCGTCTTCCGGCGTATCCCCGGCCAGCGTGATCTGACGGGAATGGATCCCGAGGGCGGCGGCGGCCTTGTTCTTCATGCCCACGTACATCTGGGATGCCGGGCTGGCGCCCACCAGGACCGTGGCGAGCCCCGGGGTGGTGCCGTGGCGCTCCTTGAGGACCTGGACGCGTGCCTTGAGTTCGTCCCGGATGGCGGCGGAGATTTCTTTTCCGGATATGATCTGCGCGGACATGGTCGGAAGGCTGAGGGGACTGGTACGGGCCCTAAACTAACACCCTGACCGGGGCAGTCAGCCTCCCGGAACAGCTACCGTGCGAAGTCCACCGCCCGGGTCTCCCGCACCACCACCACCTTGATCTGTCCCGGGTACTGGAGTTCCCCCTCGATGCGTCGCGCCACCGCCTCCGAGAGCTGGGTGATGTCACCGTCGCTGACCTTGTCGGGCTCCACCATGACCCTGAGCTCCCGACCTGCCTGGATCGCGAACACCCGCTCCACGCCGGGATGCTCCATGGCGATCTCTTCGAGCTTCTCGAGGCGCTTCACGTACCCCTCGAACATCTCCCGTCTCGCCCCGGGCCGTGACCCGCTGATGGCGTCGGCCGCCGACACGAGGAACGTCTCGGCGAAGAAGTGGGGTTCCTCGTCGTGGTGGGCTTTGATGGCGTTGAGAACCACCTCGGACTCGTCGTGCTTCTTGCACAGTCTGTATCCCAACTCCACGTGCGTTCCCTCGTGCTCGTGGGTCATCCCCTTGCCGACGTCATGGAGGACGCCGGCACGCTTGGCCGCCTGGACGTCCAGGCCCATCTCCGCAGCCATGTTGCCTGCCAGGAGCGCTACTTCCTTCGCATGCTGGAGCTGGTTCTGCCCATAGGAGGTCCGGAACTTGAGCCGTCCGAGCGTCTTCACGATCTCGGGGTGAACGTTGTGGATCCCGAGTTCGTAAAGGATCTCCTCCGCGGCCTGCACCATGCCCTCCTCGACCTCGACGCCGGCCTTGGACACCGTCTCCTCGATGCGCCCCGGGTGGATCCGTCCGTCCTGGATGAGCCACTCCAACGCCAATCTCGCGATTTCCCGCCGCACCGGATCGAATGCGGACAGCACCACGGCTTCGGGTGTGTCGTCGATGATGAGGTCCACGCCCGTGGCCTGCTCGAAGGACCGGATGTTCCGCCCCTCCCGTCCGATGATCCGCCCCTTCATTTCGTCCGAGGGGAGCTGCACCACCGAAACGGTGGTGGCGGCGGTCTGGTCGGCGGCCATGCGTTGGATGGCCAGGGCGACGATCTTCTTGCCCTCCCGGTCCGCCTCCCGCTGGGCCTGCTCCTTGATCTCGCGGAGGGTGTTGGCCGCTTCCGCCCGAGCCTCGTCCTGAAGGTCCTCCACGAGCTGCTTCCGGGCTTCCTGGGCGGACATCCCCGCCAGCGCCTCGAGGCGGCTCGCGGCTTCCTGTTCCCGGCGAGCCACGGTGAGCGCCTCCTGGGCCACCGCGCCCTCGCGGCGCGCGATGGTGGCGCTCCGCGCTTCGAGTTCCTCTTCCCGGGCGTTGAGGCGTTCGAAGTGCCGATCGACCGCCTCCGAACGGTCCTGGATGCGTCGCTCGAGCCGCTCGGCTTCCTCGCGGCGACGGGTCTCCTCCTTCTCCCATGCCTCGCGGAGACGGAACCCCTCCTCGCGACCCGCCAGCTCCCCGGCGCGCTTCAGGGTATCCGACTCCTCCCGGGCGCGCTTCAAAATGCGGGACGATTCGTCCTGGGCCTGACTCTTCTCCAGCTCGCGGCGGGCCCGCTCTCGGCTTCGCGTCACCGCGTACCCGATCCACGCACCCAGGATGAGCCCCACCGCCGCCGCCAATGCCACCAGCGGGGTGTTCATGTATGTAACTCCCGAACCGGTCGCCGGCTGCCCGACGCCGAGAGGACGACAGTTGACCCCGCTACCCCCGGTCCTCCGGGAGCGGCGACATCGCTAGATGACTGGGACTATAGGATTTAGCATCTGCGAAATGCAAGGCGCCCATCGGAGAGTGCGCGAAAACGCACGCTCTTCATCCCCCGTCCCGGTCGCTCCGGCGGTCGGGTTGGGCAAGCTCCGCTTCGACCTTCCGCACCAGATTCGTCACCCGGGTGGCCGTATCCTTGCGAGTCTGGCCCAGCTCCTCCAGCGCCTGGAAGTACTCGTCGGCGATGGAGAGCGCCGCCAGAATGGCGACCTTGTGCCCCTCGATGAGGCCTGACTTCGAGCGGATTTCCTGGATGCGATCATCCACGAGCTTCGCGCACTTTCGGGTGTACGAGGCCTCGACGTTCGCCCGAATCGTGTGCTCTTCCCCTGCGATGCGGACCGTGACAGAGGCCGAGGCCTTTTCGTCGCTCATCGCTGCCCCTCCAGAAAACGGATGCGGGCGAGGAGGCGCTCCACGCCTTCCCTCCCCTTGTCCAGACGCGCACGCAGTTCCGCGTTCTCCTGCTCCAGGGCGCTCAGCCTCGACAGGAGGAGCGGAGCCTCACCCTGATCCCGGGTGAAGCGCTGGAGGAGTTTCCCCAGCTCGGCGCTCCGGGCCTCTGCCCCCTGGGCCCGGACCCGGAATTCCTCCAGCCGTGCCATGGCTTGGCCCACCGCCTTCTCGAGCGCTTTGAGCGCGAGCCGATCCGCCTGCTCTGCCTTACCCCCGGGGTTCGACACCCAACTCCTCCTTGAGGCGTCCCACGATGCCCTGTAACGCGCGGTCCACTTCCTTGTCCTTCAGGGTTCGGTCCGGAGCCCGGAAGCGCAAGTTGAAGGCCACCGAGCGGAGTCCCTGGGGCACGCCTTCGCCCCTGTAGTGATCGAACAGCGAAACGCCCTCCAGGAGGTCTCCGCCACGGATCCGGATGACCTCCAACACCTGGGCGGCGGGGACCGCGTCCGGCACCAGGAGCGCCAGGTCCCGCCCGACACCGGGGTGGGCCGGAAGCCTCTGGTATCGCGCAGTCCTCGGTGAAGGAACCTCCGCGGGGAGGGTGAGCTCCATCCCGAACACGTCGTCCGCCCACACCGGGGCGTCCACCGCCCCGGCCCGGATGCGCCCGGCCGCGCCCAAGGGTCGGCCGTCCACATCCAGGATCGCGAAGGAGGCCTCGGGGTCGAAATTGTCCAGCAGCCCTTCTCGCGCCGGCTCGATCCGAACCTGCGCCCGGTACCCGCAGGCAGCGACATCCCCCGCCAGGGCCTTCAGATCCCAGATGCCGTACACCGTGTCCGGCATGGACCAATGCGGAGGCTCCCGCCGTCCGGTGACCACTGCGGCGAGGTGATTCTCCTCGACGGGTGGCTCACCCTTCCCCGCGGAGCGGAACGAGGTGCCGATTTCGAAAAGCCGGAGGTCCCTGGCCCCGCGCGCGAAGTTGT
>DATHZE010000177.1:0-6231 GCA_035458765.1 Longimicrobiales bacterium
CCCTCCGCCGAGCCACGGCTAGCCCTCCCCGTCGAGGAAAGGAACGAGGGATTCCGACTTCGGGCAGGTACGAACCAGCAAGACGACCAAGGAGAGGAGAGAGAAGAACATTGGTGTGCTCCTTGCGGGAGGGTGCTCGGCGGACGCGCACTACTAGCGATGCCTCGTCCTCTCGCCGTCGTGCGACCGTCCCCTGGCGGGGGACGCTCAGGAGACTCAAACCACCAAACCGGCCGGCGGCGGCCTTTATGTGCCCTGGTCAGCCGCCCCAAGTCCCACACCGCCGCCTCGGCAACCACGGCATCCTCCTCCGACAGCGGAACCACCAATTGGCCCACGGGTTGTCCTTCCGGCAGGGTTCCTTCGGCGCTACGCTGTCCGCATGATGCAACCGGAGGACCGACTGGGTGAAGGTGAGCCTCACGATCGGCTTCGTGGTGTTCGCGCTTCCCATCCTTGCCCAATCGGCACTTCGCGGGCCGCTTTGTCGGATCGATGCCCCGGGGAGGAAGCACACTTTGGAGATCTGGCTCTCATCCGTCGCACTCATGGCGACCCTGGCCCTGCCGCCCCAGGCTGTGGACTCCATCCCGCTGTTCGCGTCGGACGAAGCGGTCTCCATCACGTTGATCGCCGACTTCGAGGAAATCCGAGACGACCGCTCCGACGATCCCGAAGACCGGCCTGCGCGGCTGGTTCTGGAGAACGGGGACACGCTGCAGGTGGAACTCAGGCCCCGGGGGAACTTCCGACGCCACCCGGCGATCTGCTCCCTCCCTCCCCTCCGCCTCGACCTTGAGGGATTGGACCTGGAGGGGACGGTGTTCCTGGGCCAGGACAAGCTCAAGATGGTGGTATCGTGCCGGCCCGCGTGGGATGACTACGAAGAGCTCGTCCTGCGAGAGATGCTCGTCTACAAGCTCTACGCCCTCTTCACCGACGTAGCGTTCCAGGTCCGGTTGGCCCACGTCACGTTCGTGGACACCTCGGGGGATATGGAGCCGTTCACACGGTCCGCGTTCTTCATCGAGCGGGACGAGGCGTTGGCCCGGCGTGTCGGGGGACAGCTCCTGGAGATTCCCGAAGGGAGGATCGTCCGGAAGGAGCTTCTCCACCCCGGAGCTTCCACCCGGGTCGCGATCTTCGAGTACCTCATCGGCAACTCCGACTGGGCCGACACACCGGCGCACAACGTCGTGCTGGTCGGTCTTGATGGGAGGGTGGTTCCTGTGCCCTACGACTTCGACCATGCCGGGCTCGTAGACGCGCCGTACGCCAAGCCCGACCCGGAGCTGCCCATCGTCACGGTGCAGCAGCGCCTCTACATGGGCCGGTGCTGGCCAGACCGGGACCAGGCCGCCGACCTGCGCCCCTTCTTCGACGCCCGCCCACAGATCGAGTCGCTGGTCCGCGACTTCGAGCCCCTGGATCCGATAGCCCGGGGAGAGGTCCTGGACTACCTCCTGAAGTTCTTCGACATCGTATCGACTCCCCGGCGCGCCCAGCAGCAGATGTTCCGGGACTGCCGGAGGTAGGCCAAACTCCGGGAGACCACCCGCCGACCTTCGTTGGACTCAGGGTCGTGGTGAGGGTGAAGGACTCCGATGACCGGACACCACGGATCGCGAGCAGCCTGGGCCGCCGCCGCCAAAACCGGATCCTCGTCCGACAGCGCCGGGGATGGGTCTCCGACGCCCTCGTGGCCCGCGACGTTGTGGATCACCCTGTTGCCGGCTCCGAAGGCGCGGTTGTCCACGGTGGAGGCGCAGTACTGCCGATTCACCAGGTGTGTCCCGTTGCGGTGAACGAAGACCCGGAGGACCGAGGGGCTGGAGCGGAAGCGGCGGCCGTCACAGGCGTAACCGGGGGGGAAATGGACCGTAGGTTGAGGAGACCCTCCCGTCGAAGCCTACGCAGACCTGTCCGACTCCGATGGCGACGCCGCACATGCTCCTCCACCTATTCAGCACCGTCCTCACGCTCGGCGGCCACGCCGCTGCGCTTCCGCTGCCAAACGCCGCGGACTCCATCCCCGCCGAAGCCGCCCGCGAGGACATCCTCCAACTCGGTGATCTCCTGGAGCGTGTCCACCCCGACCCCTTCGCAGGCTTCGGGGGAAGAGTGGCCTATCAGCGCGCCTTTCAGGGGCTTCTGGACGGGGTGCCCGACGGTTGGGTCCAGATCCCGGATCTGCGCAGGAGGATCGCCGGCTTTCTGGGAGACATGGGTGATGGCCACACCGGGGTCCAACAGCTTTCGTCCAGCGCCGACGAAGTAGAGCGGTGGTACCTGCCAGTCCGCTTCGCCACGGCCGCCGACGGGATCATCGTCTCGGACGCCACACCCGAGTACGAGGAACTGCTGGGCGCCCGTCTGGAAACCGTGGAGGGCGGACCCGTGGATGAGCTCGCGTTGGACACCCGTGTCTTCTTTCCGTCGGAGAACATCTCCGGGAGCCGCCGGCAACTGGCGGCAAGCCTGGGCGGGACCCACCTCATCACGGCCATCGCCCCCGACGTAGAGGATTCCCTGCACCTCACTGTGACCAGGCCCGGGGCCGCCGCACCCGAGGCCGTCACGCTGGCGTACAGCCTTTCGCCGGAGGAGCGAACCGCGGGCCCGTGGCCCATGCGGGATGCACCCAGAGTGAGTCCGGCGTCGGGTCCGTTCGATCATCGTATGCTGGCAGACGGGACGGTGGGCTATCTGCGCCTCCGGGGCATGTGGTCCCGGGAGGCCTTCGAGAGCATGCGCGCCGCCGGACGCACCGACATCGACCAGTGGCTGGAGACGGCCTACGACCGGTTCATGGACCGGGCACGACCCGCGGACCAGGCCGAGGCCATCGAGTCCTTCCCCTCTCTCATCGACGAGTTGGACGCCCTCCTGCACCTCATGGACGATCACGGCACCCGGGACCTGATCGTGGATCTGCGGGAAAACGGAGGCGGCTTCTCCATCATCGGGGAGCCGCTCCTGTACCAGCTGTTCGGCGGCGCATACCTCCAGACCCCCGATCCCGTGTTCTTTGCGACCCGCGTCTCCGAGGAGCTCCTGGCCATCCAGGGGCGGAGCCTGGGGGAGGTGTCCGACGCCGCAGGACGCCAAGTCCGGCTCGGCGACTACACCTACGATCCTCCGGACCCCACGGCCCTGGAGGTGGAAACACTGGAGGAGTTCCTGAACCGGCACCGCGCAAATGGCTTCAGTAGGATCGGCACGTTGGCCGACGTCCCCTCGGACCCGGCGCTGAACGTGGTGGTCATCACCGATGCAGCCACCTTCAGTGCGGCCTTCGACCTGGCCTATCAACTCCACCGCATGGGGGGCAGAATGCTGGGCGTGCCGCCGTCGCAGTCACCCCGTGCGTTCACCGACAGCACGCCCTTCGTACTGGCGCACAGCGGCCTCCGAGGGTCCATGTCACGTACCGCGGTCGTCTACCCAGGGATTCCCAGCGCGGGTGGCGCTGTGGTCATGGACGTGCCCCTGACCTGGTCCCTGTGGGGCGAATTCGACTTCCACCCAGAGGCTCCGGTCCACGCTGCGTTGGCGGAGTTGCGGGGCACGGGGCGCTAGGGAGCGGTCATAAACCGACGCCCTCTGTCGGGCCGGGGGGAGCCCCCGCCACGGGCCTGCAACGACAAACGGCCCTCCGTTCACCGGACGGACCGCATGCGGAAACCGCCCAACAGAGCTGCGGACGCGGGAAGACCAGGCGGGTTGGGCCGGTTTGCATCTACGGACATACCTCCTGGGAGATGTGGCGCTATACCCATACCTCGCGACAATCCAACGATCCCCCCAAAGGGCCATCCGGTTGCTGCCCGGGGAGGTCCTGCCGCTGCTCTGCCCCGCCTGCCGTGGTCAGATGTCCATCCTCGCGTTCCTCACCGACCCGCCTGTCGTCTCCGCCATCCTCCTCCATCTCCATCTCCCCCACCGACCTTGACGCCATCCCGATGGCCCCACCGGCCGTCCACTCCCGGCAAGCCCCTTCTCTCCAGCCCTTGCCCCCTCCTCCCCCGGACCTGCTCCTGCACCTTGCTCACCGCCACGTCACTTCTTACCGTGCCTTCTCACCCTGCCGTGCGGTGGGATTTCCTGTCCCCACGGGGGTGGACAGAGTTCGGTTTCGGCCAGCTTGAGATCCAGAGCGCCAGGTACGCGTCGGTCAGTCGGACCGCCCTGGCGATTGTGCCTGCCCACGCGCGATCAGGGGGAACGGATAAGGCGTTCGAGAGGGCTGCGCTCGCCGGGCCCGACGCTCCCGAGAGGCCGTCCTCCGCGCGCGGGGAATCCCCGCCCGGCAGAGCAGGGGATCTCCCCACGGCGGCCCAGCCCCCATCGAGCCATCCTTCTGGGGCGCGCACGACGACCGAGGCTCCCCACGGATTCCACGTGCCGAATCCGGGAGACCGAGCCGTCTAGCCTTCAGTCACACGGCGCCCGGCCCGGGATGGGGGGCTGCACATGAGAACACGCTGGATGGCGCCGGCCGTGTTGGTCGGCCTGACCTTCGTCGCCTACGCTGGCTCTCTCGGCAATGGATGGGTCTGGGACGACTTTCTCGTTCTCGTCGACAATCCGGCCCTTCGTGACCTCACACGGATCGGGGACTTCTTCACGGACTACCGGACCGGCGTGGCTGCCGAGGGCATGGCCTTCTACCGGCCGCTACGCACACTGCTTTATGCCCTGATGATCCGTGGCTTCGGCGTGGATCCGATCCCCTTCCACGCCCTCAACGTGATTCTCCACGCCGGCAACACCCTTCTCGTCTTCATTCTGTGCAGGATGTTGTCCGGGCGCGTTGGACCGGCGTGGACGGTCGCGGCGATCTTCGCATTGCACCCAATCCAGACCGAAGCGGTGGCGAGCGTCACGGGACTTACCGACGTGCTCTTCGCGGCCTTCTGTCTGATGGCGTTACTCGCCCATCTCAAGCAAGCGGGCAGATCGGTGGTGAGCGTAGGCTGGGCGCTGACGGCGTACGCGCTCTTCGTGGGCGGACTGCTCTCGAAGGAGATGGCGGTGGTCTTGCCGCTCCTCATTTTCCTCTTGGACGCGTGGAGAGGATCGGACCGGAAAGTTGCGCCCCTGCCTCGTGGCACCGTCCTCTATGTCGGGGGCTTCTTCGCCCTGGCGGGTGCGTTCGTTCTCCTCAGAAGTGGCCTGCTCGGCGGAGCTGCTGCGGGATCGTGGGAGGGAGTGACTTTCGGCAGGACCATGGTCATGCAAATCACGGTCGTCGAAAGATACCTGCAGCTCCTGGTTTTCCCCGTGGGGCAGTCGATCCGGCACGTGATTCCGATTCCGGAGCCGGAGGTCGCGGCGAGCGTAGCACGCGCGATGACGGTCGTCGGGGGCGTGGTGCTCGTGGGTGCGCTGTACGTCCGCCGGGACTGGAATGTGGCTTTCGGTATTGCGTGGTTCTTCGTGGCTTTGCTTCCGGTCATGAACATCGTCCCGCTCCGCGGGGCGATGATGGGCGAACGGTTCCTCTATCTCCCGATGATCGGCCTCGCCTACGCCGCCGTTCACCTCACGCTCCCGGTCTGGGGTTGGCTCCACGACAGCGGAAGATCCGCGGTATCATGGGGCGTCATCGGCGTGCTGTTGGCATCGCTTTCGATGGCGACGGTCCGACGGACGGCTTTGTGGAAGGACAATGTCACGATCTTTGAGGCCGCGGTGGGCGTGAGTCCGACTTCGAACGCGCTCAGGATCGTGCTAATCCGCGAGTACGAGCGTCTCGGCTTGAAGGACCTCCGCGAGGAGCACCTGCGGGCGGGTGCCGACAACACGCGGCGCTACCTTGCGCTCTACCTCCGTTTCGCGGCTCGAGCTGAGGCCGCTGGGTCGCTCGAAGAGGCGGCAGAGTGGTACCGGAGGGCGCTGCGCATGGACCCGTCGAACGCGATCGCCACGGACCGGCTTGGCGCGCTGTCGGAGGAGGGGGTACGCAGGTGAAGGGGCGGGCCCACGGGGGCGGACGCGAGGCTCGGGCCCGCCTACCGGAGGCCTCTGCCAGCAGTGGCCCGCTCGGGATAGGCGTGGCAACTGCCGCCGGATAATCGTCGGGTAATCGCCCGTCGCCAGACCGGGGCCGTGATCGAGCGGCGGCTGGAGCTTTCTCGGCCACCGTTCTCCGGGGTCGTGGCGGCGCCGTGCGTCCCGGGTCAAGAGTCCCCTTGGCGCCGCGAGAAGGCACGATGACGAAGCATGAGG
>DATHZE010000178.1:0-36043 GCA_035458765.1 Longimicrobiales bacterium
CCGGGACGGGTGACAGGGGACTTTCCGCCGCGCCCTCTCCGCACGGTTCGGCGCACGCATCGCCCGTCTCGGCGCCTGACTCCGGCAGGAACCGCAGCAGCGCCAGAGCTCCGGTGACGACCAGCGCCGATGCCAGAAGGGGCCGAGGTTTGAGTCTGCCGGCGCGCATGGGGACCCCGGGGTTCACGGTTCGAACGATGCCCGAGACTGCAACGTAGGAGAGCGACCGGTGCGTCGAAAGCGTGCCCAGGGACGTTTCGCCGCCGACATCGAGATGGTACGATGAGCAGACGGGGCGACTCCTGGAACGGGGAGGGCCGACCGAGGGTAGGGACGGACTGCAGCACCGGTGGCGGGCCGGCGGGGCTGGTTCCACTCCGAGCTCGCACGGAACGGATACGACGAAGGAGTTGGCCAGCGTGCACAACCGCGACGAACAGCCTGGGTTGGTGACTCAGGTTCTCAGGGCTGACGAGCGGGCCCGGAACATCCTCATGGGGATCTGGGACTGGACCCGCTCCATCCTCGTCGCTTTTGCCCTTTTCGTCATTGTCCGGACGTTCGTGGTCGAGGCGTTTCGCATTCCCACCGGCTCAATGGAGAACACGCTCCTGGTCGGCGACTTCCTGCTGGTGAACAAGGCCGTGTACGGAGCCGAGATTCCCGGAACGGAGCTGAGGCTGCCGGCGTTCACCGAGCCTCGCCGGGGCCAAGTCATCGTATTCACCCCACCCCATGAGCCCGCGAAGAACTACGTGAAGAGGCTCGTCGGCGTCCCCGGGGACACGCTGGAGATGCGGGACAAGGAGTTGTATCTCGACGGGAAGCCGGTCGCCGAGCCGTACGTCCGCTACAGTGACCGGAAGGGAGACGCGGTGCATCCCGACATGGCGTGGCAGTCCAACCATCTTCTCGCGAGCACCTCGACGGGCTATCACCCCACACGGGACAACTGGGGCCCACTGGTCGTGCCGGACGGGCAGTACTTCATGCTTGGAGACAACCGCGACAATTCCGAGGACTCCCGCTACTGGGGTTTCGTGCCCAGGGAGGCTATCCACGGTCGACCGCTGTTCGTCTACTACTCCTTCGACACGGCGGTGTCCGGGGCCCTTCCATGGCTTCGCGACGTGCGGTGGGGGCGCATCGGTGAGGCGATCCGATGAATTTCGCCGCTGAGCCGGCGAGGGGCGTAGTTGCGCTCCGGTGCGTCGAGCCCCAATTGTACGGTTCGCGAGCCCGTGCGGCGGTGCCTCGGTTCGCGTGGTTCTGCAGGAACGGCACGGTCCTCTCAGCCGGCATACTGGAAGATGACCTTCTCCTCTAGACGGGGGGCGTTCAAAGAAGGCTCGCTGGACCAGTACCTCAAGGAGATCAGCCAATACCCGCTGATCACCCGGGAGGAAGAGGCGGCGCTCGCCCGTCGGATCCGGGAGCAGGACGAAGACGCGCTCAACAAGCTCGTCCGGTCGAACCTGCGCTTCGTCGTATCGGTGGCCAAGAAGTATCAGAACCAGGGAGTCCCCCTCTCGGATCTCATCAACGAAGGGAACCTGGGCCTCATCCGCGCCGCCCATAAATTCGACGAGACCAAGGGCATCAAGTTCATCAGCTACGCCGTTTGGTGGATCCGGCAGGCGATCCTCCAGGCGCTGGCCGAGCAGAGCCGGATCGTCCGGGTGCCTCTGAACAGGGCAGGCGCGCTTCACCGGATCGGTCGGCGGAGTTCGGCTTTGCTGCAGGAATTGGGTCGGGAACCCACGGTGGACGAGATCGCGGACGGCCTGGAAATCACCCACGAGGAGGTAGAGCGGACGCTGGCCATCAGCCAGTCCCACCTGTCCCTGGACGCGCCCATGACCCCGGGCGAGGACAATCGACTTCTCGACTACCTGCCCGACCAGTTCTCGCCGGGCCCCGAGGACGAGACGTACCAGCGGGCCCTCAAGGAGACCGTGGAGGAGGCCCTGTCGTCGTTGAAGGAGCGGGAGGCCAAGATCCTCCGGCTCTATTTCGGTCTGGACGACCAGGACCCCATGACGCTGGAAGAGATCGGCGCTCTTCTGGGTATCACCCGCGAGCGGGTGAGACAGATCAAGGAGAAGGCGCTGGTACGTTTGCGCCACGCCTCCCGGGCGCGCTTCCTCGAGACGTTCATGTAGCTGGCCCTGGACCCGGGACGGCAGCCCCCCGGAGGCCTCGCCACGCAGGCCCTGAGCCCCGTTGACACCCTCTGGAGGCTCGGGTATCATTTATAGCTCTATATTTGAACCGCCTCAATTCGGCGCAATGCATGAGAACGTACACCCCGAAAGCCGACGAAATCGAGCACAAGTGGTGGGTTGTCGACGCGGCTGACAAGACGCTCGGCCGCCTCGCCACCGAAGTAGCCCGAGTCATTCGCGGAAAGCACAAGCCGATGTTCACGCCTCACCTCGACACTGGAGACCACGTCGTGGTCATCAACGCGTCGAAGGTGGTCCTGACGGGCAACAAGGCGGACCAGAAGACGTACTTCCGCCATTCCGGCTACATGGGCGGAGAGCAGCACATCCCGTTCCGGCGCGTCATGGCGTCGCATCCCGAGCGCGTCATCGAGATGGCCGTCAAGGGTATGCTTCCCAAGAACGCCCTGGGCAAGAACATCGCGAAGAAGCTCAAGGTCTATGCTGGGTCGGAGCATCCGCACCAGGGCCAGCAGCCGCAGCCCCTGGACATCTAGAGGCATTCGAAGACATGGCTGAGATGCAGATCCAGAGCGTTGGTCGGCGCAAGACGTCGACCGCGCGCGTTACCCTGCGCCCGGGGAAGGGCGAGTGGAAGGTCAATGGTCGCACCCTGGCGGATTACTTTCCCCGGGAGACCCACCGCATCCGTATCGAGGAGCCCCTTCGCGCTGCAGGCGTGAGTGGGCAGTTCGATATCCTGGTGCGGGTCAACGGTGGCGGGCTCACCGGCCAGGCGGACGCAGTCCGCATGGGCCTTGCTCGTGCCATCGTCCTGAACGATGAGGAAGCGCGCCCGGCCATGCGTGAGAAGGGCCTGTTGACGCGTGACTCCCGGAAGGTCGAGCGGAAGAAGCCCGGGCGGCCCAAGGCCCGCAAGCGCTTCCAGTTCTCGAAGCGTTAATCGCACCAGCGCGGTTTCGCTTCATATCCTGATCGGGGCGTAATCGGCCCCACACATAGCGAGTGTGAAACGACATGCAGGAAGTCGGCCTGAACCAGCTGCTCGAGGCCGGTGTCCACTTTGGACACCAGACTCGCCGTTGGAACCCGAAGATGAAGCAGTTCATCTTCACCGAGCGTAATGGCATCCACATCATCGACCTCCGGAAGACTCTGGACCGCCTCACGGCGGCCCAGCAGGCGGTTCGCGAGGTGGTGCTCCGTGGCGAGCGCGTGCTCTTCGTGTGCACGAAGAAGCAGCTGCGCAGCATCGTGGAGCAGGAAGCCCAGCGCTGCGGATCCTTCTTCATCACGGAGCGATGGCTCGGTGGGATGCTCACCAACTTCCAGACCATCCGGAAGCAGATCCGGCGTCTGAAAGAACTGGAGCGCGGCCAGGAAGAGAACGCCTTCGAGTTCTACACGAAGAAAGAGCGTCTCATGCTGGATCGCGAGCGGCAGAAGCTGGACAAGTACCTGGGCGGTGTGAAGGAGATGGGTCGCCTGCCGGGAGCCGTTTTCGTGGTGGACGCGAAGCGGGAGGCCATCGCCGTCCGTGAGGCGACGCGCCTGAAGATCCCGGTCATCGCCATAACCGACACCAACGCCGATCCGGAGCCCATCGATTTCCCCATCCCCGGGAACGACGATGCCATCCGGTCCGTGGGCCTCATTGCCGGCGCCATCGCCTCCATCATCGAAGCGACCCGCCTCGAGGTTCCGGACGATCAGCGTCGCTCGGAAGACGTGGAGGCCACGACGTACTCCACCGAGACCGGCGAGACCACCGAGAAGGACCGCCCGGCCAAGAAGCGGCCCCGGCGCAAGCGCCGGCCACGCCCCGAAGTCATCGCTCAGCACCTGAAGGGCGAGGGTGACGGTGAGGAAGGGGAGGCTGAGGAGGGTGGCGAGGAAGCCGCAGAGGCGACCGAGTCCGCTCCTGCCGCGAAGGCGCCCAAGGCCGCCGCGAAGAAGCCTCGTGCCAAGAAGGCTGCGGCCGCTGCGGTTGCCGATAGTCCTGAGGAGGCTCCGGAGGCCGAGTAGCGCGCTCCGGGGAGCCGGGCTCAGGCCCGGCATCGTTCCTCGGGCCCACGCCCGGGGACATGTAGGAGGCGGCAGCCGGAACAGGATCCGATCCCGTTCCCTCCGCCTCTTTTCATGAACTGCTGTCCACGAAGAGACGGACCGACCATGACGACGACGATCAGTGCCCAGGATGTAAAGAAGCTCCGCGACATGACCGGCGCGGGGATGATGGATTGCAAGAAGGCCCTCTCCGACGCTGGCGGTGATCTGGAGAAGGCCGTTGACCTGCTCCGGGCCAAGGGAGCCTCGAAGGCCGCCAAGCGTGCCGAACGGTCGGCCAACCAGGGCCTCATCGGCAGCTACATCCACCATGACGGCAAGACCGCCGTGATCGTGGAGTTGAACTGCGAGACCGACTTCGTGGCCAAGAACGAGGACTTCAAGGCCCTCGCGAAGGACCTGGCCCTGCACATCGCTTCGGCCGCGCCGCTGGCCGTGTCCCCCGCGGACATCCCGGCCGACGTGATCGAGCGGGAGCGCGCCATCTACGAGCAGCAGGTGAAGGACGAGGGCAAGCCCGAGGCCATCGCCGGCAAGATCGTGGAGGGCAAGATGCAGAAGTTCTTCAAGGAGAACACGCTCCTCGCTCAGGGCTTCGTGAAGGACCCGGACAAGACCATCGAGCAGCTGGTCACCGAGGCCTCCGCCAAGACCGGCGAGAAGATCGAGGTGGCGCGCTTCGCCCGCATGAAGGTTGGAGAGCGATAACAGGTCGTTACGCCTTCGACCCCGCCAGGGAACCCGCTCGACTCAACGCAAAGAGGTAGGCCCATGAGTGACGCCGCCCAGGAGCCCAAGTACAAGAGGGTTCTCCTGAAGCTCTCCGGTGAGGCACTGGCAGGAGAGCGCGGCTTCGGCATCGAGCCCTCGGTGGTGGACCGGCTCACCGACGAGATCCGGTCCATCGCCGAGATGGGCGTATCCCTGGGCGTTGTCATCGGCGGCGGCAACATCGTCCGCGGCGCCATCGCTTCCCGACAAGGCATGGATCGCGTTCAGGCCGACTACATGGGCATGCTGGGGACGATCATCAACGCCCTGGCCGTCCAGGACCTGTTGGAGGCCAAGGGGGTCGAGACCAGGGTCATGACCGCCATCCGCATGGAGGAGATCGCTGAGCCCTACATCCGGCGGAGGGCCATGCGGCACATGGAGAAGGGCATGGTGGTGATCTTCGCCGGAGGGACGGGGAATCCCTACTTTTCCACGGACACGGCCGCCGCACTGCGGGCCATCGAGATGGAGTCCGAGGTGGTCATCAAGGCCACCAAGGTGCGGGGTGTCTACACGGCCGACCCGAAGAAGGACCCGCACGCGGAGTTCCTTCCCACCATCACGTTCCAGGAGGTCATGACCCGTGAACTCGGCGTCATGGACGCGCCGGCCGTATCTTTGTGCAAGGAGAACGGTCTTCCCATTATCGTTCTGAACCTGGAGGAGCGGGGCGCGGTGGCCGCCGCCATCCGTGGTGAGCACGTCGGGACTCTTGTATCGTAGGATCCGCGGCGCACAACGGTCGCCGGCCGTTCGTCACGCCTTCTACTGACCTTCCGTCAATTCCGGAGAAATTCATGGCCACGGTGGAAGAAGCCAAGAGACGCATGGAGGACGCCCTCGAAGCCATGCGCCGGGAGTTTGCGTCGATCCGCACCGGTAAAGCCACCCCAGCGCTCCTGGACACGGTCCGCGTCGACGCCTACGGCTCCAAGATGTCCCTCAACCAGGTGGCGACGGTGCATACGCCGGAGCCCAGTCTCCTCGTGGTGCAGCCGTTCGACAAGACGCAGTTGGCCGCCATCGAGAAGGCGATCATGACGGCCGACCTGGGCCTCAACCCATCCAACGACGGCAACATCATCCGCGTGCCCATTCCGCCCCTCAACGAGGAGCGACGCAGGGAGTACGTGAAGGTACTGCACAAGATGGCCGAAGAGGGGAGGGTGTCCATCCGGCATGCACGGCGCGTGACGCGCGAGGAGCTCCACGCGGAGATCAAGGAACATGAGCTGGGCGAGGACGAGGGTCGCCGCCGGGAGGATGCCCTCGAGAAGATCACGCAGGAATACACCGAGAAGATCGACCAGCTCCTGAAGCACAAGGAAGTGGAGATCATGGCGGTCTAGCGGCCCGCCTTACCTTCCCATGGCCTCCAAAGACCTACTCGACCGGATCCGGGTGAACGGCGACGTGCCTCGTCACGTCGCCATCATCATGGACGGCAATGGTCGGTGGGCCCGCCAGAGAGGTCTCCCGCGCCAGTTCGGCCACAGGGAGGGAATGAAGTCCGTTCGTGAGGTCATCGAGGGGGCGGGTGACGCGGGGGTAGGGATCCTGACCCTGTTCGCCTTTTCGACGGAAAATTGGCAGCGGCCGCAGCAGGAAGTCTCCGCCCTCATGGGCCTTCTGAAGCTCTATGCCCGCAACGAGCGGGATGATCTGAAGCGCCAGGGGGTGGAGGTCCACGTGCTCGGAGACCTGGACCGGATGGACCCGGCCACCCGCAACGCCGTGGACACCATCGTGGAAGGCACCCGGGGTGGAACGCGTCTCCGCCTCAACCTCATGATCTCCTACGGCGGCCGGGAGGAGATTCTCCGGGCCGCGCGCGCTCTGGCCGCGCGGGTGGCGCGGGGCGAGCTCGCGGCCGACGCCATCGACGATCCCGAGTTCGAGTCGGCACTGTTCACGGCGGGTCTTCCCGACCCGGACCTCCTGATCCGTACCTCGGGAGAGCAGCGGATCAGCAATTTCATGCTCTGGCAATTGGCCTATACCGAGCTGTTCATATCTCCGGTGTTGTGGCCCGATTTCAATCGGGAGAAGCTCTTCGAAGCGGTGCTGGACTATCAGCGCCGCGAGCGCCGCTTCGGCCGCGTGTCGGCGCCGACCCCGTGAAGGACCTGCCAGCGCGCCTCGCCGTAGCCGCGGTGGGGATCCCCGCCGTTCTGTGGCTGCTGTACGTCGGAGGGTGGGTCCTTGGCGTGCCCATGGCCGTGATCGCGGCCTTGGGCGCCGGAGAGGTCTATCGTTTCGCGGAAGTCCGCGGCGTCAGCCCTTTCAGTTGGCAGGGCATGATCGTGGCGGGGGCACTGGTACTCGCCGCGGTCGCCCGCCCCGATTTCCAGGCCTGGGCGCCGTGGGGATTGGGACTCGTGGGTGGGCTCGCCGTGGGCTCTCTCAAACTCGCCCTGGTCATGCGGGGCCCCAAGCGATCGCCCCTCGGCGCCGTCGCTGTGACCCTGTTCGGAGCCGTCTACGCGGGGTTCTCCGTGGCGTTCATCCCCCTGCTCCACGCAATGCCGACTCGCCTGGACTGGGGAGAGTTGAGCCCGTCCCCCTGGATGGGCCTCATGGTGGTGGCATTTCCCCTGGCGGCGACGTGGATCGGCGACTCGGCGGCGTACCTCGCGGGGAGTGCGTGGGGGAAGAAGAAGCTGTTTCCCTCGGTGAGCCCCGGGAAGAGCTGGGTTGGCGCTTGGGCCGGGACTGCGGGGGCAGGAGTGGCGGGTGCGCTCTGGTTCCTCGCGGTTCGGGGCGATCTCCCGGGCCTCCCGCTGGGCGGGCCCGCGGTCGCGGCGGCCTTGGGGGCCATCCTGGGGGTCGCGGCCATCATGGGCGATCTCGTGGAGTCACTTCTCAAGCGTGAGGCGGGCATGAAGGATTCCGGACGCCTCTTTCCCGGCCACGGGGGGGTTTTGGACCGCCTGGACGCGCTGGTGTTCACGCTCCCGACGGCCTACATCCTCCTTTGGATCGCGGAGTACCTCGCGTGATCCGCGTCGCCATCCTCGGTTCGACCGGCTCCATCGGGAGGAGCACCCTCGAGGTCATCAACCGGCACCCGGAGCGTTACGAGGTGGTCGCCCTGACGACGAACCGCAGGGTGGATCTGATGTCCCAGCAGGTGGCGCGCTTTCGGCCCCGCGTTGCGGTGGTCGTCGATGCCCCGGAGGACTTCTCGCCGGGAAGCGGAGGGACTCGATGGGCCCGCGGGAGGGAGGCATTGCTGGAGGTGGCTCGGCTCGACGACGTCGATGTCGTGGTGAACGCCCTCGTAGGAGCCGCCGGGCTCGAGCCAACGCTGACGGCCCTGCGACACGGGCACCGTCTGGCTCTGGCCAACAAGGAGTCGCTGGTGGCGGGAGGGCCCCTGGTCCTTCAGGCCGCGGGGTCGGGGAGTGCGGAGATCGTCCCCATCGACTCCGAGCACAGCGCCATTCTCCAGTGCTTGGAAGGGTACGGGCGCAGCGATGTCCAGCGGATCACCCTGACAGCGTCCGGGGGGCCGTTCCGTGGACGGAACCTGGAGGACCTGTGGCGCGTAGGTCCGTCGGAGGCGTTGAACCATCCTACCTGGGACATGGGAGCGAAGATCACCATCGACTCGGCGACCCTTGCCAACAAGGCTCTGGAAGTCATCGAGGCGCACTATCTGTACGGATTTGGGTATGACCGTATCGGCGCGGTGGTTCATCCGCAGTCGATCGTCCACTCCTTCGTGGAATTCGTGGATGGGTCGGTCCTGGCGCAGATGGGATTTCCGACGATGGAGTTGCCGATTCTTTACGCACTGAACTATCCAGAGCGGGTGGAGGATGAGAGTCTGAGGACCTACGATCCGGTGAAAGCCTCGCCGTTGACGTTCGAGGAGATCGACCACCTCGCGTTCCCGCTGTTCGGGCTGGGCGTGGAGTCGGGTCGCCGCGGGGGGTGCGCGCCGGCGGTGTTCAACGCCGGGAACGAGGTAGCCGTCCAGGCGTTCTTGGAGCAGCGGATCCGGTTCCCCGAGATGGCCGACGTGGTCGGGTCCGCGCTCGACGCGGTCGGCACCCACGAAGTGCTTGACGTTGAGGATGTGCTGGCGGCGGACGCCGCGGCTCGGAACTACGCGAACCGGACGGTGGAGCGTCTCGGCTCAGCCCGGACAGGAAAGACCGCATGACGATTCTGGCGACCATCATCGTTCTCGGCGTGCTCATCTTCGTGCACGAGCTCGGCCATTTTGCGGCGGCCAAGGCCGTGGGCGTGGAGGTCCAGCGCTTCTCCATCGGACTCGGCCCCAAGGTGTTCGGGTTCCAACGCGGTGAGACCGAATACGTTCTTTCGGCGATTCCGTTGGGTGGGTACGTGAAGATGGGTGGCATGGGCGACGAGGTCATGGAGCGCGTGGAGGGTGGCCCCACTCAAGCCCGGCGGGAGCCCAGCCACCGCGATTTCGATGCCAAGCCCGTCTGGGCGAGGACGTTCGTGATCAGCGCCGGCGTCATCATGAACATGTTGTTCGCCTTCGGACTCTTCACCTTCGTCGCGGCCCGGTGGGGGCTGGCAGAGCTGGACACCACGCGCGTCGGGAGGGTGGTGGCCGAGCTCCTGCCTCCGGGGACAGAAGCGTTGGCGGGGGTGGTCCCGGGTGCCCACATCGTCAGCATCGGGGGGAAAGCCGTCAAGGACTGGGGGGACGTCCAGGAAGGCCTCTACGATGCCCCTCCCGGTCCCCTTCGCATCGAGCTGGCCGATCCGGCCGAGACCGTCGAGGTGCGCATTCCCGCGGACGAGGAGGACCGGCTCAACCTCGTGCGCGCCGTGGACCTGTGGACCGATGCCAGCGTGGGTGGCGTGAGCCCCGGCTCTCCAGCGGCCAAGGCGGGGTTCGAGGCCGGTGACCACATCGTGGCCATCGAAGGCGTGCCGGTCAGGGATTGGTACGAGTTCGTGAGGGAGGTGGAGGCTCGACCCGGGCAGCGCGTCGAGGTCACGCTCAATCGGGAGGGACACCAACTCATCCGGGCCGTCGTTCTCGATGTCGATCGGCAGGAACGGCCAGACGGAAGCGTGACGGAGGTGGGCAAGATCGGCATCTACGAGCCGTTGGGCCGGTTCTCCTATCGTCCGGCGACCATGAGCCAAGCCGTCGAAGCCGGCTATCGCCAGACCGTCTGGGTAACCGGATTGATCCTGGGCTTTCTCAGGGACCTGGTCACGGGCAACGTGTCCCCCCGTTCCATGGGGAGCATCGTCACCATCGGTGAGGCGTCGGGCCAGGCTGCTGCGGCCGGCCTGGACCAGTTCCTCTCGTTCATGGCTCTCTTCAGTGTGAATCTCGCGGTGCTGAACCTGCTGCCGATCCCGGTGCTGGACGGCGGGCATCTGCTCTTCTTGGGCATCGAGGCCGTCCGTGGTCGCTCACTCTCCGTCGAACAGCGGCTGCGGTGGAGCAACGTCGGATTCCTCGTGATCATGGGCATCATGCTCTGGGCGCTGTCCAACGACTTCCTGAGGCTGTTCGGGCTGTAGGGGCGTCCGAGGCGGTAGCGCCGCGGGCTCCCGGGAGCCAACGTAGGCCATGTCACGTAAGCGAGTCCTGCAGAAAGATCTCCCGGCGCTTCTCGCTGAACTGGAGGAGCGCGGGGCGACCGGGCTGCGTCGGCACCCGCCGCACATGGACGGGAAGGTGCTGGTGACCTGGCGGGAGCCTGGCGCCCCCACCCACGAGGGCGAAATCACCGGTGAGATGACCGGTTTCGTCCCGACGTTCGTCTTCAGTGTCGGGTTCGTGGCCTTGGTCATTGCCGTCGTGGTGGGTCTTCTGCTGTCCCGAGCTCCCTGATCACCCCATGCGGCGCTCCCGGGGCGCCGGAACGGAGAACGCGTGCGGTTCATCCTACCCCTTTGCGCACTGAGCTTGGTGGTATCGCCGCCTCCGGCCGCCCCCCAGGAGCTTGGCCGGGACGTCGTGGTGGAACGGAACGTCATGATTCCAGCCCGGGACGGCGTGATGCTGGCCACCGACATCTATCGGCCCGCCGTGGACGGTCGCCCGGTGGCGCAGCGCCTCCCCTTGGTGCTCCAGCGCACCCCGTATGGAAAGTCCACGGAGCGCTTCCTGGCGCCCGCGCTCCACTTCGCAGCCCACGGGTACGTGGTGGCGGTGCAGGACATGCGGGGCCGCTACGACTCCGGGGGCGGCTTCATCAAGTACGATCCCCTGGACGCCCCAGATGGATACGACGCCATCGAGTACCTGGCCAAGCTGCCTTACGTGGACGGACGCGTGGCCATGTGGGGCACGTCGTACGCAGCCCACGCCCAGGCGGACGCGGCCAAGATGCGGCCGCCGAGCCTGGCGGCACTGGTCATCAATGAGGGCGGCATGGCCAACGCGTGGGACCACGCCGTGCGCCAGGGTGGGGCCTTCGAGCTGGGCCGCGAGCTGACGTGGGCCTTCCGGCAGATCCCCTTGGAAGTGGACGACCCGGTTGTGAAGGCGCACTTCGATCGGGAGACCGTGGAGGATTGGTACGCCGCGTGGCCGTTCCGCCCCGGCCTCAATCCCCTCTCCATCGCCCCCAACTTCGACCAGTACATCCTCGAGGAGGCCACCCACGCCGACTACGACGACTATTGGAAGGAGATGGGGATCAATTGGGTTGAGTACTACGACCAGACCGCCGACGTCCCCATGGTCCACATGGGGGGGTGGTACGACATCTTCCTCCGGGGCACCATCCAGAATTACCAGGAACTGTCCCGGCGCCAGTCCACGCCCAAATGGTTGGTCATCGGACCCTGGACCCACAGCGGGAACGGGCGCACCTATGCCGGTGACGTGGATTTCGGTCCCGATGCGGCGCTGCAGGACTTCGACACCGGATACCAGGTGGCGTGGTTCGACCGGCTCCTGAAGGGCCGGCGCAGCCCCGCCATCCCCGAGAAGCCGGTCCGGCTCTTCGTCATGGGGACCGGAGACGACGGCAAGGACGCCGCGGGCCGGTTGCGCCACGGGGGGTACTGGCTGGAGTCCGACGTGTGGCCGCTTCCCGATGCCCGGCCGACCCCGTTCTACTTCCGGGCCGACGGCTCCCTGACGTCCGCGGCCCCCACGGCGGTGGTGTCGTCCACGACGTTCACCTTCGATCCGACCCACCCCGTGCCCACGCTGGGAGGGAACGTGTCCGCCCGGGTGAAGGACGGCGCCTACGACCAACGCGAGCGCCCGGACTTCGTGGGGAGCCGTCCGCCGTATCTGCCGCTCCGGGCCCGCCCCGACGTCGTGGTGTTCCAGACGGAGCCGCTGGCGGAAGACGTCCAGGTGGTGGGACCCATCGCGGTGCGCCTGTACGCGTCATCCACGGCGGTGGACACCGACTTCACGGTGAAGCTGGTGGACGTGATCCCGCCCAGCGCGGATTTCCCGTCTGGATTCGACCTGAACGTCACCGACGGGGTCGTGCGAATGAGCTACCGGAACGGTCGACCCACCCGGAACCTCATCGAGCCGGGCGCGGTGTATGACCTGACGATCGAGCCGTTCCCCACGGCCGCCGTCTTCAAGAAGGGGCACCGCATCAGGGTGGACATCTCGAGCAGCAACTTCCCTCGATGGGACGTGAACCCCAACACGGGGGAGCCACTGGCCCGGAGTCGGCGCGCCGTCCCCGCGGACAACACCATCTGGCACGACGCGGCACACCCGTCGCACGTGGTCCTGCCCCTGGTGCCCCTCCGATGACCGTGGTCCGCCGTGCCCAGACGTCCCGGGAGGAGCGGGCCAACGCTTGGAGCCATGGGCTGGGGCTGGCCTTGGCCCTGGTGGGCATTCCCGTTCTCGTGGTCGGGGCCGTCCGGAACGGGAGCGCCGCCGACGTGGTGGGGAGCGCCGTGTTCGGCGCCGCCATGGGGCTGCTCTACCTCACGTCGACTCTGTACCACGCCGCGCCCCCGGGAGACCGGAAGAACTGGTTCCGCAGGCTGGACCACAGCGCCATCTTCCTCCTCATCGCCGGGACCTATACGCCGTTCACCCTGGGCGTCCTGGGGGGGGCCTGGGGATGGACACTCTTCGGCATCGTCTGGGGTTTGGCGGCCTTGGGGATCGCGGTGAAGCTCACGGCGGGCCCGCGGTGGCCCATCCTGTCGACGGGGCTCTACCTCGCCATGGGATGGCTCGTGGTCGTCGCGATCCGGCCGCTCTGGCAAAGGGTGCCGGGGCAGGGAATCGCTCTCCTGGTGGCCGGCGGGTTGGCGTACACCCTGGGCGTCGCCTTCTACGCACAGCCGCGCATGCGGTACGCTCACCTCGTCTGGCACCTTTTCGTGTTGGCGGGGACCGCGTTCCACTTCTTCGCGGTGCTGGGCTACGCCACGTAGCCCACGTCGGGCCGGACTCCCCAGGGATCGCACCACCGCAGTAACTTCGAGGACCTCAACCTCGAAGGAGTTCCCCATGCTTCGCCGAAAGGCCATGGCGCGCGCCGGCTTCCTCCGCGGGACCCGCGCCCTCTTCGTCCTCTCCATGGTGGCGGTGCTGGCGCCTGCGCTCTCGGCGCAGCAGGCCGACGTCGCCGCACTGGATGCCTACTTCGCCAAGGCCCAGCAGGCGTGGCCCATCCCCGGCTTCTCCGTGGCCATCGTCAAGGACGGCAGGATCGTCCTGGAAAAGGGGTACGGCGTGCGGGACCTGCGCATGCCCGAGGCGGTGGACGAGAACACCCTGTACGCCATCGCGTCCAACTCCAAGGCCTTCACGGCCGCCGCGCTGGCCCAACAGGTGGATGCCGGAAAGCTCTCGTGGGACGACCGGGTCATCGACCATCTGCCGTGGTTCCGTCTCTACGACGACTACGTCACCCAGGAGATGCGCATCGGGGATCTGGTGTCACACCGTTCCGGGCTGGGCACGTATTCGGGCGACCTGCTCTGGTATGGCACGCCCTACACGGCCCGGGAAGTCGTGGAGCGTGCCCGGTTCCTACCCCCTGCCTACTCCTTCAGGGCCGGATACGGCTACTCCAACCTCATGTTCATCGCCGCTGGGGAGGTGCTCCGGGCGGTGAGCGGCCAGGACTGGCACGACTACGTCGAGGCCAACTTCTTCGGGCCGCTGGGGATGACACGTTCGGTGACCTCCACCGACGACCTCCCCCTGCGGGACAACGTGGCCACCCCCCACAAGTATGAGCGCGGGGAGAACGTGCCCATCGAGTGGTACAACTGGGACGCCATGGGGGCCGCCGGGGCCATCATCTCGTCGGTGCACGAGATGGCGCAGTGGATGACGGCCCAGCTCGCCGGGGGCGAATACCACGGCCGCCGCCTCTTCAGCGAGCGACGCCAGCAGGAGATGTGGAGTGTCCTCAATCCCCTGGCCGTGTCCCCCGGGTACCAGGCGCGGTACCCCTCCACCCACTTCCGTGGGTACGGCATGGGATGGAGTCTGAACGACTACCGGGGCGCCAAGGTCATGAGCCACGGCGGCGGATACGACGGCATGTATTCCCAGGTCGCCCTGGTGCCGGAGACGGGCCTCGGCGTGGTGGTTCTCACCAACGGCATGACGGGGATCGCCTCCCCGTTGGTCTACCGCGTCCTGGACGCTTACCTGGGCGGAGAGCCCCGGGATTGGAGCGGTGAGGCGCTGCCGGAGTGGATCGAGTCCAGAAAAGCCTTCGAGGCGCGGCAGGATGCCGCGGAAGCAGGACGGATCCCGGAAACGAAGGCGTCGCTGCCCCCGTCGGGCTACGCCGGAACCTACGGAGGTCCGATGTACGGGGACGCCACGGTGACCGACGAGGGTGGAGAGTTGGTCCTACGCCTGCTGCCGAATCCCGACCTGGTGGCGGACCTGGAACACCTGCACTACGACACCTTCATCATCCACTGGCGGACGAACCTGGCGTGGTTCGGCAAAGGGACGGCGACGTTCGTCCTGGACGCGGCCGGGGAGGCGAGCGAGATCAAGCTCGACGTGCCCAACGACGACTTATGGTTCACCGAACTGGAGATGAGGCGGAAGAACTGAGGCGGAGGGCGCCGGGGTAGGGGGACCGACTCCCCCGTCTCGGCGCCTCCGGCGTCAGCCACCCTCGATGGCGGCCATCCGTTCGCGAAGCGAAGCCGCCCGCCGGCGGACCCCACGGAGAGACCGCCCCATCGACCCAGGACGTCCCCAAGTCGGTACAGTCCAGCGCCGGAACGACCCGCTGTGGCGCCAACCGTCGGGGGGGCTCGGCGAAGCTCCCCATCCACGTTCCGATGCGGTCGGCCGTTTCGGTCGAGACGGGCCAGGGCCTCGTGCTCCGACGGTCGACGGGCAGAGCCGGAGAGAGCGGGGCGGCGACGGGAAGACAGGGATTTCCCGACAGAAGGCGCCTTCCCGCCCCACGAGATTCCAAGGGTCTGCCGCCTCCCCACCCAGCACCGGAAGCTTCCATGTCCCGCCCCGCCCCCGTGGCCGAGCCCCATAAGATCAAGACCGTCCGCCTGCTGGCGTTTCCCTCTTTGGAGGGGAGGAAGAAGCACCTGGCGGATGCAGGGTTCAACGTGTTCCGCCTGACCCCGTCCCAACTCACCTTCGACATGGTGTCCGGGGGAACCAGCGCCATGAGCCAGGAGCAGCTGGCGGGGCAAGTCGTGGGCGACGAGGCGTACGCAGGAAGCCGGAACTTCGCAAAGCTCCAGCAGGTCGTGCGCGACGTCCTGGGGCACGGGTACGTCTGTCCCACCCACAGCCTTCTGGGGTCCACCAAGCTGATTCTCTCCACCATGGTTCGTCCGGGTGCGGTGATCCCCAGTAACGGGCGGGACCGCATGGACGTCCTCACTCCGAGGGACGTCGACGTGGTGGATGTGAGGGATCGGTTGGAGCCGGTCTTCACGGGAAACGTGGACCTCGAGGCGTTGGCCGCCACCCTCGCTCGGGGATCCGTGTCCATCGTGGACGTCCAGGCCTTCGCTGACGGGCAACACCCCATTTCCCTCAGCAACCTGCGCGCAGTGCGGGAGCTCGCCGACCACCACGGGGTCCGCCTCGTCCTGGACGGGTCGCGCATCATCGAGAACGCCTGGTACATCCAGCGCCACGAGGCAGGCAAAGCCGATCGTGAGATCCGGGGGTTGGTGCTGGAGATGGTCAAGACGAGTCACGTTCTTCAGATGGATGGGGCGCAAGACCCGAAGGCCAACGCCGGTGGCCTCCTGTCCACGGACAACCCCGCCGACCACGAGCACTTCATCAACGAGGTGGTGGTTTTCGAGGGCCTGCACACCTACGGCGGCATGGCTGGGCGCACCTTGGAGGTGCTGGCGCGAGGCCTCGAGGAGATGGCCGACGAGGAGGAGGTGCACTGGGTGATGCACCAAACCGAGCGATTCACCCAGCGGCTGCGCGATGCCGAGGTCCCTCTCGAGCGCGGGTGCGACGGAGCCTATCTCAGGGCCGACCGGATTCTCCCCCAGGCCGGAGCCACCGCGCGGGACACGCTGAGCGCAGCGCTATACCTCATGGCCGGCGTGCGCGCCGTGGCCATGCATCGTCGGGGCTCAGAGGGGCTGGTGCCGGTCCAGATCCCACGCCTGGCGATGACCAACGAGCAGTTGGACCAGGTGGCCGACGCCATCATCTCGCTGGTGGCCCAAGCCCACCGCATCACCGGCCTCCAGGTGGCGGAGGAGGGGCCATGGCGGGACCAGATGGCGTATCATTGGGTCTTCCCAGACCTGGAACCGTTCGAGTTCGACACCTTCCCGTATCAGATCCATACCGTGGAGCGGGTCGGGGTGCTCACCCGGGGGCAGAGGGAGAGGGCCATCCGGGCCGCCGGGTACAACACGTTTCTCCTTCCGTCCGCCGACGTCACCATCGATCTGCTCACCGACTCGGGTACCTCCGCCATGAGCACCGAGCAGTGGGCGGCTTACGACGCGGCGCGGCCGACGTCGGCGACATCGGACGAGTACCATCGGCTCGTGAGGGCCTTCAAGGACGCCCTGGGATACCAGTTCAACCTTCCCACCCACCAGGGCAGGGCGGCTGAACACATCCTGAGTCAGATCATGATCACTCCGGGCCAGCTGGTGCCGGGCAATATGTACTTCACCACCACCAAGCTCCATCAGGAACTCGCCGGTGGCGTCTTCGTGGACGTCATCGTGGACGAGGCACACGACCCGCAGAGCGAGTTCCCCTGGAAGGGGAACATCGATCCGGCCAAGCTGCGGAGGGTCGTGGAGGAGCACGGTGCCGGGAAGGTTGCCTACGTCTCCTTCGAACACTCGGTGAACATGGCCGGTGGCCAGCCGGTGAGCATGGACAACATGAAGGAGGTGTACGCTTTCTGCGCGCCCCTGGGTATTCCGGTGTTCTTCGACGCGACCCGGTGCGTCGAAAACGCGTACATGATCCAGCTCAAGGACGCCCGCTACTCCGAGACGCCCGTGGCCGACATCCTCCGCGAGATGATGCTGTACGGAGACGGGTGCACGGTCTCGGGCAAGAAGGACTTCCTCATCAACATCGGGGGCCTCCTGGCGTTCCGGGACAACGAGCGATGGGCCCGGGAGGCACAGGAGCTCCTCCGCGTCCACGAAGGCCAGGTTACGGATGGGGGCCTGGCCATCGCCGACCTGGCTGCCATCGCCCGAGGCCTCGAGGAAATGGTCGACGACCGTTACATCCACACTCGGGTGCAGCAGACCCAGTTCCTGGGGCGGCTGCTCCGGGACGCGGGCGTGCCCATCGTCACGCCGGTGGGGACCCACGCGGTGTTTCTGGACGCGAAACGGTTCCTCCCCCACGTCGACCAGGACGAATATCCCGCCCAGCGCCTGGCCGCGGAGATCTTCGTGGAGACCGGGGTTCGCGCCATGGAGCGGGGCAACGTGTCCAAGGGTCGGAATCCCGCCAATGGCGAGAATTACCGGCCGGCCCTGGAATTGGTGCGTCTCACCATCCCCCGCAGGGTCTACACCAACGACCACATGCGGGCGGTAGCCGAGGGCATCATTCGGGTCTGGAACAACCGCGAGGCCCTTCGGGGGCTGAGCTTCGTCTACGAGCCCGAGAAGCTCCGCTTCTTCCAGGGGCGGTTCGAGTTGCTGTAGTCCTTCAGGCTACAGCAGGGACAGTTGGCTGGGCCCGGTGCGGTATCGGAGTTCTTCGACATCCAGCCACGCGGTGGGCTCGCTTTGACGGGCGACTTCGAGGTGACCGGTCCACCCCGCCTTCTTGAGGGCGGTGCCGACCACCTTGAGCGCCAGATCGGGACGGTTGCATTCGTTGCTCAGATGGGCGAGTACGACGCCGGCCAGTCGCGGGTGCAGGAGTTCCAGGACGAATTGGGCCGCGGCCTGATTGGACAGGTGTCCGTGGCTGGACGCGATCCGTCTCTTGACCGACCACGGGTAGGGCCCCGTCGCCAGAAGCACTTCGTCGTGGTTGGCCTCCAGGACCAGCAGGTCGCACCGGCTCAGGGCATGGCGGATCTGGGCCGTGGGGCGGCCAAGGTCGGTGGCCACGCCCATCCGGAGCCCGGTGCATTCGTCCACCACCGCGAGGCCCACCGGATCCGCGGCGTCGTGAATCGTGATGAAAGGTTCCACCCGGACATCGCCGACCACGAAGGGTCGTCCCGGCCGGTAGGGCCGAACCTCCTCCTCGCCGCGCAGCAGCTTCGAGCAGGCGTCGCGCGTGGCGTCGGTCATGTACAGCGGGGTGGCGTGCTTCCGTGCGAACACACCCATGCCCCGCGTGTGGTCCCCGTGATCGTGGCTGATGACGATGGCCCTGATCTCTCCGGGCTCCACGCCGAGGGTGGTGAGGCGACGCTCGAGGTCACGCCCGCTGAAGCCGGCGTCCACCAGGACATGTGTGTTCCCGGCCCGGACCAGGGTCGCGTTGCCCGAGCTCCCGCTCCCCAGGACCGCGACCTTCATGGAGCCGCCTGGAGGAGGTTCACTCCGCGCGCCGGGTCCGGGTTTCCTGCCATGCCTGCGCCAGGATCCGGCGTACACCCGGAGTGAGGGTCTGGCCCCTTCTCGCCATGCCGACCTCCGCGGCCTCCAGGAACAGATCGAAGCGGTAGTCGCGAAGGTCCGCTCCGACGCCCCAGGAGAACGGTGGAATCACCTTGCCGGGCATGGCACCTCCGAACACGTTGCTCCCCGCTCCCACCACGGTGCCGGTGTTGATCAAGGTGCCGATGCTCGTCTTCACGTGGTCACCGAGGAAGCAGCCCACCTTGATGAGGCCGGTGTCCACGTCCCCGTCGGGACTCCACACCCGCACCGTCCCATAGTTGTTCTTGAGGTCCGAGTTGGTGGTGCCGGCGCCCAGGTTGACCCATCGGCCCAGCATGGCATGCCCGAGGTGACCGTCGTGGGCCTTGTTCACGAAGCCCAGGAGCACCGAATCGGCGATCTCACCTCGGAGCTTGCACACCGGCCCGATGGAGGAGTTGCCCACGCTCCCGCCGAAGATGACGGTGTCCCGGCCCACGTAGAGAGGTCCCACGAGGCGCGCCGGCCCTTCCACACGGACCCCGTCATCGAGACGCACGGGTCCGTTGCGCGTATCCACCGTGACCCCGGGCTCGATGTCTGCCCCGGCGCCCATGGAGAGCGACCCCGTTCCGATGCGAATCACGCCTTCGGGACCGTGCCCGTCCTGGAAAAGCGCGGGAACGTCTTCGGCGATCCGCGCCGGAGTCCCGGCCACCAGGTGCCAGGGATGTTCCAGGATCTCTCCCTCGAGTTCCAAGGCGGGTCCGGTCGTGGCCGACTCGGGTCGCCCCAGGACATCCTCGGGAGGCAAAGGGTCGCCGGGACCGAGCACCCAGCCTACCGTGCGACCGTCGATGGTGAGGCGGCCTTCGGGCAGGGGAGGAAGGTCCTGGAAGTCGGGGACGGCCCGACTCGAAAGGAGGACGCGGCCGCAGTCCGACGGGACGTCTTCGCGTCGGACCACCGGCACCGCCCCCTCTTCGTCGAACCCCTCCAGGGCTTGGCGGGAGAGTTGGCCGGAGACCGGCAGGCCGAAGACGTGGGTGGCTCGCTCGCATGCCGTGAGGCAGCCGTACCGTAGTTCACCGGCGGGCCGGGTGAGTGTGAAGGGCGCCCAGTGGCGCGCCCTGCCGTCGTCGAACAAGTAGACGCGTGTGGGGCTCACGACACTTCCCCCAGGGTCTTGAGTAGCGTCTTGAGGTCTGCAGCGCGACTTCGGGGAAGGACCAAGGTCGTCTCCCCGGCGCGCACGACGACCAGATCATCGACTCCGAAGAGCACCACGCGACCGCCGTCCGCGAAGATCACGTTGCCGCTTCCATCCACGGAGCGGCCGTCCCCGACGATGACGTTGCCCTCGGCATCGGCGTCCCGGGTGCGGGCCAGGGCTTCCCAACTGCCGACGTCGTCCCATGTGAAGGTTGCCCGAACGCACGCCACTCGGTCGCTCCTCTCCATTACCGCGGTGTCCACCACGCATACGGGCACCGCCCTGAAGAATGCCTCGGGACCTTCGGTCTCGAGCAGCGGCAGACAAGCCGCCACCTCGGGTGCGTGGCGCCGAACCTCATCGAGGAATACCGAAGCCCTCCAGACGAAGATCCCTGAATTCCAAAGGTATCCGGACTCCACGTACCGTCGTGCCGTATCGGCATCCGGCTTTTCGTGGAAGGCCGCCACGCGGAACGCTTGGACTCCCGCCGGCGCGGTGACATCCTCTCCGGGTTGGATGTGGCCATATCCGGTCTCCACCCTGTCCGGCTCGATGCCCACCGTCACCAACATGCCCTGAGTCCGCGCCAACTCTGCCGCTGCCCCGACCGTTTCCTGAAATGCCTCCAGCGGACGGATGAGGTGATCCGAGTGGAGGGACACGAGGATGGCGTCGGGGTCCGTGCGAGCTACTTCCCAAGCGGCCCATGCCAGGACAGGGCAGGTGCCCCGAGCTTCGGGCTCCACGAGATAGGACGCCGCCGGCAGGTCGGGGAGCACGCGCCGGAACGGGACCGCAAGGTGCTCCCCGGCGAGGATGCGAATCCGTTCGTCGGGCACCAGGGCGCGGGCACGCTCCACCGTGTCCTCGATGAGGGACCTGGCACCGGCCAGAGGCAGGAGCTGCTTGGGACGCTCCCGGGTGCTCACCGGCCAGAACCGGGACCCGATCCCGCCAGCCAGAACGACGATCCAGACGTGTGCGTCAACGATCAGCGAGAATCTCCTGGATGCGAGCGAGTAGCTTCTTGGGACTGAATGGCTTGGTCAGAAAGTCGTCTGCGCCGGCGGACAGCGCTGCTTCCCGGTCGGTATCCTGGCCCTTGGCGGTCAAGATGATCACGGGCGTGTGTCGATGGACCGCGTGGGCCCGAATGGCCCCCAGAACCTCCAACCCCGACGCATACGGCATCATGAGGTCAAGAAGGAAGAAGTCGAACGGGGTACCCGCATTCAGCTTAGCCTTGGCCTCAGCTCCGTCGTGGGCCTCATGGATCTCGAACGAGGCGTTCTCCAGGATGGTCACCAGCACCCGCCGAATGTGGGGCTCGTCGTCGGCGACGAGAATTCGGCCCCGCGTCGGGAGAGTGGGCTGGGTTTCCATGGGACCTCGGCTTGGCGACTCAACATTCCGGCGCGTGTCGACCGCCTCGCCCTGGCCGAAGGGCGCTGCGGCGGGGGAGCGTCCCTCACGGGCGGGGAACCTACCCGGCACCTGGGGTTAAGTCAAGCAATTACGCGACTTTTCGGGGTTGACACTTCCCTTGATGCCCCGGCAACTTTCGCACCCTCTTCGGTGCTCCGAAGTCAACTGAGGTCCGACCCATCCATGAACGTTCCCGAGAAGGCCCGTACCACCACCCTCCGTGGCCGCGCGCCGGCGTTGTTTGCCCTGGTGGCGCTGGGGATCCTGAGCGTGGGGGCCTGCGGGCGCGATCCCTTCCAGATCGACTGGGTCGAGTCGCCGGACACGGTCCTGCTCTATTCGCTCGCCCGTCCCCAACTGAACCTCCTTTCGGGATTCGATTTCTACAACCGCATCGCGGTGCGGATCGAGGACTCCGAGGCCACGGGAAACTGGGACGTAGCCGTCGACACGCGGAACGGGAAGATCGTGCTCCTCGCCCCGGGCGCACTGGGCGTGGACTCCAGGGCCCGGGTGGCTCGGATTCCGGGGGTCACCTTCGCCGAGGTGATCGAAGCACCGGCCGACACCACGCTCTACACCGCGAAGTCGCCGGTCCCCGTGGAGTTGGGCAGCGTATACGTCATCCGGACCCGGCAGGGATACGGGTCGTTCGGCCGTGTATGCGTCTACTACGCGAAGATGGAGCCTCTGGAGATCGATCCGGTGGGTGGCACGCTGCGCTTCGTGTACGATTCGAGCCCGGTCTGTAACGACCGGAAACTCATCCCCCCCAACTGACATGCTGGACGTCCGCCGTTTCAGGCACGAGCCCCGGGAGGTCCAGCGGGCACTGGCTCGCAGGGGGAACCCGGAACTCCCGGCGTTCGTGGACGAGGTTCAGGCTCTGGACGAGGCCCGGCGGTCGGCCCTGAACGAGGTCAACGACCTCAAGGCCCGTCGGAATGAGGCGTCGAAGAAGATCGGCGAGTTGAAGCGGAGCGGTGAGGATGCCGAGGAGCTCATCACCGCGATGCGGGCCCTCGGGGAGCGGATCGCGGAGTTGGACGCGGCCGTTGGTGCCAACGAGGCTCGCGTAGAGGAAATCCTCCTGACGGTTCCGAACCTCCCCCTGGACGAGGTTCCGGAGGGGGGGGAAGACGCGAACGTGGTGGTGTCCAGCTGGGGAGAGCCTCCTGCGTTCGACTTCGTGCCTCGAGCCCACTGGGACCTGGGCGAAGAGCTTGGAATCCTCGACCTCTCGAGGGGGGCCGCGTTGAGCGGGTCCGGTTTCCCGGTCCTGCGTGGAGCGGGGGCGAGGCTTCAGCGTGGGTTGATCAACTACTTCCTGGACATCCACACCACGGAGCACGGGTACGAAGAGTTGCGCGTGCCCTATCTGGTGACCCGGGAGACGCTCACCGGCACGGGTCAGCTGCCGAAGTTCGCGGACGAGTCCTACCAATCGGAGCGGGACGATCTCTGGCTCATCCCCACCGCCGAGGTTCCGGTCACGAACATGCACAGGGGGGAGATCCTCGGCGCGGAGGATCTGCCCGTCCGCTACACGGCCTATTCGCCGTGCTTCCGCCGTGAGGCGGGGGCGGCGGGAAAGGACACCCGTGGACTCCTCCGCGTGCACCAGTTCGACAAGGTCGAGTTGGTGCGGTACGAGACCCCGGAGCGGAGCAGGGACGCCCTCGAGGAGCTCACCCGGGAGGCCGAGACGCTCCTCGAGCGGCTGGGCCTCCACTATCGCCGGCTTCTGCTGGCCACGGGCGACTTGGGTTTCAGCAGCGCCATGACCTACGACCTGGAAGTGTGGTCCCCAGGGGTCGGGAAGTGGCTCGAGGTTTCGAGCTGCTCGGTGTTCACGGATTACCAGGCCCGCCGGTGCAACATCAGATTCCGGCGTGCCCAGGCGGAGAAGCCCGAATTCGTGCACACCCTGAACGGCTCGGCTCTGGCGCTCCCCCGGGTGGTGGCGGCCCTCCTGGAGACGTATCAACAGGCCGACGGAAGCGTGGAGCTTCCCGAGGTGCTGCGTCCCTACGTGGGCGCCACCCGCCTGGTCCCGGTCTAGCCTCGAAGGCGGGCGGGCACCCATGCTCCGCATCAAGTGGCCCATCGCGCTGGCGACGCTGTTCGTCGTGCTCGTGGGATGGTATCTGGTGTACACCCGGCAGATCGTGCGGGCACTCCAGGGGGATGCCGAGACCCTCACCGAGATCTTCTCCCAGGTCCAGGCCGGCATGGCCGATCCTGATCCTGACCGGGCGGACGAAGCATTGTTCCGGCTGCAGAGCATCATCCTCGAGTCGGGGGTGCCCCTCGTTCTGACCGGTCCCGGGGACACCGTCATGGATGCCCGGAACCTCCCCTTCGAGGCGGACCTGAACACCCCCGAAGGGCAGCAGAGGGTGAGGAACTACGTTCGGCGCTTGGACGTGCGGAACCCCCCTGTGGGTGACCCGAACGTGCAACACCTCCACTTCGGCGAGACCCCCGAGCTCCGCAGCCTCCGCTGGATTCCCTGGCTCCAGGCGGGAGGGCTCCTCCTCACCGTCTTCGTCGGCTTCACCATGTTTCGGACCCAACGCAGCGCCGAGAGCGAGCGTGCGTGGACGTCCATGGCCCGGGAGCTGGCGCATCAGCTGGGGACGCCGCTCTCCTCGCTGCAGGGGTGGCTGGAGGTCTTGAAGCTTCCTCGGCGGGAGCGCCCGGCCTCCCTGGATGACGCCGACGTCGCCAACGCCATCGAGGAGGACCTGGAACGCCTCGAGCGGATCAGCCATCGTTTCGAGCTCATCGGGCGCGAGCCCGAGCTGGAGAGCCTCTCTCTTCGAAAGGTCGTACGAGACCTGGAGCGCTATTTGGCTGCCCGGCTGCCCAAGCTAGGTAGGGGAGTGGATCTCATCGTCGACATCCCGGACAACCTGCCGCCCGTGGAGGGAAATGAGGTGCTCCTGATCTGGGCGCTGGAAAACGTGGTGAAGAACGCGCTGGACGCGCTTGCCGGGCGGGGTGGACGCATCACCCTCTACGCCCGTGAAATCGGAGGACACCATCCACAGGTGAGCCTGCGCATCCGCGACAGCGGCCCCGGGGTGGATCCCGAAGTCCGCGATCGGATCTTCGAACCAGGGGTGACCACGAAGTCCAGTGGTTGGGGGGTCGGTTTGGCCCTCTCCAGGCGCATCGTCGAAGGCGTCCACAAGGGGCGGATCGAGCTCCTCGAGAGCACGGAGGGAACCACGTTCCAGATCCGCCTGCCGGTCGCCGATGCCTGATTCACTCTCCCTCTTCGACGCGACGTCACACATGGAGGGACTCAATCCGGAGCAGCGCGAGGCCACCGAGCACTTCGAAGGGCCGGTCCTGGTTCTGGCGGGAGCGGGCTCGGGGAAGACCCGCGTGCTCACGTCCCGGATCTGTCACCTCATCAGAGAGCACGGGGTGAGCCCTGGCCGCATTCTCGCGGTGACGTTCACCAACAAGGCGGCGGGCGAGATGCGGGAGCGCATCACCCGCATGCTCGGCTCCGAACCCGCCGGGATGTGGATGGGGACGTTCCATGCCGTCGGGGCACGCATGCTGCGGCGCCATGCGGACCGTCTGGGGTGGGACCGGAACTTCACCATCTTCGACGCGGATCAATCGCTCCGCCTGATCAAGAAGGTGCAGGAGCAGGTGGGTCTGGACCCCAAGCGGTGGAGCCCGAAGGCGCTACGCGCCGAAGTGAGCAACGCCAAGAACCAGCTCGTCACCGCCGATGCCTTCGCCCGGGACAATGAGGGGACCTTCGACATGTTCGTGCGAAGCGTCGCCAAGGTTTTCGGGCCCTACCAGAGCGCCCTCTCGACCCAGAATGCCTTCGATTTCGACGATCTGCTCCAGAAGCCGGTCGAACTCCTGGAGCAGAACCCCGAACTCCTGGCCTCGTACCGGGAACGGTTCGCGTTCGTCCTGGTCGATGAATACCAAGACACGAACCGCGCCCAGTTCCGCTTCCTGGAGCTTCTGGCCAAAGAGCACGGAAACCTCATGGTGGTGGGTGACGACGACCAGTCCATCTACGGATGGCGAGGCGCCGACATCCGGAACATTCTCGACTTCGAGCAGACGTTTCCGGGCGCTCACGTCGTACGCCTGGAGCGCAATTACCGGTCAACGCCGAAGATCCTCTCGGCGGCGAACGCCGTCATCGCCGAAAACGTCAACCGGAAGGGGAAGACACTCCGTACTGATCGGGAGGGAGGTGAGCTCCTCTCTCTGGTGGAGACCTTCGACGAGGGAGACGAAGCACGTTGGATCGTCGGGGATATCGAGACCCGGTTCGCCGACGAGCCGGTCCGTCAGTATCAGGACTTCGCCGTGCTCTACCGGACCAACGCCCAGGCGCGGGCACTGGAGGACGCTTTCCGCCGGGGAGGGATCCCTTACCAGGTGGTGGGAGGCGTGCGCTTCTACGAACGGAGGGAGATCCAGGATGTACTCGGGTACCTCCGCCTCATCTCCAACCCTCGCGATGCCGGGGCGTTCGACAGGGTGGTCAATTACCCGCGACGGGGCATAGGCAACACCTCGCAGGAACGCTTGACCGAGTGGGCGTCCCTTGAAGGCTTGACGCTGCTCGAGGCGTCGGCCCGGGCCGACGAGGCCCCAGGCATCCCCGCCGGGGGCGTGCGGGGATTCAAGACCTTCGCGACGCTGATCCAGAAGTACTCCCTCAGGGCGGTCCAGGCGCGCGTGGGCATCCTCCTGGAAGAGTTGGTGGATGAGTTGGATCTCGCCCGCGAGTTGACCAACGAAGGACCCGACGGAGAGGATCGGGCGCGCAACGTGGCCGAGCTCATCGCCGGCGCCCTCGACTTCGACGCCGATCTGGTGGACTCCCTGGGGGGGGATGAGGTGGACGGCTTCACCGAGTTGGACCTGTTCCTCCAACAGGTGGCCTTGGTGGCCGATGTCGACAAGCTGGACCCGGAGGCGGACACGGTCACGCTCATGACCCTCCACAACGCGAAGGGTCTCGAATTTCCGATCGTCTACATCGCCGGGCTGGAGGATGGCCTGTTTCCGCTGGCACGAGCCTATGACGACCCGGCGACGCTTGAGGAGGAGCGTCGGCTCTTCTACGTCGGGATCACTCGCGCCGAAGACAAGTTGAACCTCGTCTGGGCACGGCAGCGTCGCAGAGCGGGGGACTTCACGTTCGGCACCTTGTCCTCGTTCGTGGATGCCATCCCTCAGGAACTTCGTGAGGGGCGCCTGAGCGACCGCCTGCGCCTGGCGGCTGCGTCCACGCCGCACCGGGGGTACCGGAGTGGTCGGCGCGAGGACCCGATCGGCAGCGGCGTGGGCGGAGCGCCGGATGTCGACTACGAACCCGATGCCGACGCTGGAGTGAACCAGGATCTGCCCCGCTACGTGAAGGGCGAACGCGTCGTCCATCCGACCTTCGGGTCGGGCTCCGTCGTCGAGATCACGGGCTTCGGGCGGGACTTGAAGGTCGCGGTGGACTTCGACGACGCAGGGCGGAAGAAGCTGCTGGTCCGATACGCGAATCTGGAGAAGGACTGGCCCTGAAGCCCTCCGGCGCGATGGGATCCATCCCGTCGGACCTCGAGCCGCAGCTGTTGTCGGTTTTGCGCGAGGGGTGCGCACGAAGCGACGACTGTCACCGTCGAGGCGTCTTCGGTCCTCGCGTTCCAATGGCGACCCGCCCGGGACGGACAGTGATCCCGCCGGCGAAGCTTTCGTCCTCCACCTGGGGCCAGTAGCGCAGCGGGGCCTCCGGGAAGGGGAAGAAGTCGTCAGCCATCTCCGCCAGGATCTCGGGCCGGGCGGCGTTGCGGTCCGCCAGCGCCAGGCGTCGGACCTTCTTGGCCAGGCGCAGGTGGATATCGCCCACGGGGTCCAAAGCACCGGCAGGCGACGTTCCGCGGTCCCCGAGATAGCCCACCACGTAGTCGAACGCGAGCTGGAAATACCGCTCCACCTCGGGGTCCGGCAGGTCGAACCGCGAGTTGACCAGCACCCGTTCGAAGATGCGCTGCCAGCGATCGTGCCCCTGGAAACGGATCATGCCACGGAAGATCCGGCGGTTCGTCCTGAAGCTGAAGATGGTCCGACTCAGAACGTCGTCGAAGAGGGCGTCCGCTTCCGAGTGGTCGTTGTCCATCACGAGGTGTCTCGCCTTGCCCAGGAACTCATCGCCCACGTGCATGTCCATCCGGTGCTCCCAATACGTGTGGCCCAGCGCCTGGGTCGTACTGGTGAGAAGGAGCTGTCGTGGTACGAAGATGTTGTGGGCGATGGTATCGGCCGCCAGATGGGCCAGGTACCCGTATCCGACGGCCGCCAGGGGCTCGGAGTCGGCGGACGAGAGGATCTCTTCGCCTACGTCCCAATTGTGGCAGTGGCGTCCTTCCGGCACGTACTTCTTGGCCAGGGAGATGTCCGCGGCGATGGAGCCATAGAGGAAGTGCAGCGGGAAGCGCTCCAGAAGAGCCTGGACCGCGGGGGGAACCAGGTAGAGGGCTCCCAGCAGGACCTCCCCCAGGGCGACATGGGTCGCGGGTCCCCATGCCCACACCGGCTCCGGCCTGAGCGCCAGCCACCCGAGGGCGACGAGACAGGGGCCGAGGACCTTCACGAAGCCACGGGAGAGATCAGCGATCGCCGGGGGTCGCCGCTTCGCCCTCGACGGACGGGGGGAGCGCATCCATCTCCGCACTTTGTTCGAGGTCGTCCGGGGGGCCGGGGCCCCGGGTGCCCAGGGAACGGGCTCCCTCCCGGACCCCCCGCACGGTGGCGGCGGTGTCCAGGAAGATGTCCTCGGCCTCACCCTGGACCACCTCCATGAGCGCATTGAACTCCTCGATGCGATCCTCCATGTGGTCCGATGCCTGGTGCAGGCGCGCCGTGAGTGCCTGAACCGAAGCATTGAGGCGCTCCACGTCACCGCGGACTGCCTGGGTGATGAACTGCACGTTGTCCGAGATGGAGCGCGCCCTGTCGGAAACCGGACCGAGGTTCTGGTGAACCGATCGGCGCAGTTCCTTGAGGGTCCGTCTGAACTGGGCCATGGCCATGACCACGTACACCGCCACCACGGTCAAGGACGCAGCGGCCAACAGGACGGCGATGTCGGCGGCCTGGGCGATGACGCCCCGGACCTGGAGCGCGACAACCGTGTCCGCAGCGGCGGACTGGGCGGCGCTCAGCAGGGACAGTTCCATGGAAAAAGTCTAACCGATGTCCATATCATCGAGCCAGGTCGGCTCCCACGGTCCACTTCTGGAGCTTCGGGACCAGCAGGCCCCTTCGGTTGCGCTCCGCGCCGTCCAGCGCCGCGAGAACGAGGGGAGCCAGGGCACCGATCGCGGTGAAGGCGACGTCCCGGGCGACGCCCTCCTGAAGATAATCGCCGAGAGATCTCTCCACGGCGGATGCCTGTGCGTCGGTGGCGTCGCGAAGCACCGTCGGCAACGTCGCTCGTCCCACCCAGCGTTTCACGTCGGTCGCCCACACGTCCCCCAGGGGCAGCACCCGGGCCGGGAGGGGGGCGTCCTCCAGGAGCAGCGTGGTCTTGTTGGTGGTGCCCAGGAGAAGGAGCCCCTGAGACAGGGCCTGCGCCTGCGCGACCGCCTGCCAAGCCAGCGCCTCCACGTGAGCACCCGGGGCACCCACCGAGGCCAGCGCCCCGGCTACGTCGGACACCGCTCCGGGGTCCGGGCGCCGAAGAGGCACGGTTGCGGTGAGCCACCGCTCCAGCAGGTCGGCTTCCGGTCCCGGCGGTGAGGCAAGAACCACCCCGCGGCACCGGGTGCGGGCAACCTCCGCCGCAACGACGGCCGCGACGATTCCACCCTGGCGTTCCGCCTCGTTCTTCATCTCTCCCTCAGGATCCTCTCCAGCGTGTGGAGCGTCACCGCCGGATCGTCGTCTCGAAGGTGGGCGTAGGGCTGCCTGGCACGGGCGACGGTATCGCGCTCCATCTGCACGTCCAGCGTGGCATCGTCTCCCTGCGGTGCCCGGGTCAGGACCTGGCCCATGGGGTCCACGACCATGGAGCCGCCCGCGAAAGTCACACCGTCCTCGATCCCGACGCGGTTGCACAAGACCACGTACATGCCGTGGAGAAGGGCCGTGCTCCGGGCCAGGATGTCCCAGCTGTCCGCCGACCCGAATCGTGCGCCCTCGCCGGCCGTGGGGGCGCCCCGACCGGGGGCCGCAGCCAGGACCACGAGCACGTCCACGGATTGGAGGGCAAGGAGGTACGCCAGGGCCGGATGCCAGAAATCCTCGCACACCAGCAGGCCCGCCCGCCAACCCTCGGCCAGTACGAAGGGCCTGACGGAGCGCCGTCCGGCGGCGAAGATCCGACCTTCGTCGAAGGTCCCGTAGGTGGGCAGGTAGACCTTCCGGTGCACCGAAAGAAGGGACGACCCCCTTTGCGCGACGGCGGCGTTGTAGGTCAGGTGGTCTTCACCCCGTTCCACCAAGCCGTAGATCGCCGTGGGCCCCTGGTCCGGCAGGTTGACGGGTGGTCCTCCCCCCAGGTCCGCGCCCAGTTCCCTGGCCCGATGTCCGAGGCTGTACCCGGTGAGCGCAAGCTCGGGAAAGACCACCACGTCGGCCCGTGAGTCCGCCACGGTTTTTTCCAGCATGTCCCGGTTGGTCGCCACGTCGCCCAGGGCAGGGGAGGTTTGGTGGAGCTGCACGTGGAGGGTGGCGCTTGCGGTCATGGTTGAGGATCTCCTCGCGCCCGTCGGGAGTGAGTGGAGTGGCGGATCGCTTCCCGCTCGGCGTGGCGCTGGTCGCCGGTGGCCAGGGCGGCCTCGACCTGGGGTGCGATCTCACCGGCGCGCCTGAGGAGCTGGACCGTGAGGAAGGGGCCGACCAACTCGGAGGTCATCACCCCCAGCACGATGACGGTGAACAGCGCGCCTCCGACGGGGCTGCCCCGAAATTCCAGGGTGGAGTAGGTGAGGACTCCCGACACGGCCATGGCGAGGCTGATGCCACCCTGGGGTATGAGGCCGAGCCCCAGGCGTCGTGGCACGTCGAATCCGAAGGGGATCACGCTCACCAAGGCTGCGGCCCCCGCGGACTTCGAGATGGCTCGGAGAGCCACGTATCCCAGGGCGAGAGCCACCAGGGTCGGGGAAGGAGTCTGGAGCAGCGCTCCGGAGAGCATGAGGAACGACAGGTAGACGGGCTTCTCCCAGCGCTCCAACAGGTTGAAGACGCGCTGACGGTGACTCGCCCAGTTCGCCACCACAACACCCATCACGAGAGAAACGAACAGGGGCGAGAGCGCCCATTGAAGGGCCAATCCGGCCGCCAGGGCGCAGATCCCCAGAACGAACAGCACCAGTTCCTCCGCGGCGGGCCTCCTCCTGACGAGCCACACGAAGATGATGCCGAGGACCACGCCAAGACCCACGGCCACCCCTACCAGCGCGACGGGGGAGAGTTCGCTGGAACCCGTGCCGGCGACCGTCGGGCGGAATATGGAGTATGCCACCTGCAGAGCCACGATTCCCACGACGGCGTCCAGGGAGCCGATGAAGAAGAGCAGGTCCCGGACATCGCCCCGAACCATGAAGTTGGACGAGACCATGGCGATGCATGCCGGGGTCGTGACCGAGGCCGCTGCGGCTGCCCCCACGAGAAGGACCGGTGAGGCGTCCTCGGCCACTCCCAGGAATCGCAGAGCGGCGTAGCCCATCCCCAGGAAGAGGCCGAACGTGACGGCGGCTTGTCCCATCGCCAGCAGGTGGTACTTCCAGGGAAAGTGCGCGAGGCTCTCCCGGTCGAACTGAAGACCGAAGTGGAAGCCTACCCAACCGAGGCCCAGGGCGAGGATAGGCGAAAGTCCCACCGCGGACTCAGCGGTGAGAAGCCCCAGCCCCGAGGGTCCCACGATGAATCCCAGGACGAGAAAGTGTGTCCCGGTTCTGAACAGAAGCCGGGGCCCCTGCGGCACTCGCTCGGTGGAAAAGGAGAGCCTGGACCCGACCAGGGCCAGGAGGATCAGGACGAGGGTGCCTAGGAGGGGATCCATGTGACCCCGATCAGATGGGGTTTCCGGTGTCCCCGAGTTCCGGAGCAAGCCCCACCACACGGTCCACCGGCAGAACGAAGACGATGCCCGTTGCCGGGGACGCCAGGTTCCCACAGATCTCCTGGAGGAGTTCCACGACGGGGTCCACGAGGAGGGTCGGCACCACGCTGAAGATCATCCGGTTCTGCGGACGGGAGCCCGATATGAGCGTCTGAAGGCCGGCGAAGATGGGGATGTCATGGGACAACAGGCGCCCCATTCCCTCGCTGTTGATCACGGTGGCGCCGGTCACCCCGACTTCGACGAATCCGGAGAGGATCTCATCCAGCTTCTCGGGGTCGTTGATGACCGCCACGACAAGCCGGGTCGCGGCTTCATTCATACGTGTTGCGCATCGACGTGCTCGATGATCCGCGCGACCTCCGTCCCATCGACCGCCGCATCCAGGCTCTCCATGAAGCCCTCGTGCCGCACGAGGCGACAGATGCGGGCCAGGAGCTTCACGTGCTCCCGCTCGTGACCCGGGGGTGAGAGCAGGACGAAGAACACCTTGACCGGATCCTGGTCCGGCGCTCCGAAGACCACGGGGTCATCCCCGGCCAGAGCCACCCCGATGACAGGGGCGGGCAGTCCTGGAACCGTGGCGTGGGGTATCGCCAAGCCCGAACCCATGATGGTGGGATGGACTTTCTCACGCTCGAGAAGCTTCTCCTGGATCAGCCTGGCTGGGCCGACCCCAACGGCCTCGGCTCGGGCAGCGACCTCGTCGACAACCCCTATCACGTCCTTGGCCTGGAGCCGAGTCAGAACGAAGTCGGCTCGAAGGAAGTCTTTCAGGCGCATGCATCGTCCCTGATCGAGATGGGAGAGACCACGCCGCGATTGTAGACGCGAGGGAAGGGGGGGTCAAGGCGACGGCATGAATTCTGCAAAGGGGAAGGAGCAGGTGGGGGGCGGTCGTGCCGCGCGCCCGGGAACGCCCGGAACGGCGGCGGCCGCCCGCGTGAGAGGGAGTGACCATGAAGCGGTTGGCGGAGGTGGCGGCGCCGGGGTATCTTCGAGACGCCCCGGCCGGGGTCGTCGACAAGGTTTTCGCCCCCTCGGCTCTACTCTGGCAGACCCCGTCCCCTTCCCATCGAATGCCGACCTTCATGGTGGAGGGCGGTCACCGGCTCTCGGGCCGGATCCGCCCCGCTGGCAACAAGAACGCAGCACTTCCCTGTCTCGCGGCCACGGTGCTGGCACAAGGCCCGGTGACCCTCGACAACGTTCCCCGCATCCGTGATGTGGAGACGTTCCTGGAAATCGTGGCGTCGCTCGGGGCCTCGGTGGCCTGGGTGGGAGACAACGAGGTCACCGTTGACCCGCGAGGGATCCGGGTGGACGCGATCGATCGCGGAGCGGCCGAGAGCATCCGCGCTTCGCTCCTGCTCGCGGGGCCGCTGCTGGCTCGTTTCGGTCACGTGCAGTTGCCTCCCCCCGGAGGGGACGTCATCGGGCGGCGGCGCATGGACACCCACTTTCTGGCGTTCGAGGCCCTGGGTGCGGAAGTCGAGTTGAAAGGGGATTTCTCCATCAGGGCCAAAGCCCTGATCGGTACCGACATCTTCCTCGACGAGCCGTCGGTGACCGGTACCGAGAACGCCGTGATGGCCGCCGTCCTCGCCCAGGGGGCCACGAGGCTGCGCAACGCCGCCTCGGAGCCCCACGTGCAGGATCTGTGCAATCTGCTCAACGCGATGGGGGCGCGGATCTCGGGGATCGGTACGCACATCCTGGAGATCGAAGGGGTGACGTCCCTGGGAGGCGCTCGGTTCACCATCGGGGCCGACCACATCGAGACGGGGTCCTTCATCGGGCTGGCCGCCGTGACGGGAAGTGACCTTGTCATCGAAGGCGCTCCTCTGGGCCATCTCGACTCGACCCTCCTGGGGTTTCGACGGCTCGGAGTGACATGCTCGGTGCGGGGAACGGACCTCCACGTGGATGGAAGCGCGGAGCACGTGATCCGTCAGGATGCCTTCGGGCACGTTCCCAAGATCGACGACGGCCCGTGGCCGGCCTTCCCGGCCGACCTGACCTCCATCGCGCTCGTCACCGCGACGCAGTGCACGGGGACGGTGCTCATTCACGAGAAGATGTTCGAGTCCCGTATGTTCTTTACGGACAAGCTCGTAGGGCTTGGTGCCTCAATCATTTTGTGCGATCCGCACAGGGCGGTCGTGGTGGGTCCCTCAAGCCTCACCGGCGGTATCGTGGAGAGCCCCGACATCCGGGCCGGGATGGCGCTGCTCATCGCGGCTCTCGGGGCCGAGGGGACGAGCCGGATCAAGAACATCCGGCAGATCGAGCGTGGGTACGAACGGATCGACGAGCGGCTCAGGTCTCTGGGCGCCCACATCGAACGCGTGGATTGAACCTTGCGGGGTCGAGGAGCGTAGGGTTGGACAGCGGAAGGGTCGCAACCGCGTTGACAGGCACGAGACAAGGACTTGAAGACCATGACGGACGACAACAAGAGCGCTCGAGAGAAGGTGTCCGACGGGATTCGCCAGGGTATCGGGGTTCTTTCGGCGTTCAAGGACGCGCTGGAAGAGACCATCAACGAAGCGCGAGAGCGCGGTGACCTCTCGGCCGAGCGGGCCAAGGAAGTGATGAAGGACGCGCTCCACAAGGCCCAGGACGCGGCGGAAGGCGCCCGGGACAGGCTGGACTTCGTCAGCCAGAAGGACTTCGATGGGCTGGCGTCCGCCGTGGATGGGATCAAGGAACGCCTCAGCGCTTTGGAGGCCCGTTTCGCCGGCGGGCGGGCCGCCAGGGAAGCCGAACACGAAGGCGAGTCCGGGGGTGAGGAGGCCTGATCGTACGGACGGTTCCGGGGGGATGAACCAGGGATGCCTGGGCCCTCTCCCTTGAGGGAGGACCGGGCCTCTTCTATATTCTGTGACCGGCAGAGCTGCCCGCGGGGGCAGTGTATGCGAAGTGGGGGAGCTGGTGGCCCCCGCTTTTTTATTCGGTATGGTCTTGGTGTTTGACGGAGCGCGGATGCGGCCCATCCCCGAAATCGAACGGGAGTTGGAGGCCAGGGTGGAAGCCCTCGGCTTCGAGCTCGTTGAAGTGCGTTGGAGTGGGAGTGCGCGGCGTCCGGCCCTGAGGGTGCGCATCGACCGGGCGGGTTCCACGCCCGGTCATGGAGTCACCGTGGACGAATGTGCCAGGGTGAGTCGGGGCCTCGAACCATGGTTGGACGAAGCGGATCAGGTTCCCGAGAATTACGTGTTGGAGGTGTCGTCGCCGGGGGTGGATCGACCCTTGGTGCGAGACAGTGACTTCGATCGGTTCCGGGGGGAGAGGGTGGCCTTGAAGGGCCACGACGTCCTCGCGGGCAAAGCCCGGCGGCTCGAAGGTGAACTGTTGGGAATGGAAGAACGAGACGGGGCCCAGGTGGTTTGCCTGCGGCTGCCCGACGGCGACGAGGTGAGGGTTCCGCGAGCGAAGATCGCGGGGGCCAACCTCGTCTTCACGTGGAAGTGAGAGAGGAACGATGCCCAACGCCGCCCAGATCGTAGCGGCCTTCAGGGATGTGGCTTCGACGAAGAGCCTGTCCCCGGAGGAAATGAACGATCTCATCAAAGATGGGATCCTTGCGGGGCTTGCGCGCATCCATGGACCCAACGTCCAGGCCGAGATTTCCATCAACGAGGACACCGGCGAGTTCGATATCGTCGTGTTGCGCCGGGTCGTTGAAGAGGTGGAGGACCCCTCCTGCGAAATCGCTCTGGAAGAAGCCCGTTGGGATGACGACACCTTCGAAGTAGGCGACGTCATGGAAGTCCCGGTGAATTTCGCCGAGTTCGGGCGGAACGCCGTGATGGCCGTGAAGCAGCGAATCGTCCAGCGCGTTCGTGAGAACGAGCGCGACCGGATTCGCGACGAGTTCGCTGACCGGGTGGGTGAGCTCCTTTCGGGTGAGGTCCAGCAGATCGAGCGGGGCAAGCTGGTTCTCATGCTCAACCGTCACAAGGACGCCGAAGCCATCATTCCGTGGAAGGACCAGAATCCTCGCGAGCGCTTCCGGCAGGGGGATCCCATCCGAGCGGTGCTGAAGAAGGTCGAGGAGACGCCCAAGGGGCCGCGCCTCATCCTCTCCCGCGCCGACCCGCTCTTCGTGGCGGCTCTCTTCAAGCTCGAGGTGCCTGAGATCTACCAGGGCATCGTCGAGATCAAGCGCATCAGCCGGGAAGTGGGGGGGCGCACGAAGATCGCGGTGTCGAGCCGGGACGAGGCCATCGACCCGGTGGGCGCCTGCGTGGGCCTCAAGGG
>DATHZE010000179.1:0-2738 GCA_035458765.1 Longimicrobiales bacterium
GAGCGATGCGGCCATGCCGGCCAACCGGCGCGGCGACACCGGTCGATCCCAGAGGTGGTTCATTCCCCGAAGCACCGCCGCCGCATCCGAGGAACCGCCGCCGAGGCCCGCCCCCGCGGGAATGCCCTTGGTGAGCTCGAGGGCCACGCCCTCACGGGAAACGACCTCGTCCAGAAAGAGCCGGGCGGCCCGGACGGCCAGGTTGTCGTCCGCGGGACCGAGATCCGGTCCGAGCACCGTCAGGCTCACCCCGGAGGCCACGCGCTCGACGCGAACCTGATCCCAGAGGGAGACCGCTTGGAACAGGGTATCGACGTCATGGAACCCGTCGTTCCTGAGCCCGCCCACCTCGAGGTACAGGTTGACCTTGGCGGGCGCCCGGACGAGGCAGGCCCTGAACGCCGTCACCCGTCCCCCTTCCCTACCATGCTCGGGGTCGGATGCTCGCCCTCGATGACCTCCTCGACCCGTTCCTCCGCCGCCCCGACCTCACCCAGGGACAGGCCGAGCCTCCAGGCGTACCAGAAGCCGATGACGGTGATGGGCACCCACCCGGCGAACCAATATCCGAAGGCGAACGCCAGCGACCGGGACGATTCCACGCCGTACACGTTGGTGAGGGCGAATTCCGCCGAGGCGTGGAAGGTCCCGATGAACCCGGGCGCGGCGGGGACGGCCACGCCGAACCCCACCACGGCCTCCGTGAACCAGGCCGAAACCAGACCGGTGTCGATGCCGAAGGCCAGCATGGCCAGCCAGAACGAAATCCCATGGAAGAGCCAGAAGAACAGCGTCCACGCAAAGCTGAGGAAAAGCAGCGCAGGAGAGCGGAGCACCGCCATGGAATCCAGGAGCGCCTTCAGCGAATCAACCAGGGGCCGGGCCACGGCCCGAGGCAGGAAGGCGCCGATCCGTTCCGCGATCCCGACGAGAGCCTCTGGCCAAACGGCCATGGCCAGCAGCACCACCATCATGACCCCGACGACCAGGCTCCCCCCGCGCAGGATCACCAAGCCCATCCCCGACGACATCACCCCACCCTCGGGGAATCCCGGGAGGTAGAGCGGCACCACCAGGAGGATGAGAAGCACGATGCCGTCGAGGAAGCGCTCCACCACCAACGACCCGAAGGCGGCGCTGGCGCTCACGGGCTCCATGCGGCTGAACGCATAGGCTCGAGCGAATTCTCCCACCCGCGCGGGCAGAACGTTGTTGGCCATGAACCCGATGCACACGGCAGCGAACCGTGAATGGAGCGTCGTGTCGGCTTTCACGGGGGCCAGGATGACCTTCCAGCGCAGAGCCCGGATGAGGAAACCGAACGTGGCCACGGCGACGGCGGCCAGCAGCAGAAGGGGGTCCCCACGACGCATCTGGAGGATGATCTCTCCGAAGTCCTCCCCGCGGAGGACGTACCAGAGAGCGGTGACGGTGACCCCCAGCCCCAACAAGGTCTTGCCGAGGTGCTTTCTCACCGGGGGGCCCGCGCCCTTCGGATGAGCGTCGCCATCTCACGAACGGCAGCCTCCAGCCCGGTGAACAAAGAACGGGCGATGATGCTGTGTCCGATGTTGAGCTCCTCGATTTCCTGAATGGCCGCGACCGGCGTCACATTCTCGTACGTCAGTCCGTGACCCGCATGCACGTCCAGCCCCAGCCTGCGCGCCAGGGAAGTTGCGCGCAGGAGGCGGGCGAGTTGTTCGTTCCGCTCTTCCCCCCGGGCGTTGGCGTATTCACCCGTGTGGAGTTCCACCGCGTCCGCAGCCAGGTCTGCGCTGGCTCGGATGGCCTCCTCGTCGGGATCGATGAACAGGGACGTGCGGATGCCTGCCTCCTTGAGGCGCAGCAACGCGTGAGCCGTGGTTTCGCGCCGCGCCGCCGACAGGTCGAGGCCACCCTCTGTCGTGATTTCCTCGCGCTTTTCCGGAACCAGCGTCGCCTGCTTGGGGCCCCAGGCGCAGGCCAATTCCAGAATCTCCCGGGAAGCGGCCAGCTCCAGGTTCACCCCGGAGCGGGACGTCTCGAGGAGAAGACGGACGTCCCTGTCCTGGATGTGACGCCGGTCCTCACGAAGGTGCACGGTCAAACCATCCGCCCCACCCAACTCCGCCAAGACCGCCGCCCGAACCGGGTCCGGCTCGTCGGCGCGCCGCGCCTGTCTGACGGTGGCAACGTGGTCGATGTTCACATAGAGTCGCATCATCATGCGTCGATCTCGGTCTCGAACCGCTCCAGCAGTTCCTTGAGTGCGTCCTCGGGAATCATGGGTCCGGCGATACGTACGAGTTCAATCCCCAGCATGGCGTACAAGCGCCTGTCATGGGGGTCCAGAGCCCGGAGATGCAGGTCGACGGTCTCGACGTCTCCGCGCGGGATCGGGCCCGTGACGGACGAGTCCAACCCCCCTTCTTCGATGTTGCTCAAGGCGCCTCGTACCAGGGGAAGCAGAGCCGGAAGCGCTTCATCGTAGGGGACACCGGCTCGCTCCAGGAGTCGACATGCGACGTCGATGAGTGGTGGCAGGAAGTTCGACGCCATGACGGCGGCAGCGTGGTAGAGGGGCCGCCGTGCCTCGGGCACGGTGAGGATGGAGGACCCGAGGGATGCCGTCAACCGGCGGGCCACCGCCACTGCCTGGGGCGCTCCGGTCACCGCCACGTACGATCCCGGAAGGCGTTCCGCTCCGGTCACCGGATGCGAGATGGCTTGCAGGGGGTGGAAGGAGCCTACCGCATAAC
>DATHZE010000180.1:0-3802 GCA_035458765.1 Longimicrobiales bacterium
GGGAACGGGAGCTCCCCGCAGCCTCCGAAGCCCGCTTCTACGACCCGGAGACCGGCGAGGAGTTGGTTGTGAGCGTGGCGGACATCCGCTCCGAGTACCGGGAAGCGGTGACCGCGGCCCTGGCCGAATGGGAACGGGCCCTCCGACCCCATGGCATCGACTACGCTGTGGTGGACACGGACCGCCCGCTTTCACTGGCCCTCCGGGCGTATCTCAGGAAGCGGGAGCGACTCGGGTAGGATGGGCGCCCTCAATCCCCTCTTTCTGATCGCCTCTTTGGGCGTCGGCGTGCCCCTCTTCCTCCACCTGTTCCACCGGCAGCAGGCCCGGCGGCTCACCTTCCCCGCGTTGCGCTATCTGCAGCGCACCGAGCGGGAGCACGCTCGCAAGATCAAAGCTCGCCAGATCGTCCTGCTGCTTCTGCGCATCGCGGCCATCGTGCTGTTGGTCGGAGCCGGAGCGCGACTCTTCCTCCGTGGACCGGGGGCGGCTCATGCCCCCACGGCATTGGCCATCGTCCTGGACAACTCCCTGAGCTCAGGCCTGGTCCGGGGCCAGGAACGCACCCTGGACCATCTCAAGGCGGTGGCTCTGCGCTCCCTCGCGGTCAGCAACGAGGCCGACCGGATCTGGGTGATCAGGGCGGGAGAGCCGTGGCAGGCTTCCGTCCCCGGTACCCCGGACCAGGCCAGGCGCCTCATCGAGCAGGCGAGTCCCACCGCGGCGCGGGGTGACCTCTCTGCCGCTCTGGTTCACGCCATGGAGCTCGTGAGCACTGCCGACATGAGGGCCGCCGAGATTCACCTCATCTCGGATCTCCAGGCCACCGCGTTCTCGGACGTCACGGCCCCGGCAGGTGAGGTTCCCGTGGTGGTCTGGGCTGCGGAGGAGTCCCCCGTTGAAAACCGGGGGATCGTCAGTGTCGTGGTTGGAGGGGGGCTCCCGCCTCTCCAGGGCCAGCGAACCGAGATCACGCTCCAGGCGTCTCGGGCCATCGGGGGTGATACGGTGCCGATCCCGGTGCGCTTCACCCTGGATGGTCGGATTCGGGGCGCGGGAGCGGTTCCTCCCGGCGCGTCACTGGCACTTCCGCTTCCGTCCGCCCCGGCAGGCTGGGTCCTGGGGACGGTGGACGCCGACCCTGACGACCTCAGCGGCGACGATCGTCGGTACTTCGCCTTCCGCGCCCGCCCCGCCCCGACTGTCGCCGTGGCGGGAGATCCAGGTCTCTTCGTCACGGAAGCGGTGGGCGTCCTCGAGGCGGCGGGGCGGCTGAGCCCAGCGGCGCCGGGCCACGCGGACGCTCTGATCTCCGCAGGAGGCGAGGCCCTGGCGGACCTGGGGGCGGGCGGGGCCGTCCTGGTCGTACCACCCTCGGACCCCACCGCCCTCCCCGCCCTGAACCGACGCCTGGCTTCGGCGGGGATCCCTTGGCGCTACGACCGCGCCCAAGGCGGCGGAGCGGTGCGGTTGGAGGGAGAGGTGATCCCCGAACCTCTCAGGGAAGTCCGCACCCGCGTTTGGTATCGTCTGGTCCTCGCAGGAGACCCCCCCGCCCCGACCCGCACCCTCGCCCAGGCCGGCGGGGAGCCCTGGGCCATCGAGGGCAGCGATGGGCAGGGCCGCAGGTATCTTCTTCTGGCATCGCCGTTGGACCCGGAGGCCAGTTCCCTTCCGGTTTCGGCGGACATGATCCGCTTCGTGGATTGGTTCACCGGCCAGTGGGCGGCGCCCGGCGGGGGCGCGGGCGAGGTCATGGCGGGAGACCCTCTGGCCGCTCCGCGCTCGGCCGACGCGGTTCGCTTGCCCTCCGGAACGGAGCTGCCGGTGGATGGCACCCGGATGCTCCGGGCGACGGGGGAGGCTGGCTTCTACACCTTCCTCACCGAGGATTCCGTCGTGTCGGTGGAGGCCGTCAACCCGCCTCCCAGCGAGTCGGACCTGACGCCATTGGACGCCACCGGCCTCCGGGACCGAATCGGACGCGAGGTGACGGTGGTTCGCAGGAGCACGAGCTGGGATCGGGCGGTGTTCGGTGCGAGACAGGGCCCCGAACTCTGGCAGGGCCTTCTCGTGGCGGGGCTCCTGGTTCTGCTGGTGGAGGCGGCCGTCGCGGCCTCAGGACCCTTGTGGGGGAGGCGCCGCAGCCGAGCTGAGGTCCGAGGAGAGGGGGCAGGTGTCTCGGCCTGACCCGATCCTGGACGCCGTCGTCTCGTGCGCGCCGTTCCAAGAGCTCGCCGGCCGTCTCCCGGGACCCGGCCAGCGCGACGGCCTCGGGGGGCTGATCGGCTCGAGCACCAGTGTCGTGCTGGCGGCCCTCCACAGGCGCCATCCCGAACGGGTGTTCGTTGCATTGGCACGGGGGCCGAAGGAGGCGGCAGCGGCGGAGGCCGACCTGGAGGCGCTCCTGGGGACCGACGGAGCTTCCCGGATGTACCCGCAGAAGGAGGCTCTGCCCTACGAGGAATCGGAGACGAACCTCGAGATCGGGGCCATGAGGGTGGAGGCCGTCGAGGGCGTCTTCTCCGGACGCTCCCGCGTTCTCGTCACCACGCCCCGGGCGCTCCAGGAACGCGTTCCCATACCCGCTCACCTGGCGGGGCTCCGCATGACGGTTCGGGTTGGGGACACCGTCGATCTCCCCGGTCTGGCCGACCTCCTCACCGATCGGGGATTCGAGCGGGTCCCCCTGGTCGAGGAGGTGGGCCAGTTCGCGGTTCGCGGCGGCCTGGTCGACGTCTTTTCAGTCGGCTCCGGGGACCCGGTCAGGATCGAGCTCTGGGGTGACGAGGTCGCGTCGATCAGAAGCTTCGAAATCCTGGACCAGCGCTCCGTCGCCGACCTGACGGAGACGTTCATCCTACCGGTGGACTTCCGCCGGGTAGCCACGGACGGAGACGAAGTTTCGCGATCGCTCCTCGAGCTTCTGCCAGGTGACGCCATGGTCACGACGCTGGGCTCCTGGGATGTGGAAGAGGAGGTCCGGCGAACCTGGGAGCGGGTCACCCAACTCTACGCCGACCTCGTGGATTCCGGGGCGGCGCCCGCGACTCCGGGTTCCCTGTTCTTGAGCCCTGAGGAACTGAACGTCCATCTGGCTCGCCTCCCCGGCCTGCACCTGCATCCCGAGGCCGACCCCCGCCGAAACCTCCTCGTCCTGGCCCCTCCCGCCATGGACCGAAACATGGGACGCCTCGAGGAGTATCTGCGGGTGGGCGCGGCGACAGGACAGGAGACGCTGCTCCTCTGCGACAACGACGGGCAGCTACAGCGGCTCGAGGAGATCCTCGGCGGCCCCGAGCGAATCCCACCGGGCACACGCTTGGGCCTCGGGGCCGTGGCGGAAGGCTTCGAGCTTCCCGACGCCACGCCTCCGCTTCGGGTCCTCAACGACCACGAGATCTTCCGCCGTGCTCGTAGGCTCCGCCGAGCCCGGCGCTTCCGGGGTTCGGTGGCCCTGGAGAGCCTCGCCCAACTCCATCCCGGCGACTACGTCGTGCACATGGACCACGGCGTGGGGTGCTACGTAGGACTCGAGCGGATCGAGGTGGGTGGGGAGGAGTTGGAGGCCCTCGCCATCGAGTACGCCGGAGGTGAAGTGCTTCGCCTGCCGGTCTATCGTCTGGATCTGGTGGAGCGCTGGGTGGGCGAGACCGACGACGCAGAACCCCCTGCCGTGCACCGCATCGGGGGAAAGCGATGGAAGACGCTCCGCCGGAAGACGGAAAAGGCCATCGAGGACATGACCGCGGAGCTCCTCCAGCTGTATGCCCGGCGCGCCGCATCCCGGGGCTTCGCGTTC
>DATHZE010000181.1:0-4358 GCA_035458765.1 Longimicrobiales bacterium
GGGCCAGGGGCCGGCCGGGCACTCCCACGCGGATACCCAGGCCGACGGCCGCCACGGCGGCAGCCACAGCCGCGGCCGCACTCCACCGCAGGATCCAGGGTCGCGGCGCGGTCTCCATCCCCCGGGCATGCAGGGGGATCACATCGGGCTCGGCGAGCCCCCGACGTTCCTGTGCCGCCGCCAGGATGACCGCCGGATCCACCGGATCGGGGAGCGTGCCGAGAACCGCAGGCTCGGTGGCTCGCCACACCTGCTCGATGCTCCGGAAGTATGCCTCGTTTCCCGGAGACGCGGCGCGCCAATTCCGCACCCGCTCCTCCTGGGAGGTCGTGGCGCTACCGCTGAGCAACTGAAGGATGAGTTCGTCCACGTGCGTGGCGTTCGGAGGATTCCGGTCTTTCAGGCTTCCGCCCCTGACACGCTCGGGAAGCCGGGGGACTACCAATGGGTGTCTAGGCCGAGGGCTCCTCTTCCGTCAGGTGGAGCTTCAACGCATGGCGGAGATCGGAGAGAGCGAGGCTCATCTGGTTGGCGACGGTCTGGGGCGACACCCCCATGACCGCCGAGATCTCCGCATAGGTGAGTCCCTCCTCGCGAGCGAGCCGGAAGACCTCCTGGCGCTTGGGTGGCAGGAGCGAGACAGCCTCCGCCGCCGCTCGGCGCAACTCGTCGGCCACCGCACGCTCAGAAGGTACGGGCTCCGGCGTGGGCGTGTCGGACCTGAGCGCCGCCCGGTCGCTCCGGGCCTGGCGGCGGCGCTCGTCCAGCGCCGCGTTGCGGGTCACCGTGTAGAGGAGGGCTCGGACCGACCCGTCGCTTCCCCACCGCTCCCGGTGGGTCCACAGCCGGATGAACGCTTCCTGGACGACGTCCTGGGGGTCGGCGTTTCCATCGAGTATGCGGGCGGCGAACTGGACCAGAAGGTCCCAGTAGGCGGACTGGAGACGGCCGAGGGTAGCGGGATCGCCCGACCGGATGCCCTCGATGAGGTCGCGGTCCGGTGGCAGATTCCGATCGGTCATTGCGCGCCTGGGGCCCCCGCGCGCCCGGCGGAGGGAAACTCATCCCTGCGTTCGGACGCTGTGAACGGAGTGTTCGGGGAGACGCCAGCCAGGGCAGCTGACTGCCGCCGTGATGATGCCTTCGAACAATGGCTGGCCCGCGGAACAGCCGCAAGCAAGGGCATTCCCGCCCGTGATTGGTAGAGACGGCGGTCCTGCGGCGTGTACAGGTCGAGGCGCCAGGTTGGCGGAAGTCGCGCCTCGGGAAGACGAGGTGGATGAAGGGCGAGAGAACGGGAGGGCGGACATGAGCCTGCACGGGTGGATGGGTAAGGGAGGACAGTTCTTTCGCTGGCGGCTTCCTTCGGCGGTGATTGCCGGACTGATGGCGGTGCTTCTCTGCACCCCATGTGCCTTGGCCGGCCAGTCACCGTTGGAGGGAGTCGTGCAGCTGACCGTCGAGGACGAGGGCGTCGAGCAGGCGCTCCGCCTCCTGCGGCAGCTGTCCGGCGTCTCGCTGGTCTACAGCCCGGATCTACTCCCGCTGGACCGGCGCGTAGACTGCCCCTGCCAGGGGGTTACGGTGCAGCAGGCCCTGGAGCGGATCCTGGACGGGACGGGGCTCACGTTCAGGTTCAGCGGGAGCCTGATCCGGATCGTGCCCACGGCTCCGGCCTCCGCCGGCGTGAGAACCGGCACCGTCCTGGGCCGCGTGCTCGGCGACCATGGGGGACCGGTGGCCAACGCGATGGTCCAACTCGAAGACGGCCACGGCGTCCTCTCCGACGATGACGGCCGGTTCGCCCTGCTGGACGTTGCGGCGGGCACGCACAGCCTCACCATCTCCTCCATCGGCTGGAAGCCCACCGTGGTGGAGGGCGTGGTGGTGGCCGCATCGGACACGGCGCGCGTCACCGTCACGCTGGGCCGCGACGTCATTCCCCTCCCGGAGATCCTGGTGTCCCCCGGGACCTTCAGCATCCTGGAGAGCGTTTCCCCCGGGACGGCGAAGACCCTCACACGGGAGGAGATCCAGACCATGCCCCAGGTCGGGGAAGACATCTTCCGCTCCCTGAAGCGCCTCCCGGGCGTGGCGTCCCACGACATCTCGACCAAGCTCAACATCCGCGGTGGCGAGGACCGTGAGGTGGCGGTGCGCCTCGACGGTCTGGAACTCGTGGAGCCCTACCACATGAAGGACTGGGACGGAGCCCTGGGCATCGTGGACCTGAACTCCCTCGGCGGCGTGGAACTCAAGGTGGGAGGCTTCGGCGCCGAGTACGGCGACAAGATGGGCGGGATCTTCGACATGAACTCCCGCACTTCGGTGGACGAGACCCGCACCACGCTGGGCCTGAGCGTCACCAACGTCACCGCCATGAGCAGGGGAGGCTTCGCCGACGGGCAGGGCAGCTGGCTGCTCTCGGCCCGGCGGGGCTTCATGGGCATCCTCATCCGGCTCATCGGTGAGGACGAGCGCCTGTCGCCCCAGTACTACGACGTGTTCGGCAAGGTCAGCTACCAGCCCGACAATCGTCACCTGGTCAGCGCCCACGTGCTCCACGCAGGCGACGACTTCGGGCTCCACGAGTCCGAGGAAATCGATCTGGTGGACCTGGATACGGGCTGGGAGAGCAGCTACGGGTGGGTGACCTGGGAGGCGGACTTCCACCCCCGCGTGTCTGGGAGCACCGTAGCCTCGGTGGGCCGGTTGAAGCGGAACCGGGGCGGCGTGGTGGAAGACTTCGGACGGGCCGACATGGCCGACCGGATTCTGGCCACCGACGATCGGAGTTACTCGTTCGTGGGGCTCCGCCATGATCTGGACCTCGAGCTCACCGACCGGGCCATGCTCAAGATGGGCGGGGAGATCAAAGGCCTGCGGGCAGACTACGAGTACGTAAACGCCGCGTGGACGTCCTTCCTTCGCCCCGATGCCACCCCCAGCACGCGCGTGGACAGCGTGGGCGTGGACCTGGCGGTGAACGGCCACCAGGTCGGAGCGTACGTCGCGGCCCGCGTGCGGCCCGTCGATGCCCTCACGACCGAGGTGGGGCTTCGATGGGACCGGGTCTCCCACACCGACGACGACGACGTTTCACCACGCTTCCTGGCATCGCTGCAGTTGGGCCCCCGCACGACGCTCCGCGGCAGTTGGGGACGCTACTTCCAGTCCCACGGGATCCAGGAGCTGGAGGTAGGGGACGGAGAGACCGACTTCTTCCCGGCGGAACGCGCGGACCAGGTGGCGCTGGGGCTGGAGCACCAACTCGCCGAAGGCGTGGACGCACGTGTCGAAGTGTACGACCGGTCCATCGCGGATCAGCGTCCCCGCTTCATCAACCTGGAGCAGGAGCTTCAGATCTTCCCCGAGGCAGAGGGGGATCGCCTGCGCATCGACCCCGGACGGGGTCGGGCCCGAGGCGTGGAGTTCCTCGTGGAGCGTCGACAGGGAAGCCGGTGGGCCTGGGGCGCCAGTTACGTCCTGGCCTTGGCCGAAGACGAGATCCCCGCCCTGGCCACCCAGACGTGCGCATACCAGCAGCCGTGCTCGACCAGCGTCTGGGTACCTCGGCGGTATGATCAACGTCACACGGTCGGACTGCACGTCGCGTATCGGCCGGACCCTCGGTGGAATCTGTCGTGGGGGTGGCGGTACCACTCGGGATGGCCGGCCACGAGTTGGTCGTACGATGCCACCGTGCTGGACAACGGGAACCGGGTCTTCTGGCGGCGGACCTTCGGCCCCGTGCGCGGAGAACGGCTCCCGGCCTACCACCGGTTGGACATGCGCGTGACCCGCGATTTCGTGGTCCACGGCAACAGCCTCCGGGCGTACCTGGACGTCTTCAATCTGTACGACCGGACCAACCTGGCGTCCTACGGCTACAACGGTTCTTTCATGGACGGCCGCATGCTCTTGACGCGAGTGGACGGCCAGACGCTGCTACCGCGGCTGCCCACCATCGGCTTGCGCTACGAGTTCTGAGATCCAGGCGGCGGGCCCGACGGGCCCCTTTCTTCGAGAGGTGGATGATGATGACGACGTGGAAGAGCATCGGGATGGTCCTGCCGGCCGTGTTGGCGGGGTGTATCATCCCGCTGGACGTGGACGTGGACGGCGATCACCACCGGGATTCCGGCACCATCGAGGGGTCGGGCTACCTGGTGAGCGAGACCCGCGTGGTCGCCGACTTCGACGCCGTCGTCGCCTCGGGCACCGGCCGCGTGATCATCCAGCGCACCGGGCGCGAGACCCTGCGCATCACGGCGGAGGACAACATGCTCCCGTACCTGCGCTCGGAGGTCGAGAACGGCACGCTGACCCTCGCGCCCCAGCCCGGAGTGAGCCTCGCG
>DATHZE010000182.1:0-38020 GCA_035458765.1 Longimicrobiales bacterium
AAAAAAGAACCGCGGCCCGATGGATCGGGCCGCGGTGGGGATGCTTCGCTGGACTCGCGTCCTACGTGCGCACCGGCCTCCCGCCGCCCGTGTGGGCCGCATGGTCATGATGGTGGTGCCGGTCGCGAATCGTGTTGTTCATGGTCCGCGGAAGCTCACGCGAGCCTGGACGACGGTCAAGGCCAGAGCCAACCGAAGACACCGGCCGTCATGAGGCCGTACACGAAGCTGTCCACCGTGGACTTGAAGGCCGTCATGCCCGAAGACTTGTACCAGATGTGCTGTGTCCAGGTCGCCGCGGCGTAGAAGCCGAAGGCAACCGTGCCCGTGAAGCGGAAGACCTCCATGTATGCCGCCCCCGGCCCGAACGCGAGCTCCGCCACGTAGGCCACGAGGGAACTCACCACCAGGAGGTAGACGAACCACACGGCCAGCGTCTTGCCCATCATGTCGGAGAACGCCCCCTTGGGCATGACGGTCATGACCACCAGAGGACCCTTGTCCAGCTTCTCCTTGAACGCATCCGTCTTCATGGCGGCCGTGTCTCCCTCGGTGTTGGGGAGCACATAGTCACCCGGCGGGATGTTGAACGGCCGCAAGGCGCTCATCACGCCGTCCTCGTCCGGGACCTTCCGGAAGTCCTTCCGGTGGTGCGGCAGCAGCATGTGCATTACGGAACTCGTGATGAACACGGCGACCGCGGCCAATACGATGGGGAGCCAGAGTGCGAAAATGCCGACCATGAGACGCTCCTGAGGGGAGGGAACCTGGTCAAAAAGAGGCGGGGCACGGTGTTCGCGCCAGACTTTCCTGTGCAGGGGGCCGGACGGGGACTACCTCCGGAAAGGTGACGGCGTGCATCAACCGACACTTGCCTGAGCGTGTCCTTGTCGGCATAGGTGAGGGGTCCTCGACACGGAGGTTCGCAATGCGCCGGTTCGTCAGCTTCTTCGTCAACGGCAAGCCTGTGGATCTGGAGGTGGATCCGCGACGAAGACTCCTCTGGGTGCTCCGCACCGAACTGGGTCTCACGGGCACCAAGTACGGGTGCGGCGAGCAGCACTGTGGCGCCTGTACCGTGCTCATCGACGGGAGCGCCGCACTCGCCTGCGGCGTGCGCATGAGTTCGGTGTCGGGCAAGGAAGTGACCACCGTGGAAGGGCTCGCGGACGGGGATCGCCTGCATCCCGTGCAGCAGGCCTTCGCCGACCATGACGCCCTCCAGTGCGGCTTCTGCACGCCGGGCCTGGTCATGGGCGCGGTGGGTCTGCTCGGACGCAATCCATCTCCCGACGAGGACGAAATCCGCGAGGGGCTCGAGCGGCACCTGTGCCGGTGCGGCACGCACGTGCGGGTGCTCCAGGCGGTCCAGACGGCATCCAGGGTGATGAGGGAGGAAGACCGATGACGACGCGGCGCAACTTCCTGAAGATCGCCGGTTCCGGCATCATCGTCCTCTTCACCGTGGACATCTCCGAGATGCTGGCCAAGCGCACCATGCAGGTGCGGGGCTACCCCACGGACCTGAACTCCTATCTGCGTATCGGCGAGGACGGCCGCGTGTCGCTCTTCACCGGCAAGGTCGAGATGGGGCAGGGCGTGTTCACGTCGTTGCCGCAGATGCTGGCCGAGGAGTTGGACGTGGCCCTCACGTCGGTGGATCCGGTTCTGGGGGACACGGACCTGTGCCCCTGGGACATGGGCACGTTTGGATCCATGAGCACCCGGTTCTTCGGCCCGCCCATGCGGAAGGCCGCCGCCGAGGCACGGGCCATCCTGGTCGAGCTGGGGAGCGAGCACCTCGGCGTGCCGGCCGAAGGTCTGGGCACCCGGGACGGGGCGGTCTACGTGAAGGCCGAGCCCTCCCGGTCGGTGACGTACGGCGCCCTGGTCCAAGGCAAGCGTATCGAGCGCACCGTGGACGGAACCGCGCCGACGCAGAAGCAGTCCGAATACACCGTGTCAGGCGTGGCCACCACCCGGCTGGACGGCGCCCTGAAGGTCACGGGCAAGGCCAAGTACTCCGCAGACCTGCGCATGCCCGGCCTGATGTACGCCAAGCTGCTCCGGTCGCCGGCCCACGGATCGACCCTGCTGGACGTGGACACCACTGAAGCGGAGGCCATGGACGGCGTGCGCGTAGTGCGCGACGGAGACCTGGTGGCGGTGCTGCACGAGGCGCCGGACCTGGCGGAGCTGGCCCTGGCCGAGGTTCGTGCCCGCTGGCAGGAACCCACCGAGGGCGTGGACAGCGAGACCGTCTTCGACAAGCTGTTGGCCGACGTGCCCGAGGCGCAGGTAGTGACGGAGGGGGGGGACCTCGCGACCGCACGAGCCGGGGCCACCGACGTGACGGAGACGCTCTACCGGGCCCGGTACGTGGCCCACTCCGCCATGGAACCCCACGCCGCGGTGGCCCAGGTGGAAGGCGACCGCATCACCGTGTGGGCCTCCACCCAGACGCCGTTCCCCCTCCAACGGCAGGTGGCTCAAGCGCTGGGATGGGAGCCCGATCGGGTCCGGGTCATCACGCCCTTCGTGGGCGGCGGCTTCGGAGGCAAGACGTTCAACCTCCAGGCCGTGGAGGCCGCGCGCCTCGCGGTTCTGGCCAAGGCGCCGGTGAACGTCACCTGGTCACGGCGAGAGGAGTTCTTCTTCGACACGTTCCGGCCGGCCACGCTGGTCAGGGTCTCGGCGGGGTTGGACGCCGACAAGCGCGTGGCGTTCTGGGACTTCGCCAACATGCACGGGGGCAACCGCAGCGCCGAGCCGTGCTACCACTTTCCCAACCACCGGGTCACGGCGGCGGGGGGGTGGGGTGGTCGGGGACCGGCCTACCACCCATTGGCGGTGGGCGCGTGGCGTGGCCCTGGGGCCAACGTGAACATCTGGGCCATGGAAGCCCACATGGACGAGATGGCCCGCGCCGCGGGCATGAGCCCCGTGGACTTCCGCATGGCCAACCTCACCGACGAGCGCATGAAGAGGGTCCTGCGCACGGCCGCCGACCAGTTCGGCCATCCGCTCGCGCCCGCGCCGTCGGGGAAGGGGTACGGAGTAGCCCTGGCCACCGACGCCGGAACCTTCGTGGCGGCCTTCGCCGAGGTGGAGGTGAACCGGGATCGGGGCACCGTGCAGGTCAAGCGTATCGTCTGCGCTCAGGACATGGGCGAGATCGTGAACCCCGAGGGCGCCAAGATCCAGATGGAGGGGTGCCTCACCATGGGGCTGGGCTACGCCCTCACCGAGGAGATCCAGTTCGACAAGGGCGCCATCTTCAACGAGAACTTCGACTCCTACACGATCCCCAGGTTCTCCTGGGTGCCCAAGATCGAGGTGCTGCTCGTGGAGAACCCGGAGTTGCCGCCCCAGGGCGGAGGCGAGCCGGCCATCGTGGCGGTGGGGGCGGTGCTGTGCAACGCCATCCACGACGCCATCGGGGTGCGGCTCACCGAGCTGCCCATGACGCCGGGTCGGATTCGGGCGGCGCTGGCGGCCCAGTAGGAGGAGGCCTTCGGGGTCCCGGCGGCCCGGTGTCGCAGGGACCCCGTCAGCGGCTCAGGGCCGATCCAGCTCGATGCGGTACCGCACCACCCGCTGCACGCCCAGGTCGTCCCGGGTCACGGCCCACACGTTGTCGCCGTCGAAGAGAGGGGTGGGATAGGGCGAGAAGCCCTGGGGCGCGTCCACCTGACCCAGGTAGGTGCCGTCCTCCTCGAAGACGTCGAAGGCCACGGGCTCGGTCCATCGGTCCGGGACGGCGTCGGGGTCCTTCGGATCGTAGTCGAGGTCCTCGCCCTCCACGCCGGGCCGGGGCACCCGGACCCAGATGCGTCCGTCGCGGCCGGCAAGGATCCCACTGAACGCCGGCTTCTCGTCGGGTATCGCCGGCCCGTTCCAGCGCCAGTTGGGTTGGGTTTGGCGCATGCTCCTCGTGACCCGGAACTCGTCCTCGGACTTCTCTCCTGCGGTCACGGGCACCGGGGTCGCCACGCGCTCGATGATGAGGGGGTCGCCGGGACGTCTGAGGGCGAAACGGTACTCGGTGCTCACCCCCTGGATGAAGTAGCCCCCGGGGTGGAGCGTGGTCTCCTCCGACGGGGCGAAGGGAACACTGTTGATGGAGGCGCCATGTCCGTCGGGGTCCCTGGCTTCCACGTGGGGGTCTTCGAAACCGCTCTTCGGGGGCACCAGGGTGTCCCCCGGCGTGCCGTCCGGAGCGATGCGCACCAGGCCGATGACCCAGTCCCGGACATCGGCTTCGGCGTCCACCAGGATCTGCGTGTAGACGTTGTCCTCCCGGTCACGGAACAGGGCCTCGGAGGTATTGAATCCGCCGCGGATGGACCACGTCTCCAGGGCGTCTCCCGAGGGGGCGTAGACCTGGATCCGCGCATTGCCGGGATCGCGCACCAGGACCCGTCCGTCGGACAGCACCGCCAGGCCTCCGTCGGGGCTCTTGAGCTCGCCGGGCCCCTCTCCGGGCCGCCCCAGCGTGCGCCGGTAACGCCCGTCCGGGGTGAAGGAGCGCAGGTCCGGTCCCTGGCCGTCCACCACGTAGACGGTGCCGTCGGGAGCAACGCCGATGGAGCGGACACGCCCGAAGAGGTAGTTCAGGTCTCCCTCCAACTCGCCGATGCTCACCTCGGGCACCAGGCGTGCCGGCACGCCCCACACGCTTCCCGACTCGGTGCGGACCACGGCCGTGTCGCCGGCCATGCTCCGGGTGATCAGGGGGCCGACGTTCTCGGGCTCGCCGCCACCACACGCGGTGAGGAGAACGACGCCGGCGACGAATGGAAGTCTGAGATACGAGGCCATGATCCGGTCGGTTGAAGGGTCCTTTTCTTGGACCGTGTCACCGCGGCGAAGGTTGCGACCGGGCTGGAACGGAAGAGGCCCCGCCGGCGTTCGCCGGCGGGGCCTCGGGTCGATCCTGGGGGGTGGTCAGTTCCAGGAACCGTAGAAACCGCAAAGGGCGGCTCTGTCCGTGCGCAGCGGTGACCGGAGGGATCCGATGTACGTGGCGTTCATCACGGCACGGGGGGAGGCCTGGATGCGGAGGCCCTTCTTCGCGAAGCGCGCGGTGAGCTTGCCGAAGTGACCGAGCTCGAGGGTGTGGCCGTTCTCGTGGAGCGCCACGGTCTCGATGTCCACGTCGGGATCGAATGGCCCACCGCCGGCGTCGGTCCACGTGAAGGCGTCGTTGTACCAGACCTCCTTCAAGGCGGTGTCGTTGTTGTGGTCGTTGTCGATGTCGCTGGGCACGCCGGGCGCCGCGAGCCAGACGAACGTGAAGGTCACGCCCAGGACGTTGGCACTGGCGCCGGAGCCGAGGATCGCGTCGAAGATGGGGCCCGGCAGCCAGCCGATGGTGGAGATGTCGGCGGCGAACGCGTCGTTGGCGAAGCCGCCGAGTGACAGGATGGCCGACGGGAACACGGCAGCGGGGATGGCCACCTTGTTCACCGTGAGGTTGGAGCATCCCACGCCATTCCAGGTGTCGAAGGTACCGTCGATGATGGCCTCGGTGGCGATGGTTCCGTTGGCCACCTGAAAGAAGGGGAAGCTCCCCTGGGTCAGGTCGGGCCCTGCGGCGCCCCTGCGGGGGTCTCCCGGCACCCAGCGCGACGTCAGCCGCAGCGTCCGGTTGTTGGCGAACACGATCTTCGCGGCGTCGGTGTCTCCGCTGCCGTCGATCCACTCGGCGTGGTGGATCATGACGGCGGCTCCACGGGCGGCCAACGCCGCGTTGGCGTTGTCCACGAACGACTGGAGGTCTCCGCCCGACGCGAGCAGGGTCAGGCCACCCGCCGTGGCGAAGCCGGCGGTGGATTGAATCGACAGGGACGGCGCCAGCGGGACTTCGGGCTCGGGGGCGGTGACCGGGGCCTCGCAGGCGACGAGGACGCCCGCCACTGCCAGGGCCAACGAAGTGCGGGGGGATTTCATCAGGGGGACTCCTTGGACTGAGGTCTGGGAGGTCGGTCACCATGGGGACTGCACCCGCCGCTGGTCAAGCGATATCATCCACCCCATGACGGACGAGCCCATCCGCATCCGCGGCGCGCGCCAGCACAATCTCAAGAACATCGACCTGGATCTGCCCCGCCGGCGACTCATCGTCGTCACCGGGCCGTCGGGTTCGGGCAAGAGTTCGCTGGCGCTGGATACCCTCTTCGCCGAGGGCCAGCGTCGCTACGTGGAATCGCTGTCGACCTACGCCAAGCAGTTCCTGGACCGGATGGAGAAGCCCGACGTGGATCGGGTCGAGGGGATCTCTCCTGCCGTGGCCATCGAGCAGAAGAACCCCACCAAGAGCAGCCGGTCCACGGTGGGGACGGCCACCGAGGTCCACGACTACCTTCGGCTGCTCTGGTCCCGCGTGGGTCACACGCACTGCCCGGAATGCGATCGGTGGGTCAAGCCCGACACGGTGAGCGGGGCGGTGGACGGCACCCTGGCCCTTCCGGCCGGAACCCGCATCCAGGTCGCCTTCCCTCTGCCCCGTAGCGGGCAGGTCACCCATCAATTGGTGGTGGCGAACCTCCGGGCCATGGGCTTCATGCGGATCCTGGTGGAGGGCGAAACGGCGGACCTGGCCGACCCCGAGGCGGAAGACCCCGTAGCCCTGGGTCACGACCTCACGGCGGCCCGGGAGGTGCTCGTGGTGGTGGACCGGCTCAAGATCGGCGGCGACATCGCCGAGCGCCTTGCCGACTCCATGGGCACGTGCTTCGAGGAAGGGGACGGCGAAGCCGTGGTCGTGGTGACGGGGGGTGAGGGCGACGTGCCGGACCGCCTGACGTTCACCGAGCACTTCCGGTGTCCCGACCACCCCGAGGTGACGTTCCTCGATCCTTCCCCCCAGCTCTTCTCGTTCAACAATCCCTACGGCACGTGCCCCCTGTGCACGGGGTTCGGCGCCACCCTGGAGTACGACCCCGAACTCATCGTGCCCAACCCCCAGCGGTCGCTGGCCGAGGGTGCGGTGGATCCCTGGGAGAAGCCCAGATACAAGAAGGAGCGGGAGAAGCTCCGCCTGTTCGCCAAGGATCGGAAGATCTCGCTCTATTCCCCCTGGTCCGAACTCCCGGAGAAGTTCCGCGACGAGGTGATGTACGGAACGGACAAGAAGAAGGGCGGGTTCCGCGGGGTGGTGCCGTTCCTGGTCTCACGGGAAACGAAGCGCTACAAGCAGTACATCCGGGTCTTCCTGCGGCAGTACCAGAGCCCTCGGCCGTGCCGGGAGTGCGGCGGGGCCCGCATCCGCCACGAGGCGCTCCGCGTGCGGGTCATGGACTTGAACATCGCCGACGTGAGCGAGATGCCCCTGGAAGACCTGGCCCCGTGGGTCGCCGCCCTCCGGCTCTCCGCCATGGAAACCCAGATCGCCGCCACGATCCTCCGGGAGGTGAACGCACGCCTGTCCTTCCTGGTGGACGTAGGCCTGGGCTACCTCTCGCTGGCGCGCCAGACCCGGACCCTTTCGGGTGGCGAGGCGCAGCGCATCAATCTCGCCAACTCCCTGGGCGCGAGCCTGGTGGACACGCTCTACGTCCTGGACGAGCCCACCATCGGGCTGCACCCCAAGGACACCACGGCGCTCCTGGATCTTCTGGTCCGACTTCGGGCCGCCGGGAACACCGTGGTGGTGGTGGAGCACGACACGCAGGCCATCATGGTGGCCGACCACGTGGTGGAGCTGGGGCCCGCCTCGGGCGAGAAGGGAGGGGAAGTGGTGTTCCAGGGCTCGCCGGAGGATCTGCCCGCCCAGGACACCGCCACGGGGCGCTACATCTCGGGGCGCTCCGCGGTGGAGGTGCCGGAGAAGCGTCGCCGCGTGGACGGTCCGTGCCTCACCCTGAGGGGCGCCCGTCTCCACAACCTGCGCGGCGTGGACATGGAGATCCCCCTCGGCACGCTCACCGTGGTCACCGGCGTGTCCGGCTCGGGCAAGTCCACGTTGGTCCACGACGTGCTGTACCGCGCCGCCGAGCGTGAGTTGGGCGGCGAGACCAGCGCCAAGGAGCACCTGGGGGAGGCCGTGGGCTCCTATGACGCGCTGGAGGGCCTCACCCACCTGGACCAGGTGGTGCTGGTGGATCAATCCCCCATCGGTCGCACTCCTCGTTCCAACCCGGTGACCTACATCAAGGCGTGGGACGAAGTGCGTCGTCTTCTGGCGGAGACGCCCACGGCGCGGGAGCGCGGATATACTGCTGGATATTTTTCCTTCAACGTGGCTGGGGGTCGGTGCGAGGAGTGCAGAGGGGCGGGTCAGGTGGAGATCGAAATGGTCTTCATGGCCGACATCTACGTGCCCTGCGACTTCTGCGGCGGCAAGCGCTACAAACGCGAAATCCTGGACGTGAAGCACAAGGGCCGGAACGTTGCCGAAATCCTGGAACTCACCGTGGACGAGGCCATCCGGTTCTTCATCCGCGAGCCCAAGCTCGGCAAGGCGCTCTGGTATCTGCAGCAGGTGGGGCTGGGCTACCTGCGTCTGGGGCAGCCCGCCACGACACTCTCCGGGGGCGAAGCACAGCGCCTGAAGATCGCCCGGGAGCTGGCCGGAGCCGGAGGGACGAAGGGGCGGAAGCTCTACATCCTGGACGAGCCCACCACGGGGCTGTCCGGAGAAGACGTGCGCAAGCTCCTGGACGTTCTGGATCGTCTGGTGAGCGCCGGCAACACGGTGGTTCTCATCGAGCACAACCTCGACGTCATGATGATGGCGGACTGGATCGTGGACATGGGACCGGGTGCCGGTCACAGGGGCGGCGACGTGGTGGCCATGGGAAACCCCGAGACCGTGGCCAGCATTCCCGAGAGTCACACCGGACGCTATCTGCGCGAGGCGTTGGCCAAGCGGTAGCGTCAGGCTTTCGCATGACCGATCATATGCGACAGCCGCCGAAGTACGATGAGCTCCTCCGGACCCATTCGCGATGCGCATCTGCCTGCTCACCGACCAGAACCTCAACACGAAGAGGTTCCCCAAGAACGACTGGCCGTGTGATCCCCGTCCGTTCCTGCCCGAGGCGAAGTGGAAGGCCGTCGAGCTCTGGAAGGAATACGCCGTGGCCCAGGTCATCGAGGAGTCGCGCAGGAAGTACGACGTGTTCTTCAATCTGTGCGACGGGGCTTGGGACGAGGGAAGGGTCGGCGTCGAGGTGGTCCAGACACTGGAATGGCTGGACCTTCCGTTCACCGGTGCCGACTCGGCGTTCTACGAGCCATCCCGTGAGGCCATGAAGAGGGTGTGTGCGGCATGGGGCATCGACACCCCGGCCTACATCATCGCCCGCGACGCCGCCGACCTGGGCCGGGCCCTCGACCTGCTTCGCTTCCCCATGTTCGTGAAGCACCACAACAGCTACGCATCCAACGGCATCACGCGGGACTCGAAGGTGGACAACCCCGCGGAACTCAGGGTACAGGCGAAGAAGATGATCAAGGCCCACGGAGGGGCCCTCATCGAGGAATACGTGGACGGGGCCGAGTGCACGGTATTGGTTTCCGAGAATCCGGAAGACGCTGCCCGACCCATCACGTATCAGCCGCTGGAGTACCGCTTTCCCGAGGGAGACGCCTTCAAGCACTACGCCCTGAAATGGGTGGACTACCACGGCCTGAGCTCGTTCGCCCTCGCCGACCCCGAGCTCGACGCCAAGGTCAGGGACATGTCGGAGAAGTTCTTCGTGGGCATGCGCGGCGCCGGTTTCGGCCGGTGCGACATCCGCATGGACCGCGACGGGCGTCCGTTCATGCTGGAGATCAACCCGAACTGCGGCATCTACTATCCACCCACCGACCCCGGGAGCGCGGACCTCATCCTCCTCAATGATCCAGCGGGGCACCGGGGTTTCACCGAGACACTGGTGGCCGCGGCCTTGAAGCGGCACGCGGCGAGGCGCAGGGCCTGGCGGGTGCTTCCGCGGGGGCCGGGCGACTACGGCGTCTTCGCCACCCGGGACATCCGCCGCGGCGACCGGGTCATCATCTTCGAGGAGCAGCCCCATCAACTGGTGACGCGTCGCCACGTGGAGACGACCTGGCGGGAGCCCCAGCGGGGCTGGTTCGACCGGTATGCGTGGCCCCTCACCGACGAGGTGTGGGTCACGTGGAGCCCCGACCCGGAGCACTGGCGTCCCATCAACCACTCCTGCGACCCCTCGGCGTGGCTCGAGGGGCTCGACGTGGTGGCGCGACGCGACATCGCGGCCGGGGAGGAGGTGACCATGGAGTACGCCACCTTCTACGACGAGCGCATGCCCGACTTCACGTGCGGCTGCGGCACGGACGCATGCAGGGGGACCATCCGGGGCCAGGACTGGCGTCTCGGCGCCATGGCGGCCTATGGCGAGCACATGTCCGACCACATCCTGCGGAAGCGGGGCGCACGACCCTGAGAGCGGCGCCGGCCATCTCGGTCCTCCTCCCCGTGCGTGACGGGGCGGCCCATCTGGCCGAAGCCGCGGCCTCGCTGGAGGCGCAGACCGAGGGGGACTTCGAGGTGGTGGCGGTGGACGACGGCTCCACGGATCGGACCTCGGCCATTCTGGCCGATTGGGCCGCCCGGGACGCGAGGGTGCGGGTGCTGCGCCAGGAGCCGTCGGGCATCGTCGTGGCGCTGGAGCGGGCGCGCGCTGCGGCCCGAGGGCGCTATCTGGCTCGCATGGACGCGGACGACGTGAGCGAAGCCAGGCGCTTCGCCGTGCAGCGGGGCCTCCTCGAGGAGGATCCCACCCTGGGGGCGTGTGGTGCCCGGATTCGCTACTTCCCCAGGCGGCACCTCAGAGACGGGGCCCGGCGCTACGAGCAGTGGATCAACGGCGCTTCCAGCCCGGAAGAGGTGGCCCGGGAGCTCTTCGTCGAGTGCCCGCTGGCCCACCCGGCGTTCTTTCTCCGGGCCGAGGCCGTTTCCCGTGTGGGTGGATACCGGGAACGCGGATGGCCCGAGGACTACGACCTGATCCTCCGCCTCTGGCGCGGAGGATGGCGCCTGGCCAACGCTCCCGAGGTGCTCCTGCGCTGGAGGGAGGGGTCGGAGCGTCTGTCCAGGAACCACGGGGCCTACGCGCCGGAAGCCTTCCTGGCGTGCAAGGTCCACCACCTCCGAAAGACCCTGCTGGCGGGGGGGCGGGGTGCGGTGGTCTGGGGGTCGGGCCCCGTTGGGAAGGCTTTCGCCCGGGCCCTTCTGGCCGCCGGCACCCCGGTGGAGGCGTTCGTGGACGTGGACCCCCGCAAGATCGGCCAGGAGATCCACGGTGCCCCCGTTCTGGACACGGCGGCGGGGCTGTGCCGCCAAGGGGTCGTGCACCTGGCGGCCGTGGGTCAGCCGGGGGGGCGCCGCACCCTGCGCGGGGTCCTCACCGGAGGCGGCCTCACGGAAGGGACGGACTTCGTTGCGGTAGCCTGATTTTTCGTTTGCACGAAATAGCGCGAAAAGCCTTGCGGGAAGCGGCTTTCACCGGTTGCCGAAGACCCCCTTCCGGGGTTACTTTTCCTTGTCTTGGAAGCGCCCCGCAAAACACCTCGCCACGAGGGTTGGCGGCGCGCTTCCGGCTTTTTCCCGCGCGTGGCGCGGACCCCCCTGGGAAGACCGTCCGAGGAGCACCGAGTGGCTGACCCCAACTGGAGTCTTGTGGCCTGATGCGGCGGGGCCTTGCGTTCAGCTCCGTCTTCCTGCTCCTGGTCGGCCTCGAGATGTCCACCGAAGGGCTCTCGTTGATCCTGGCGCGCCTCCGGTCGGGCGTCATGGCGATCGTGGGCGGTGTTCCCCTTCACGTCTCGGAGACCCGATTCGTTCTGGGGGCCTTGCTCGTGTTGGTGGGGCTGACGCTCTGGCTTCTGCTCGTGTGGTCCGCCCGACGCCGTCGCCACGTGGCAACCATGGGGGGCACGTGCCCCCAATGCGGCAATCAGACGCGTCGGGTCAAGCGGAGCGGAGGACAGCGCCTCCTTTCGGTGATCATGGGAGAACACCTCACCCGGCGGCACTGTGATACGTGCGGCTGGTCGGGGTTGTCGACGAAGAATTGAACTGGCCCCTCCGGGGGGCCCGATGATGCGATCCACGCCCCGGCACTCCGCCGCGGGCGCGAACTGGAACCTGGAATCAGGACCTGAGCATGGCTGAAGAACTCGACCTCACGGGGGGCGACGGCGGCGGATCGAAGGTGCTGACGCGTCTCCTCGAAGACGAGATGCGGGAGTCGTTCATCGACTACTCGATGAGCGTCATCGTGCAGCGCGCCCTCCCCGACGTCCGTGACGGCCTCAAACCCGTGCACCGGCGCATCCTGTACGCCATGGGCGAGCTGGGCCTCAGCCCGGGGCGGGCGTACAAGAAGAGCGCGTCGGTGGTCGGTGAGGTGCTCGGCAAGTACCACCCCCACGGCGACTCCGCCGTGTACGATTCCATGGTGCGCATGGTGCAGACCTTCTCGCTGCGCTATCCGCTGGTGGATGGGCAGGGGAACTTCGGATCCGTGGATGGCGACTCCGCGGCCGCGTATCGGTACACCGAAGCGCGTCTCACCCAGCCGGCCATCGAGATGCTGGCGGACATCGACAAGGAGACCGTCCGCTTCGTCCCGAACTTCGACGGGCAGAAGGAGGAGCCGACGGTTCTTCCCTCCAAGCTCCCGAACCTGCTCATCAACGGGTCGTCGGGCATCGCGGTGGGCATGGCCACCAACATCCCCCCCCACAACCTCCGCGAGGTGGTGGCGGCGACGCAGGCCATCATCGACGACCCGGATCTTCCCCAGGAGGAACTCGAGCGCCTCATTCCGGCGCCGGACTTCCCCACGGGCGGCTTCATCTGTGGTCTGGAGGGTGTCCGCGACGCCTATCGCACCGGTCGGGGTCGGGTGGTCATGCGGGCCCGTGCCGACATCGAGCAGATCGACGCCAACTCGGAGCGCATCGTCGTCACCGAGATCCCGTTCATGGTGAACAAGTCGCGGCTGGTCGAGCAGATCGCCCAGCTGGTGCGCGACAAGAAGCTCACCGAGATCCGGGACATGCGTGACGAGTCGGACCGCGACGGCATGCGCATCGTCATCGAGCTCAAGCGCGACGCGGTGCCCCACGTCGTGCTGAACCGGCTGTACAAGCACACCCAGATGCAGTCCACGTTCGGGACCATCCTCCTGGCACTGCACGACGGCGTGCCGAAGGTGATGTCGCTGCGGGAGATCCTGCAGCACTTCGTCGCCCACCGCCACGTGATCATCGTCAAGCGGACCGAGTTCGACATCGCCAAGGCGAAGGACCGCGAGCACATCCTCGAAGGTCTCAAGATCGCCGTCGACAACATCGACGAGGTCATCAAGATCATCCGGGCGGCAGCCGACACCGAGACCGCGTCGACGAATCTGCAGGAGACCTTCGGGCTCTCGGAGCGCCAGGCCAAGGCGATCCTGGACATGCGGCTTGCCCGCCTCACCGGGCTGGAAATAGAGAAGCTCGAGGCGGAGTTGGCCGAGGTGCGCGCCACCATCGAGGACCTCCAGGACATCCTGGACTCCCACGAGCGCCGGATGAGCATCCTGAAGGGCGAGCTTCAGGAGATGTCCGACAAGTTCGGCGACAACCGCCGGTCGGAGATCGTTCCCGCAGTGGGCTCCTTCGACATGGAAGACCTCATCGTCGAGGAGGACATGGTGATCACCGTGTCCCACTCGGGCTATGTGAAGCGCCTGCCCGTGGACACCTACCGCGCCCAGCGCCGGGGTGGTCGCGGACTGCGGGGAATGGACACCAAGGAAGAGGACTGGGTGGAGCACCTGTTCGTGGCGTCCACCCACGACTACCTCATGATCTTCACCCGCGGAGGCCAGTGCTACTGGATCAAGGTGTGGGAGATCCCCGTGGGCGCCCGCAACAGCCGGGGCAAGCCCATCGTGAACCTCCTGAACCTCTCGGCCGACGAGCAGATCGCCGCCGTGGTGCCGGTGCGGGACTTCGCCGACGACAAGTATCTCATGTTCAGCACGCGCAAGGGCGTGGTGAAGAAGACGGCGCTGTCCGCCTACGGCAACGTCCGTTCGGTGGGCCTCAATGCAATCAACATCCGCCAGGGCGACGAGCTCATCGACGTCCAGATCACCCCCGATGGCGCGGAGATCATCCTGGCTACGCGCAACGGGATGGCCATCCGGTTCGACCAGGCCGACGCCAGGCCCATGGGTCGGGCCACCGAGGGTGTGCGCGGCATCTACCTCTCGGGTGACGACGTGGTGGTGGGCATGGTCGTGGTCCGCCCCGACTCCACGCTGCTGGTGGTGTCGGAGAACGGCATGGGCAAGCGCACCGACGTGGAGGCCTACCGCCTGCAGAAGCGGGGGGGGAAGGGAGTCATCAACCTCAAGACGTCGGAAAAGAGCGGCAAGGTCGTGGCGATCAAGTCGGTGACGGAGGACGAGCAGCTCATGGTCATCACGCGGAAGGGCGTGGTGAACCGACAGCGCATCGACGAGATCCGCATCATCGGACGGGCGACACAGGGGGTGCGTCTGGTGACGGTGGACAAGGGCGACACCGTCATGGATGTGGCGCGCTTCATCGCCGAGGACGAGGATGAGGACTTCGACGCCGAAGGGATGGAGGGCGTGGAGGATGCCGAGGCGGTCGAGGTTGAAGATTCCGAGGGTCCCGAGGAGGCCGACGACACCGAATGAGCGACGTCCTGGGCGAGGGGCTCGTAGGCCTCACCGAGATCGAATCCGCTGCGCACCGCCTTCTCGGCGTGGCGGTGCGGACTCCCCTGCTCCCTGCCGACGCGGTGTCCGATGCCACCGGCGCGGAGGTGCGCGTGAAGTGCGAGAACCTTCAACGCGCCGGCGCGTTCAAGATCCGCGGTGCGTACAACTTCGTGTCGCAGCTGTCCGACGATCAGTTGAAGAACGGCATCGTCACGTACTCCTCGGGAAATCACGCCCAGGCGGTGGCCCTCACGGGCAGGCTCCGGGGGCTCCGGGCGGTCGTGGTCATGCCCACGACCGCGCCCAGGGTGAAGGTGGACGGTACGAAGCGCCTGGGCGGCGAAGTCGTGATGGAGGGAACCACATCGGTGGAGCGGAAGCGCCGGGCCGAGGCCATCGCCGAAGAGGAAGGCCTGGTCATCGTGCCCCCCTTCGACCATCGGCACATCATCGCCGGGCAGGGCACGGTGGGCTTGGAGATCGGCAAGGACTGGCCCGACGTCGACCTGGTGCTGGCGCCCATCGGCGGCGGTGGACTGGCCAGCGGGGTGGCCGCGGCCATCAAGCGCATGATCCCCCACGTCAAGGTCGTCGGCGTGGAGCCCGAAGGGGCCGCATCCATGCGGGCGGCCCTGGACCACGACTGTCCGACGCTTCTCACCGAGGTGCACAGCATCGCCGACGGGCTCCTCCCCGTCATCACGGGCGAGTTGACCTTCGAGCACGCCAAGGCGCTCCTCGACGATGTGGTCACCGTGAGCGACGACGGCATCCGCGAGGCGACCTCCATGCTCCTGAACCGCCAGAAGCTGGTGGTGGAATTCAGCGGCGCCGCCACGACGGCGGCGCTCCTGGAGGGGAAGGTGGACGCCAAAGGCGCCCGGGTGGCGGTGATCATCAGCGGTGGGAACCTGGACCCGTCGTTCCTGGCCGAACTGTCGTGATGGAGGTCCATCGAGACTTCGTTCCGGGCGTCTCCATCGGCCACGGCCACGCCTACGGGGGCAAGTCCGGCTGCACCGTCCTCCTCGGTCCGTTCCGGGCCGCGGTGGAGGTGCGCGGCATGGCCACGGGGAGCCGTGAGCTGGGCGTGCTGGATCCCCATCATCTGGTGCCCAGGGCCGACGCCATCGTGCTCACGGGCGGTTCGGCGTTCGGACTGGCCGCCGCCGACGGCGTGATGCGCTGGCTGGCGGAGCACGACCGCGGGTACGAAACCGGGGTGGTGAAGGTCCCCATCGTGCCCGCCGCGGTGATCTTCGACCTTCATGACCACACGACCAAGCCCGACTCCGAGACCGGTGTGGCCGCTTGCCAGGATGCCCACGAACGTTGGCCCCTGGAGGGGCGCGTGGGTGCCGGTGCCGGTGCCATGGTGGGAAAGGTGGCCGGGGCCCGGGCGGCGATGCCCGGTGGGTTCGGCGCCTGGGCCGAGGACTTCGGAGAGTACAGGGTGGGAGCGGCCGTCGTGGTGAATGCGCTGGGCGACGTGGTGGATGCCTCCGGGTCCATCGTGGCCGGCGCCCGCGGCCCCGACGGAGCGTTCCTGGATACGGCGGCGCTGCTTTGTGGCGGCCCCGGGGCCCCGGGAACAGGTCCGGGTGGGCATGGCGAGATGCGTGACGTCATCGCCGGCACCAACACGACGCTGGCCGTGGTCGCCACCGATGCCCCCCTGAACCGGGTGGACCTCGGGCGCCTGGCGCGCGTGGCCGCCAACGCCCTGGCCAGGCGGATCGCGCCGGTCCATACGCCTTTCGACGGAGACATCGTGTTCGCGGTTTCCACGGCCGACGAATGCCGCGAGATGACGTCGTCGGAGGTCCTGGCCCTGGGGGCCGCGGCGCAGAACGCCCTGGAGGTGGCCATCGTCCGAGCGGTCACCGAGGGACACCGATGAAGCGCCTGCTCCTCTTCGACATCGACGGGACCCTGGTCCTGGGCGGTCCCGCCAAGGGTGCGTTCCACGCCGCGCTGCTGGAGACGTTCGGCACCGCCGGACCCATCGACAGCCACAATTTCGCGGGCAAGACCGATCCCCAGATCGCACGCGAGCTTCTCTCGGCCACCGGCATGGCGCACGAGGACATCGAGGCTGGATTTCCTCGTCTCTGGGATCGGTACCTCCGCCATCTCGGAGAGCGTCTGAACCGGAAGCCCATGAACGTGCTGCCGGGCGTTGGAGAGTTGCTCGAAGCGCTTTCCGGAAACGCGGACGTGGCGTTGGGGTTGCTCACCGGAAACATCGTGCGGGGCGCCGAACTGAAGCTCCGGTCGGCGGGGCTCTTCGACCATTTCCGGATGGGGAGCTACGGATCCGACAGCGAGATCCGCAACCACCTGGCACCCATCGCGCTCCAGCGGGCGGCGGAGACCTGGAGCGTCAACTTCGACCCCCGGGACGTCTGGGTGGTGGGCGACACCCCTGCCGACATCGAGTGCGGGCAGGCCGGCGGGACCCGGACCCTGGGGGTGGCCACCGGCCGCTACAGCGCCGAAGTCCTGGCGGCGGTCGGCGCCGACGAGGTGCTCCACGACCTCAGTGACACTGCTGGTACGGTGGCGATTCTGACGGCGTAGCGGTCGCGCCTCAGGTGCGGCATGGCTTGATCCGGGTCCGCCCGGGGAACATCTTGGCGGTCCGGTACAAATAGATCGGACACGAATGACCACGGCCGAGTGCCTCGGCCCATCGTAGGGGAACGACTGTGGCAAGCAGAGGTGAACAGCGCAGGGAGTCACGCACCGAAGGCGGCTCCGAGATGACGAAGTTCTATTGGGTCCTGGGCATCGTGGCCGTCGTCGGCCTGGCCGCCGTGGGCTACTCCGTGGGATCCAACACCTTCGGCGCGGCGGCCACCGAGCCCGTGGTGGTGGAAGGCCTGGACGACCCGACTCAGCTCATGTCGCTGGCCCAGGGCATCACCAAGGGTGACGCCAACGCGCCTATCACCATCGTGGAGTTCGCCGACTACTCCTGCCCGGGTTGCGGCCAGTTCGCCCTGCAGATCAAGCCGCAGATGGAGCTCCAGTTCGTGCAGTCGGGCATCGCGAAGTTCGTGTACTACGACTTCCCCCTGATCTCCATCCACCCGCATTCGTTCCTCGCCGCCCGTGCAGCGCGCTGCGCCGATGACCAGGGCAGATTCTGGGAGTACCAGGACCAGCTCTTCCGGAATCAGCCCGCCTGGGCCGTGAAGCCCAGCATCGAGGGGGATCTGATGGACTTCGCGGGGGCCGTCGGCTTGGACGAGGGCGCCTTCGAGGCCTGCGTGAAGAGCGACGCGTACGCCGACGTGGTGTCGGCGAATCTGCGCCTGGCCGAAGAATTGGGTATCCAGCAGACGCCCACCCTCATGATCAGCCGTGGCAAAGGCATGGCTCGCCGCCTCATGAGCTACGACTTCCCCAGCATCCAGTCCGTGATCGAGGACATGCTGGCCGAGATCGAAGCCGAGAAGGCGGGCACGCCGCCGGGCAACTGAGTTCTTCCGATCTTCCCGTCTCCCCTTTCGCGGAGCTCCGCGTGAGCGAGAACAACGCCCCGCCAGTGAACCGGATGGCCATCACCATCCTGTCGCTGGCGGGGTTCTTCGTGGCGTTGTACATGCTGGCCCACTCCCTGGGCTGGACCGGCCCCCTGGTGTGCGGCGTGGGCGACTGCGCCACCGTGCAGTCCAGCAAGTACGCCAGGATCGGTCCGTTGCCCGTTCCGGCCCTCGGGCTGGTGGGCTACCTGCTTATGCTCGGGACCGCCTTCCTGGGCATCCAGCCCCGGCACCGGCAGGCGACCATGGTGAGCCGTGCGCTGGTGGGACTGTCCACGGTGGCGCTGCTCTTCTCGGGCTATCTGACGTACCTCGAGGCGTACGTGATCCACGCCTGGTGCCAGTGGTGCGTGATTTCGGCGATCCTGGCGACCCTGATCTTCATCGCCGCTCTTCCCGAGTGGAAGCGGCTCGGAGGGAGTGACGCGTGAGCAAGAAAGGTCAGGTTCGGGTGCGCCTGCTGTTCGTCGACGAGGGCGGCTACCACCAGGAGGAGGTCTCGATTCCGGCGGAGGCTGTGCAAGCCTACGATCGGTTGATCGACGTCTTCATGGAGGACGAAGCGGTTCAGAAGTCGATGTTCGTGGATGTGGAACGACTCTGCTCTGCGGTGATCGTCGAAGAGTAGGCCCGACCACCTTCGCGGTGGCCGGGCCGATCGACCTGTCCTGCAGCGCCCAGGAGGCGGCGTCAGCCGCGGGGTTTGACGTACTCTTGGAAAGCGGGATGGCTACCCATCTTGAGAAGCAGGACGGGCTCCGCGTGGCTGTTGACGTTGGACCATGTCTGCTTGAAGTGGGCCGCCGCGGCGTCACGCTCGTCGAGGGCCGCGGATAGAAGGGCCGCCCAGTAGTGCTGAACCTCCGCGCGCGGAGTGATCTCTCCGGCAAGGAAAGCGGTCCGGACCTCCTCGGCCTTGGTCCGGTTCCCCGCCAGGGCGGCGGTGACGCCGAGATAGCCTTTGTCCCAGATGGACCCCAGGTCGGCGTCGATGTCCTGGAGCTTCTGATAGGCCTTCTGATAGTCACCGTTGGCATAGAGCCAGAAGGCCTGCTGGCGACGCATGGCGTTGGCCTCCGCTTCGTCCGCGGGAAGGGCTTCGTAGAAAGCCACGGCCTTGGCCAGGTGCCCGTCCGCGATGTCCTCGCCGCATCCATGCGTGAGCATCTCGAGGCCCAAAGCGCCGTGCATGGCGCCCGGACTGTAGCCGGCCAGCTTCTCCGGTCGCTTGAGGGCCTCTTCCAGGGCTTCTGAGGCTTCCGGACCGCGGCCTTGGGCTGCCAGGGCTTCGGCGACGAAGTAGTGCGCGGCCCCCCGGTCGGGGAACCGCTGCACCGCGTCGCGGGCGCACTGGAGTTCTCCGGCGTAGTCGCCGACCCAGTGCAGCGCGTTGCACTTCACGGCGAAATACGAGAACCACCCCTTCATGGGCTCCTTGTCGGGATCCAGTCTGGTCAGCGCCTCCAGCGCCTCCCTGGGCCTTCCGTCGGAGTTGCTCCACAGGGCGTAGTTGTAGTTCGCCTTGGTCCCGGGGTAGTCCATGGCTACGGAGCGAGCGAGTTCCATGGACTTTGCCCAGTCGCCTCCGTTCCTCCGCATGACGTAGATGTCGATGAGGCGCTGGTAATAGTCGCTGAAGTGGGACCGGTTCTTCGCCACGACGTCCCAGAGGGAATCGGCCGTGGCAGTCATGCCGGCGTTGCCCGCGTTGAGCGCGGCAACGAAGAGCGGGACGTAGAACGTGGGGTCCAGCTCGTGGGCGCGGAGGAAGTGGGGGATGGCCGCACGGTAGTCCTGGGCCAAATAGGCACGCAGCCCCTCCGCATGGGCTGCGATTGCCTGGGGGCTCGATTCCGGGAGGTCCTGGGCGAGAGTGCCGCCCGGAACGGCCAAGAGGGTACAGGTGAGCAGGAGGGTCAGGCGTCGCATGGGCGTCTCCTAAGATTTCGGGCGATAGGATCGGCTGGGCGCTGCCGGACAGGAAGCAGGTACCCCGATAAATGGCTTCTCGGAGGCGAGGACGCAACGAAAACCGGTGAGGGTCGTGGTCGAGCGCGGCAACGCCTCCGCCCATACATTCACGGTCCTGCCCTTCACCTCGACACCGGAGTGAGGGATGAGCGGTTTTTTCGGCGTTGCTTCCCGGGACGATTGCGTCCAGGATCTGTTCTTCGGCACCGACTACCAGTCCCATCTGGGAACCCAGCGGGGTGGGCTGGCGGTGCGGAACGGCGACGGCATAAGGCGGATCATCCACGATATCCGCAACGCACAGTTCCGGTCCAAGTTCGACGACGACGTCCGGCGCCTGTCGGGGCGCGCGGGGGTCGGGGTCATCAGCGACTACGAAGATCAGCCCATCCTGGTGAGCTCACACCTGGGCACGTACGCCATCGTCACCGTGGGTGTCGTCAACAATGCCGACCAGCTTGTGCGCAGGGCGTTCAAGCGCAGGTCGGCCCACCTGTCCGAGACGGTGGACGGGGCCATCAACCCCACGGAGCTCGTCGCGACGCTCATCAACCACGAAGATTCCTTCGAGGCGGGCATCCGGAGCGCCCAGGAGCAGGTCGAGGGATCGTGCTCCATGCTGCTGCTCACCGACGAGGGCATGTATGCTGCGCGGGATCGCCTGGGTCGCACGCCCGTCGCCGTGGGCCGCAGGGAAGGTGCGTGGTGTGCGTCGTCGGAGACCTGCGCCTTCCCCAATCTGGGCTACGAAGTCGACAGGCACCTGGGCCCGGGCGAGATCGTCCTGGTCACCGCCGACGGGGTGGAGCAGAAGCAGACCCCGGGCGATGCCATGCAGGTGTGCGCATTCCTGTGGGTCTACTACGGATACCCGTCGTCGTCGTACGAGGGAATCAACGTCGAAGACACCCGGTATCGGTGCGGCGCGGCGCTGGCCCGGGCCGACGACGTGGAAGCCGACATGGTGGCGGGCATTCCCGACTCGGGCACGGCCCACGCCATCGGGTACGCCATGGAGGCGGGCATCCGCTATGCCCGCCCTTTCGTGAAGTACACGCCCACGTGGCCGCGTTCGTTCATGCCCCAGGACCAGTCCATCCGGGACATGGTGGCGCGCATGAAGCTCATCCCCATCCGGGAGCTCATCGACGGCAAGCGCATCGTCTTCTGCGAGGACTCCATCGTGCGGGGCACCCAGCTCCAGGACATCGTCCAGCGCGTCTACGATTACGGGGGCAGGGAGGCCCACATGCGGCCGGCGTGCCCGCCCCTGGTGTACGGGTGCAAGTTCCTGAACTTCTCGCGGTCGCGGTCATCGCTGGACCTTGCCACCCGCAAGGCCATCCGGGAAATGGAGGGGGACGAGGATACAGCGAAGCCCGAGGTCTACGCCGACCACACCACGGGGGAGTACGGCGAGATGGTGGAGCGGATCCGGTCCCGGCTCAAGCTCACCACGCTCCAGTTCCAGCGCTTGCCGGATCTGGTGGACGCCATCGGGCTGCCCAAGGAGAAGGTGTGCACGTACTGCTGGGACGGGTGCGAGGGATGCGGCGCTCAAAAGGGTTGACCCGAGCAACCCTAGGATGTAGAGTTGACATCGAACCCTAGAAAGTAGACTTGATGCCGCGCGCCGGGGGATCCATGGAGCGAGCCACGTACCTGGGGGAACTGGAGCAGTTGGTCCTGTGGGCGGTACTCCGCCTGGGGGGCGATGGCTACGGCGCCACCATCCTCGAGGAAATCAACGAACGCGCCGATCGACGGGTCACGCCGGGCGCGCTCTACGCGACGCTGGATCGGCTGGAGGCCAAGGGAATGGTCCGTTCCCGGCTGGCGGATCCCGAGGCGGGGCGGGGCGGGCGTCGCAAGCGGTACCTGACCGTGACGCCCGCAGGGGCCGGCGCACTGGACCGGACCCGTCAGGAGTGGATGCGCATGTGGGAGGGGTTGGACGTGGCCGCCGGTCACAACGAGCCCTGATCCCGTGGTGAACCCGCCGCGGACCGGAGAGGCCATCCTCTCGCTGTTCCTGCCCGGGGGCGGGATCCAGGAAAGCGTGCTCGGCGATCTCCACGAGATGTTCGCGCAGCGGGTGGAGTCTGCCGGCGGTCGATCCGTCGGTGCCCGATGGTGGTACTGGACGCAGGTGGTTGGGCTGTCCGCAGGCTACGGCTTCCGGCGCCTTCGCGGGACGGGGTTCCGCGGATTCGCTCCGGCGCCGAGACCTGCCGAGGTGACGATGACGACGACGAAGGGGGACGGCATGGCAGGCATGGCACGGCAGGTTCGTTTCTCGATCCGGTCACTCTTTCGGAGTCCCGGTTTCACGGTTCCCTCGCTCCTGATCCTGGCCATCGGGATGACGGCGGCCACCGCCATCTTCACGGTCGTCGACTCGGTGGTGTTCCGGCCCCTGGACATGCCCGACTCGGACCGGCTGGTCATCGTCTGCGAGGACCATCCTCGGCTGCAGGGGCTGTGCATTGCATCGCCGGGCAACACCATCGACTTCACCCGGGAGACGTCCACGCTGGACGACCTCGGATACGGGCGTGGCTGGCCGTACATCCTGGTCGAGGACGGCGAGTCCCAGCGGGTGGTGGGCGGAATGGCCTCCGCCGGATTTCTCCGGGCGGTGGGCGCGCAGCCCGTCCTGGGCCGGGTGTTCAACGACGATGAGTTTGGCGACAACGACAAGGTCGCCGTTCTGAGTCACGACTTCTGGACGTCGCGCTTCGGGGCGGACCCGGACGTCCTCGGGAGGTCGGTGACCCTGAGCGGAGAGACCGTGCAGATCATAGGGGTCCTGCAGCCGGAGCTGGAGTTGCCCTTCGACATGGGGGGTGTGCAACTGTGGAGGCCGCCGTACTTCGGACCCCTGGATCCCGAGATCAGGGGGTGGCGTGGCTTCCGCGCCATCGGCCGGCTCGCCGACGGATCGTCGGTGGAGGCCGCGGCTGCGGAACTCACGGCCGTCTACGCGGGCATCGCCGAGGTTCACGAAGAGGTGGACGACGAGTGGCGGCTGAGGGTCGAGCCGTTGCTGAGGGTCGTGGTGGGGGACGCGCGCGGGGTGATGTTGGGCTTCCTGGCGGCGGCGGGTCTGCTCCTGCTCATCGTGTGCGCCAACGTGGCCAACCTCCTCCTGGCCCGGGGGCTGGGCCGGAAGCAGGAGCTGGCGGTGCGGGCGGCTCTGGGCGCCGAGCGCATCCGGCTGGTGAGGGAGATCATGGTTGAGAGCCTGGTCCTGTCGGCGGCGGCCGCCCTCATGGCCGTAGCCTTTTCCGGGGCTGCGACGCGCGGGATGTTGGCCATGGCGCCTCCGGGCATTCCCCGCATCGACGAAGTCGCCATGGACGGGCGGGTCCTGCTGTTCGTGGTGCTCCTGTCCGCGGCGGCCACGGTCCTCTTCGCGGCGCTGCCGGCGCTCCGGGTCACGGCATGGGACCTCGGCCAGTCCCTCAAGACCGGGGCCCGCTCGGGTGAGAACCGGCAGACGGGGCGCCTGCAGAACGGCCTGGTGGTGGCGGAACTGGCCCTCTCCGTGGTGCTGTTGAGCAGCGCCGCCATGCTCACCCGGAGCTTCGTGGAGTATCTGCACTGGGAACCGGGCTTCGAGCGGGACCACCTCCTGTCCATGAGCGCGTTCCTGGATCGTGGGAAGTACCCCACCGCGCCGGCGTTCGTCGAGGCCTTCCGGCAGATGGAGGAACAGGTGGCCGCCGTGCCCGGCGTCGTGTCCGTTGCCACGGCGTCGGCAGGCCCGCTGTTCGGGGGCGGCGACGGATCGCTGCCCTTCGCCACCGAAGCCGATGATCCGTCGGGCCCGCTTCCATCCGCCCGCTGGTTCGACGTGGGCCCCGGGTTCTTCCGGACCCTGGGGCTCCCCGTGGTGAAGGGCCGGGAGTTCACCGAGGCCGACGCCCGGGGCGCCCCCGACGTGGTGGTGGTGAACGAGACCCTGGCCCGCCTGGCGTGGGGAGACGACGACCCGTTGGGGCGGCGCATCCGGGTGCCCATGCTGGAGCTGGACCTGGAGGTCGTGGGGGTGGTGGGGGACGTGCGCCCCATGGTGCCCGGCGAAGCCCCGTTGCCCGAGATGTACTGGTCGAATCGCCAGTACGGGCGGATGGCCACGCAGTTCCTGATCCGGACCTCGGGAGATCCCGGCGCGGTTGCGGAGGCCGTGCGCGCCGCCGTGAAGTCGGTGGATCCCGATATGTCCGCGGGCACGCCGCGGAGGTTGTCGTCGCAGGCGGAACAGGCCATGGTACGCCCACGGTTCCAGGCGGTGATCCTGCTCACCTTCGCCCTGGCGGCGCTGATCCTGTCGGCGGTGGGCGTCTACGCCGTGGTCTCGTACGCCGTGGCCCGGCGGACCCGGGAGGTCGGGATCCGCGTGGCCCTGGGCGCGGGGCGCGGCGAGGTGGTCCGGCTCATGGCCCGGAGCAGCATGGCGGTGGCGGGCATGGGCGTGGCGCTGGGGTTGGGGGGCGCCCTGTTCGCGGGCCGTCTCATCCAGGGGTTGATTCCGGGGGTGAGCTCCACGGATTCCCTGAGCCTCGGGGGTGGCGCCGGCGCGCTGTTCCTCGTGGCGGCACTCGCCGTTCTGGTGCCGGCGCGGCGGGCCACGCGGGTGGATCCCGTGGAGGCCATGAGGATCGAGTGAGCTGGCGGCTCGCGAAGGAGGGCGTGGGTTCGTTCGGGTCATGGGCGCCTCCCGTTATCTTCGGCCATGACTCCAACATCATCTGCCGAGGCGAATCAGGCGTTCGCCGAGCTCGGGCTCGGGCCTGAGCTGCTGCGTACCCTTACGTCTCTGGGATACGAAGAACCCACGCCCATCCAGCGTGAAGCCATCCCCCATCTCCTCCAGGGGCGGGACCTCCTGGGTCTGGCCGCGACGGGGACGGGGAAGACGGCGGCGTTCGCGCTGCCCTTGCTGCAACTCATCACGTGCCGCGGCAGGCTGCCTTCGGCCCTGATCCTGGCGCCCACCCGGGAGCTGGCGGTGCAGGTATCCCAGGCCGTGCACCGGTACGGCAAGGAGCTGGGCGTGGAAGTGCTCCCCATGTACGGGGGGCAGTCGTTCCAGCAGCAACTCAAGGTGCTGAAGCGTGGGGTGGACGTGGTGGTGGCGACGCCCGGGCGGGCGCTGGACCACCTCCGCCGGGGGACGCTGGACCTGAAGAACCTGAAGGTCCTGGTCCTGGACGAGGCGGACGAGATGCTGGACATGGGGTTCGCCGAGGACATCGAGGCCATCCTGGCCGAGGTTCCCGCGCAGCGGCAAACGCTCCTGTTCTCCGCGACGCTGGCCCATCGCATCGAGGCCATCGCCCGCAGACATCTGCGCAACCCGGTGGAGGTGCGCATCGCGGTCGAGGCGCAGGGCGTGGGCGATGCGCCCCTGGTGCGCCAGGTGGCCTACCTGGTCCGCCGGCCCCACAAGCTGGCGGCGCTGGGCCGGGTCCTCGACCTGGAAAGCCCGGAGGCGGCGCTGGTGTTCTGCCGCACGCGCAACGAGGTGGACGAGCTGGTCGAGGCGTTGAACGGGCGTGGCTATCGGTCCGAAGCCATGCACGGCGGCATGTCGCAGGAGGAGCGCGACCGGGTCATGAAGAAGCTCCGGAGCGGGGCGGTGGACCTGCTCGTGGCCACCGACGTGGCGGCGCGCGGGCTGGATATCGCGCACCTGACCCATGTCGTGAACTACGAGGTGCCCCCGTCGGCCAAATCGTACGTGCACCGTATCGGGCGCGTGGGGCGCGCCGGGCGAGAGGGCGTGGCCATCACGCTTGCGGAGCCGAGGGAACACGCGCTGCTCAAGAACATCGAACAGCTCACGAAGCAGAAGATCACCGTGGCCTCGGTGCCCACGGTGGCGGACCTGCAGGCCCGCCGCCTCGAGATGACCAGGGCCGCGGTGCGCGAGTCCATCCTGGAAGGCGGGCTGGAGCACTTCCGCGTCGTGGTGGAGGCGCTGTCCGACGAGTTCGATCTCTTCGACATCGCCGTGGGCGCCGTGAAGATGGGGCACGAAGCCACCGCCACGGGTTCGGGCGACGACGAGGAAGAGATCCCGTTAGAGAAGCCGTTCAAGGAAAAGAACCGGGGTGAGAGCCGGCCCTCGGCACCCCGCCGCGGCAAAGGCCGGGGAGGTGCGGGCGTTACGCGCCTGTTCATCGGCGCGGGACGCTCGGCGGGGATCCGCCCGCAGGACATCGTCGGCGCCATCGCGGGCGAGGCCGGCGTGCGCGGCCACCAGATCGGTTCCATCCAGATCGCCGAGAAATTCAGCTTGGTGGAGATCGCCGACGACGTGGCCCAGCACGTGATGGACTGCCTGCGGAACGCGAGCCTGAAGGGAAAGAAGGTGAAGGTGAAGATGGATTTGGGGCGGTAGGACCCTACGGGGGCGTGGTGTCCCGCTGCACGATGGCTCCTGCCCGCACCCGCGCCTCGGCCACCATGGCCTCCGCGCGCCGATCTGCCTCCTGAACCATGGCCTCCGCCTTCGCGTCGGCTTCCTTGCGGAGGCGGTCGGCCGCGGCCCTGGCCGCGACCCGGGCGACCGGGTTGGTGGCTTCCGCCACGAGCTTGTCTGCGCCGCGGTTGGCCTCGGCCCGAAGGGTGTCGGCCAGCATGCGCGCCTCCGTGCGCACGGCGGTGGCTCGTGCCTCCGCCGCCTGGATGATGCTGTCCGCTCGGGCTTGTGCTCTCCGGAGGTTCTCCTCGGCGGTGGAGTCCACCCTGGCCTCGGTGGCGTCCAAGCGCTGCGTCACCGCCCCCGCCACCGCCTGTCGGGCCTGGTCGCCCACGGTCGTGATGGCCCGTCCGAACGCCGTCTCCACCGTCGGGGCGGTCACGAGGCCCCGCACCGCCACGGACACTTCCAGCGAGTCCGTGGCCTGAAGCTCCAGGCCCGCCCGCCCCGCGTCGGCGAGCAGGGTCCGGAAGGCCTGATCGGCGGCGCCCCCCAGGAGCGTGCGCGGAACCGCGAGGGCCAGGGTGTAGTCCAGGGACTGGTCCACTCCGTTGGATCCCGAGACGGATAGCCGGAACTCGCCCATCCGCACCTGGAAGGGTCGGACGTGGAGTCGACCGTCGTGGATGTCGATGGTGGAGCGCAGGGCGCTCAGCGTGGGGTTCGTCAGCTGCGGTAGGCTGAGCGCGTCCGCCAGACGCGCCATGGCGGGAAATCCCTCCAGCACCAGCGACGTGGTCTGGAGGGAACCGCCGCCGTTGAGGGCCCCGAAGACGGGTTCCATGCCGCTTCCCAGGGCCCCGTCCAGCGTCAGCTGCGCAGTGAACGCGCCGCGGGCGAATCTCGCCACCGGCGCAAGGGACCGAACGGTGAGAAGCGCGGCGGAGGCGCCCGGGATGTCGAGACTGTCCAGGGCCAAACCGACGCCGAACGTGGGGCGCACCGGGTCGGTGGTCTCGTAGAACCCCGTCACGCCGACGTGTCCGCCCAGCGTCTCCAGCGTGAGTTCCTCCAGCGTCACGCGCTGGTCCTTCACCAGCAGCGTTCCCCGGGCGTCGGCCATGTCCAGCGCGCCGTAGGTGAGCCGGTCCACGGTGCCGTCCAGGGCCAGATCGACGCCTGCGGGGACGGGAATGAGCTGCAGCGCGCTGTCGGACTTCCACTCGTCCAGGTTGAAGTTCTCGCTGTGGAAGGTGGCCCGGCCGCGGAGCGCTTCGCGGCGCAGGGCGAAGCCCAGGACGTTGTCCAACGACCCGGCGGCGCGGACGTCGCTGCTGCCCAACTGCATCTGCAGCGACTGCACGTCGGCGCGCTGGGGGGACAGCTCCAGGGTGGCCTCCCGGACAGCGATGGGGTGGGGGAACGCAGCTGAGCGCAGGGCGACGTCCGTGGCCGCCACGGTGCCCCGGGCGCCGACCCGGTCCCACCGAGCAGCGTCCACGTCGGACATGCGAGCCCGGACTGCGGCGTCCGCGCGCACCGTGCCGCTCAACTCCTCCACGTCCGCGAACTTCACCGTGCGCGCGACGTCGGCCAGGTTCACGGTGCCCTTCACGACGAGGTCGATGTCCGGGTCCGAGGCCGGCGTGCGCAGGGTGAGCGCGGCGTCCACGGGCTGATCGCCCAGCACGAGGTGGAAGCGCTCCAGCCGCACCACTGTGCTGTCCACGTCCCCACCCGGGTTGTTCATTGCGAGGTGGAGGGAGACATCCCGGGCAGGCAACGGAAGGTCCGGGTAGCGGAACATCCCGTCGGCGACCTCGGCGGTGAGCGCGAATGAAGGGAAGGCCCTGTCTCCCCAGTCGCCCTGGACCCGCCCCTCCAGCGAAAAGGTGCCCGACGTCTCCAGCTCCTCGAAGTCGTGGGCGTACACCATCGGCACCAGGGACAGGATCTGGGCGAACTCCGTCCGGGGCGCGTGGAATGTCATGTCCAGCGCCACTCCATCCGCCGACCGGACGGCGCTCCCCGCGAACTCCAGCAGCAGGTCGTTGAGGCGGAGCTGGTTGTCGGCGAAGGCGAACCGCCGGCCCACCATGTCGGCGTCCAGGTCCGCCCGGAAGTCCAGGGCGACGCCCTCCAGGTACGGCAGCCCTGCGAAGCGCACGGTGGTGGCGTCGGCCCGGGTCAGCGTCCGCACAACGAACCGGTCCTGAGAGAAGTCCCCGCTCAGGCTGTGCTGGAGGCCTGCCATGGAGACGTACAGGCCGGTGCGGGGATCTTCGAGAAGCAGGCGCCCATCGGTGACGGCAAGGCTCTGGAGCTCGATGGTCACGCCCCGCCCCGAGGGCGCGGGGGGCTCATTCTCCGCGGTGCCCGGACGTGCGATGTCCCAGCTCGCCGACCCGCCGTCCAGGACGCTGAGGCGCAGGCTGGGCGCGTCGAGCTGGACGGACCGGACCAGCACCGGACCCGTTCCGCGCAGAGCGCGCACCACCGTGCCCACGTCCAGCACCAGGCGGAATCCCTTCATGGACACGAGGGTGTCGCCGGCGAAGTCCCCGTTTCCGACCACGGTGAGGTCGTCCAGCGCCATGGTCAGGTTGGGGAAGTCCCGGAAGAACGTGAGGCTGACGCCGCTCCACGCGACCTGGGCGTCCAGGGCGCGCTCGATCTCGGCGTGGGCGCGCGCCTCGATGCGGCCCCGCAGGAAGAGTGGAAGGACCGAGAGCGCCACGAGGAAGAGGCCGACGAGGGTGCCCCCGGCGACGAGGGCGTTCTTGCGGAGGATCATGTCACTGGATGGCGGTGGGTCAGCGGGAGTCCCTCGCGAGAAATCTCGCGGGTTTGCGGCGGGAGGGTAGGCGACGAGGCGGGCGGAACGAACCGGGCCACCCCCGCCGACCCTTTCCCCCCGACCCCCGATCCACGAATCTCCATAAGACCCCCACGCAGTCCCTGGAGCCTCATGCTTCGCCGCCCGACGTACCGCGCTGCCTGCCGACCCCCGTCGGCCGAGGCCCGCGCACCGGACGGCATCGGGGACCGGCCGCCCTGCCGTCGAGTCGATGTGCCATGAGCCCGAAGACCTCCCTTTCGTCCGACGAAGTACGCGCGCGTTTCCACGATCTGGGTGTCTGGGAGCGCGAAGGCGAGCGAGCCCCCTACAAGCCGCTGCTCCTTCTGTACGTGCTGGGGCGGTATGCCAATGGGTCGCGACGCCTCATCGAGTTCGAGCGCCTCGACGAGGATCTGCGCAAGCTCTTCACGGAGTTCGGTCCCCCCCAATCCAAGTACGATTCCGTGGCGCCCTTCTGGGATCTGCTCGACGCAGGGGTCTGGGAAGTTCCCGGGAGCGAGAAGTCCAAGGTGAAGGCGGGGTCCCGGCCCACCAAGGCGTGGCTCAGCAAGCATGAACTCGCCGGAGGACTTGTCCCTGAACTGTTCGGTGCCGTTGCCGGAGACCCGGACCTCCTCCGCGACGTTGCAGGGGACCTGCTCGAGGCGCACTTCCCGGGCACGCTCCATCCCGAGATCATGGCGTCCGTGAAGCTGGATCCGGCCATGGGCATTCCGCCTTCGCGCAGGGATCCCAAGTTCCGGACCGTCGTGCTGAAGGCGTATGGAAACCGGTGCGCGCTGTGCGCATTCGACGCCCGCATGGGCGATTCCCTGGTGGGGTTGGAGGCGGCCTACATCCAATGGCACAAGGCGGGCGGCCCCTCCACCGTGACCAACGGGATGGCGCTGTGCAGCCTCCACCACAAGCTCTTCGATCGGGGCGCTTTCACCCTCACCGATGACCGGAGGGTGTTGGTGTCTGCGGAACTCCAGGGCTCCGCGTCCACCGAGCAGTGGATCACGCGGTATCACGGGTCCAAGCTGCGGTTGCCCCGTCGAGCCGCCCATCAGCCGGATCCTGCGTTCCTGGCGTGGCACTACCGGGAAGTGTTCCGGCACCCGGAACGGCCGCTGTAGTGGAGGGGCGGGCCGGCGCTCCTCTCAGGACCGCTTTGCCCGCTTCCGCTGGGGGAGCCGCACCACCATGCGGAAGTCATGGGTTCGGCACATGGTGGGGTGCTCCTTGCGCATGGTGGCCCGCACGGCCCGCGCGCCCTGCACGGTGAGCGAGTAGCGCAGCATCACCTCGAAGAGAAGTACCTCGAATACCGCCGAGTCCAACCAGTCCACGGGGGTGCGGAACCCCGACGCGGCCACCAGTCCGGTTCGGTCCAGGAAGTTCCGGATCAGGCGTCGATCCGCCGCGAGGGTCTCGCAGGAGCCGAAGTGGACCAGCCGGCCCGACAGGCCCGTTCCCAGCATCTCGGCCAACTCGTCCAGTGAGATCTCGGACTCGTTCCGGCGCCGGTCCCCCAGAAGGATGTGCCCCGGCGCTCCATGGAAGGCCAGGTACAGAATGCGGTACTGGGCGTGGCGACGCTGGGACCATCTGCTCAGGTAGAGCGCCAGTTCCTCACGGGTGCCCACGTCGCGGTGCACGTGGGGCACCTCAGTGCGCATCCCTTGTTCCAGCAGATGCAGAACGGGCTGCACCGTGGAGGTGCGGTTGAAGTCGGACCACCAGTCCGCTTCGAGGCAGAAGATGCCGTGGGGTTTTCTCCTCATGGGGCCTCCTGCCTGAAACTTAGCCACTCCAGCGGCGGATACGTGCGCCGGACCCTCGGCGCCCAGGGTGGACGGCGGCACCGCACCCCACGTGCCGAAGGGGGCGGAAGCCGAAGCCGCCGCCCCCTGGTATCCTCGCGGTTTGGGCTGCTACCGGCTGTCCTTGCCCGTCTCCACGAAACGGACGCACTGGCCCTGGTTCTTGAAGCCGAAGGCCTCCCAGCCCCCGGCCTTGCAGCTCCCCGCGTCGGAGGGGTCCTCGACCGTGGGGTCCGTCGGCGGAGGTTCCGGATTCGAGGGGGAGAGGGCGACCATGGAGAAGGCGTCGACCTCGAACTGGCCCGGGCCCGGGAAGAAGTCCGGCACGGACTGCGTCACATGGATCCGGACCACCTGCCCCGCGACGCCGGCGAAGGGGACACTCACGGTCAACCACCCGGTGTCCCCCGTCGGGGCCACGGATGCCGGCCCGGTGCTGAAGCTGTGCAGTGTCGCGAGGACCGCTCCGGTTCCAGGATCGCGGAGCTGCACGTCGGCGGTGCGGGCCTGGTTGTCGGGGTAGTCCGACGTCCACTGGGCCCGGTACCGCCAGGAGACCTCGACGTCGTCGGAAGGAAGGGCCACGTCCTGATAGAGGGTGAAAGTCGCGGGGCCGGCCGCGTTGAACGCATTCCACGCGACGAAGCTCCCATCGGACGGAGCGGTGGGAGCCATGCCGGCGCTGCCTCCCTGACCGGGTCCCGTCACGGACCACTGGCCGGCGGCTCCCGTGGGTTGGACGACCCACCCCGTGAAATCGCCGGTCTCGAAGCTGCCGTTCACGATCGGGTCGACCAGAGCGCCGGCCGGCGCCACGGCGAACGAGCGCGCCCAATCGGCCGCGGCGGGCATGGAAACTTCGGTGGGCAGCTCTGAGCAGGCGGTCGCGCCGGCCAGTGCCAGCATACCGAGCAGAGCTTGCCTCGTGGTCTTCTGCATGGTGACTCTCCCCCTGAGGTACCAAGAGAGCCATGGGGGGGGAGCCGTAGCCTCGACGTTCGAGGCTACTTCAACGCTAAGCGCTGGGGGGCCGCTTCTCCAACGGTCTTGTGATCGGCCCTTGCCCCGCCCCCCATCCGTGACGCAGCTTCCCCGCTCACCCCGACGTCCCTGGGAGCCCCATGATGCGTCGCCTCCGCTTTGCCCCCGTGTTGGCGCTGGTCCTGCTCGCGGGGAGCTCCTGCGCCCAGGATGGGGAGGGTGGCCCGCAGGCGGGGCTTCCCTTCGACATCCTCATCGTCCACGCCCGCATTCTGGACGGGACCGGAAACCCATGGTTCCGCGGAGACATCGGGATAAGCGGCGACCGGATCACGGCGGTGGGACATCTCGAGGGGTACCGGGCCGACCGGATCATCGACGCCGCCGACCGGGTGGTTACGCCGGGGTTCGTGGACATGATGGGCCAGTCCAGCCTCGTCCTCGTCACCGATCCGCCGTCCGCCGAGAGCAAGCTCCGCCAGGGCATCACGACGTACCTCTCGGGCGAGGGCGCCTCGGCGGCCCCCCAGAGCCCCGCGACCATGGCTGACGGCGTGGTGTTGGGTTCCGACACCCTGCGCTGGGAGACGTACGACGAGTACTTCGCCCTTCTGGAGCGGTTCGGCATTCCGCTGAACGTTGTCCACGACGTGGGACTCACCCAGGTGCGCCGCGTGGTCCTGGGGGACACCGACGTCCAGCCTACGCCGGACCAGCTCGACGAGATGAGGGATCTGGTCCGCCGGGCCATGGAGGACGGGGCGGTGGGGGTGTCCACCTCCCTGATCTATCCGCCGGCCGTCTACGCCTCCACCGAAGAGCTCATCGAGTTGGCGAAGGTCGCCGGCGAGTACGGAGGGGTCTACTTCACCCACATGCGCAACGAGAGCTTCGGTGTGCTGGACGCCATCCGCGAGGCGCTGGCCGTGGGCGCGGGAGCCGGCGTGCCCGTGCACATCTACCATCTGAAGGCGGCGGGGCAGGAGAACTGGCCCCTCATGCTCGAGTCCCTGGCGCTCATCGACTCTGCGCGCACCGCGGGCATGGACGTCACCGCCGACATCTATCCCTACATAAGGAACGGCATCGGCCTGGGTTCCTTCCTCCACCCCCGGCACTATGCCAACGGAGAAGCGGCCTTCCTGGAGACTCTGTCGGACCCCGACGTGCGGCGCGAGCTGCGCCGGGAGGTCGAGGCCACCTCCGACTGGGAGAACTGGTACCGATGGGTAGGGATGAACTGGGACAACGTCCTCATCACCGCGGCCCCGCCCTCCATCGACGCCCGCGTGGTGGGTCAGTCCGTGCACGGGGCCGCGCGTATCCTGGGCACGGACGCGTGGAGCGCGTTCTTCGATCTGGTGCAGGCCGGAGGGGTGAACGTGAACCCGAAGTCCATGAACGAAGAGCAGAAGTGGCAGGCCTTGGACGTGGATTGGATCATGATCGACACCGACGCGAGCCCCGTGAACCCGGCCACCAACGCCAGCGCGCATCCCCGCGCGTTCGGGGCGTTTCCCCGGGTCATCGCGAAGTATGTCCGCGAGGATCGGGCGCTGAGCCTGGAGGACGCCGTGCGTCGCATGTCTTCGCTGGGTGCCCACCGCCTGGGCCTCATGGACCGGGGCATCATCGCGCGGGGCATGGCCGCCGACCTCCTCATCTTCGACCCCGAGGTCGTCCGGGACGAGGCGGACTTCTCCGAGCCCATGAAGTACGCTACCGGGATGGACTATGTGCTGATCAACGGAGTGCCGGTCATTGACGACGGGGAGTTGGTGGACGTGAGGCCGGGCAGGTTGCTGAGGCGTTAGCTTGGGGCCGACGCTCCCCTGACCCCACCCATGATGACCGACCGTCTCCACAGCCAGCTCGCCTTTCTCGCCGAACTCGACAAACTCAAGCTGGTACAGCGGCGCACCAGCGTTATGGGGGAGTCGCGCCTGGAGAACACTGCCGAACACTCCTGGCACCTGGCGGTCATGGCGCCGGTCCTGGCCGAGTACGCGCCGGAAGACGTGGACGTGGAGCGGGCCATGAGCATGGCCCTGGTCCACGACATCGTGGAGATCGACGCCGGGGACACGTTCGCCTTCGATCCGGGCGCTCATGCGGACAAGGAGGACCGGGAGCGGGCCGCCGCCGATCGTCTGTTCGGGCTCCTGCCAGACGACCAGCGCGCCCACTACCGGGCGCTGTGGGAGGAGTTCGAGGCCCGGGAGACGCCGGAGGCCCTCTTCGCCAACGCCCTGGACCGATTCCAGGGTCTGCTCCAGAACGTCCACAACGACGGCGGGACCTGGAAGAAGTACGGCGTCACCCGGGAGAAGATCCTGGAGCGCATGGAGCCCATCCGCGAGGGCGCGCCGGCCCTGTGGCCGTGGGTCGTGCGCATGATGGACGGCGTGATGGGCTGGGGCTGAGGACGGCCCCTATCCGCACTCGCTCACCAGCGGCTCGGCCCCCGGGTCCTCGGCGGTGGGATCGCCCACCATCCCGAGGAAGAGCAGGGTCCCGGACAGGCGCTCCCGGATGGCGAACACGAAGGGCTGGTTCGCCACGAGGCCGTTGAACGACGTGCGGCCGATGCCCACGGCCGTCACCGCCGCGGCCCGCGTGCCCCGCTCGTTCACCTCCACGAACGTCTTCTGCCGGACGAAGCTGATGCACATGGCGTCACCCTGGGGCGACAGGCGCGTGAAGTCCGCACCGGGGCGGAACGCCACCCCCATGCCCATGGCTTTCAGGGCCTCGTTGAGATAGGCGTCGAAGTCCAGCGTGAACTTCGGGATCGACACCACGTCCAGCTCCGTAGGCGTCAGGCCATCGATGAGGCCCCGCCAGCGGTCGGCGTCGAGGCTCGCCAGGAACTGCCGCGCGTCGGTGGGAAGGACCACCACCATGGAGTACGCTTCTCCTCCGTACGGGAGCTCCACGGCCGCGTAGCCCGGCCCCAACGAAACGGGGACCTTCACCTTCGAGAGGCTCATCATGTCCACCTGCACGGTGGATTGGTCCTCGCGGCGGAAGTCCTGGAGCCGGGTGTCGGCGGGGTCGAAGCGGGACGTCCAGGCCCCGTCGAAATAGATGGCGTTGATGAGGAGCATCACCAGCGAGGGCTCCAGGTAGTCCAGGATCGAGGGGATGAGGCCCTCGGTGTTCTGGGACACCCAGTCGTTGACGGCCTGCAGCGTGGCGGGATCGGCGAAGTCACGGGACTCCACCCGGGCGTCGAAGGCGTCGCGCACGGCCTGGAGGAACGCCTCGTGGAAGGGCACGTCCTTGTTGGCCCACACCGAGTTGGCGATGTCGAAACGCACCGCGGGGTCGAGCCCCGTGAGAAGGTCCATGAGGCCCCGGTAAGCCTCGTTGATCTCCGCCTGGCTCATGCCCGCGAAGCCCAGCGTGGACCGCATGGCGTCGAACGTCCCCTCGGCGGCGCCGTTGAGGGTCATGCCCAGCGCCATGGACGCGCTCAGCGGCGACAGGATGACGTTGGGCCGGCCGTCCCGGGACACCACCTCCCTCATCAGGTCGATCCCGAACGCGTTGCCATGCCGGATGACTGCCTGCTCGGCCACGGTCAGGGCCCTGGGAAGCTCCGTGATGGGAGCCGGATCGGGTCCGACGGCGTCGCTGCACCCCACCAGGAAAAGCGCGGAGAGCGAGAGTCGGACGACGGCGGTCTTGAGCATGGGACGGTGCCGGAAGGGGACGCGATTCCCTCTTCGGAAATCTACCCGAAGAACGATTGCGAGGGGGCCGCTGTGACACGAGAGGCCCGTTGCTCCATGGCCGCGCCCGGAAACGTCATCTATGTGAGCGCGGCCACCATCTGGGAGATCGAGATCAAGCGAGCCCCGGGCCGCCTGGAGGCGGGGACCGCGGACTTCGTCACGGAGTTGGAGACGAACCGGTTCGCCGAGCCCCCCGTTCGCGCAGCCCACGTCGCCGTGGCGGCCGGACTCCCGGCCCGTCACGGTGATCCCTTCGACCGGATGCTCATCGCCCAGAGCCAGATCGACGGCCTGGTGCGCGTGACCCGGGACGGGACCTTCGAGGCCCACGGAGTGCCGGTGCTCTGCTGGAGTCCCCTAGAGCAGCGTCTCTCCCAGGATGTCCGGGTTGAAGCCCACAACCATGCGTTTGCCCGTGCGGATCGCAGGCGCCCTCAACGTGCCCGACCGCCCCAGGATCAGTCCGAGGATCTCGTCGTCGGATGGGCGGTCCTTGGCATCGAGCTTGAAGTGCAGGGTCTTCTTGCCCTTGGCGACGTAGAGGTCCTTTACGCCCTTCAGCATCGCCAGGGCGCCAGCGGCGTCCACGGGATCCTTCGTTGTCTGGACGGTGCCGTCCGGGACCTTGTTCTGCGCAAGAAACTCTTGCGTGCGTTTGCAGCTGGTTCAGCCAGGGCGGTGATACCGCCACTCGAGTTTGCGGACCATGTGGGTTTCCCGTGGGCTCGTTCGTGGAATGGACCCTCCCAGTCTGGGGACACGCTGCCAAGAGATCCAGCCCGGGGTCGCTTCTTGCGCCCCACTCCCGTGGACCCAAGTGTGAGGACTGGTCGCCTCGACACGCTTCGACACCTGGACGTCCATGCCCGCCGCCCCGCTCCTGTTGGCCTTCCTGGTCGCCGCACCGGTGGCGTCCGCCCCCGACACCGTCGCCCTTCTCATCCGCAACGGCACCGTATACGATGGCTCCGGCGCCGAAGGAGTCCGCGCCGACGTTGGCGTGGAGGACCAGCGCATCGTCTTCCTCGGGGACGCAGCCGCAGCTGACGTGCATGGTCGGCGCGAGATCGACGCCACCGGCCTGGTGGTGACGCCGGGCTTCATCGACCCCCACACCCACGCCGGGGGGGACCTGGGCTCGGAAGAGCGGGCGCCCCGGGAGAACCTCAACTACCTGATGCAGGGCGTGACCACCGTGCTGGTGGGCAACGACGGAGGCGGCTCCTCCGACGTTGCGGGTACGCGGGCCGCCTACGACTCCCGGGGCATCGGCACCAACGCGGCGCTTCTCGTGGGCTTCGGCGAGGTACGGGGCGAGGTGATGGGCATGGCGGACCGCCCGCCCACGCACGAGGAGCTCGAGCGCATGAAGGCCCTGGTCGACCACGCCATGCTCGACGGCGCCGTGGGTCTGAGCACGGGACTCTTCTACACCCCGCAGAATTTCTCCACCACCGCCGAGGTCGTGGAGCTGGCGAAGGTGGCGGCGAGCTACGGCGGTGTGTACGACTCCCACCTCCGGGACGAGAGTTCCTACAACATCGGTCTGCTGGGCTCCGTGGCCGAGGCCATCGAGATCGGGCGGGAAGCCCGGATCCCCGTGAACATCTCCCACATCAAGGCGCTGGGCGTGGACGTGTGGGGACAGGCCGACTCGGCGTTGGCCCTCATCGCGGCCGCCCGGGCGGCGGGGCAGGAGGTCACGGCGGACCAGTATCCCTATGAGGCCAGCGGCACCTCCGTGGGCGCCTCGCTGCTCCCCCGCTGGGCCCAGGCCGACGGTCGGGACTCGCTGTTGGCGCGCATGGACCGCGCCGAGACCAGGACTCGCCTCGTGGCCGACATGGGCGAGAACCTCAGGCGCAGGAACGGCCCGGACGCCATCCTCATCACCGGCGGTTCGGACGAGAGCATCGTCGGGAAGACCCTGGCCGAGATCGCTCTGGAGCGGGGTGTGGACCCCGTCGAGGC
>DATHZE010000183.1:0-17726 GCA_035458765.1 Longimicrobiales bacterium
GCTGGCGACGCAGAAGACCGCGGCCATCGCCGGCCGCGCGTCGGTGCGTGTGCAGTTGGGTGACTGGGCCGGCGCGGTCGCCGACGCCGCCCAGGTGCCGACGACATTCGTGTTCTACGCCCGGTACGAGCCCGATGAGCAGTCCTTCAACAACCGGATCTACTTCGCCGGCGCCGACCAGCCCTACCGGGCGGTGACGACATGGAACACGCCCTACGAGGCCTACTACACGGCCACGAAGGACCCGCGTGTGCCATGGAACGACACCGGGTTGAAGGGCGATGCTTCCGTGGGCGTGGTGGGCGCGCGCGTGAACTTCTACCGCCAGGCCAAGTTCCCTGAGCGAGGCTCGGACATCCGGCTCTCGTCGGGCTACGAGATGCGCCTCATCGAGGCGGAGAACAAGCTCAGGAACAGCGACATGGCCGGTGCCATGGCCATCCTCAACGCCCGCCGGACGGACCTGGGTCTGGCGCCGTGGGCGCCTGCGGACATGACCGAGGCCTGGGCCAACTTCAAGCGCGAGCGGGGCATCGAGCTATGGCTCGAGGGCCGTCGCCTCGGTGACCTGTATCGTTGGAAGGCCGGCAACACGCCCGGGGCGCTGGGTGCCCTGGAGACGGCGGGGAATCCCGCGTCGTACCTGGCCGCCAACCAGGACCTCTGCTACCCGATCCCCAAGTCGGAGCGCGAGGCGAACCCCAACATCTCCGTGACGCCTTGATGGCGCTGGCTTGAAGTTGGGTGCTGAGAAAGCGGCCCCACCCGGTCATCCGGGTGGGGCCACTTTCTTTGGTGGGGTCGACGATTCAGCGGTGCCTGCGACCCGACGCGATCAGTTCCCGGTCCCCCGGTAGACGCGCCCGTCCTTCATGACGAAGCGGACCCGCTCCATCACCGCGATGTCGTCGAGAGGATTCCCCGGCACCGCGATGACGTCGGCAAGCTTCCCGGCCTCCAGCGTGCCTACTCGGTCGCTCCACCCAAGGATGGCCGCGTTGAGGGAGGTCGCGGACACCAGCGCCGCCATGGGCGATTCACCCAATCCCACGCGGACCAGAAACTCCCGGGCGTTTCGGCCGTGTGGCACCACGCCGGCGTCGGTGGCGAAGCCGATGGGGAGCCCTGCCGCCAGCGCGATGCGGAACGCGTGGTCCTTGGTCTCGGCGATGGCCCGGGAGCGCTCCACCTCCGAGGCCGGCACGTTGTCCGACACCGCGATGAACTCGCTGGTCGCGAGCGTCGGTACGTAGTACGTGTGGTCCTGGGCCCTCAGCATGGTCACCGCTTCGTCGTCCAGGTACGACCCGTGATCCACGGTCCGCACGGCGGCCCGAATGGCGGCCTTGATTCCGTCGGCGCCGTGCGCGTGGGCCGCAACGTCCCGACCCCATCGGGACGTCTCCACCACGGCGGTGCGGATCTCTTCGTCGGAGTACTGCTGAGCGCCGGGCGGGATCCCCTTGGACAGCACCGCCCCCGTCACGAGGATCTTGGTGAAGTCGGCCCCGTTCTTCTGGTTCGTGCGCACCGCCTTGCGGACCTCGTCGGGTCCGTCGGCGAGGTTCCGGACGATGGGGACATCGACGTAGATGGAGAACTGGCGGGCGTCTCCGGCGCCTCCGGTGGCGGAGACGTAGTTGCCCGCCACCGCCATGCGGGGGCCGGGCACCATGCCCCGGTCCACGGCGTTGCGAAGATCCACGTCCACATAGGGCCACGTCGGACCCATGTCCCGGACGGTGGTGAAGCCCGCCATCAGGGTCACCAGCGCGTTCCGCGCCCCGTGGAGCGCGGCCTCTCCCGGCGTGGTGGTGACGAGTTCCTCTTCCCACCCGCGGTCCGTGCTCGTCAGGTGCGTGTGCAGATCGATGAGGCCCGGAAGAAGCGTGGCATCCCCCAGTTCCATCACCGTGGCGTCCGCGGGAATGGCCAGGTCCGTCCCCACCGCCACGATGCGGTTCCCCTCGACGACGACCATGCCAGGGGAAAGCAACGCCCCTCCGCGGCCGTCCATGAGTCGATCCGCCCGCAGAACCGTCGTCTGGCCTTCAAGCGGCGGGGAGAGAACAACCACCCCCGCCAGGGCCAGGGCGATCCCTCGAGCGCGGCCCATCAGAAGGGCAGCCGGATCTTGAACAGCGGCAGGCGCCGGGCCTCCGGGTTGTCGATGGGGGACCCTTCGCTGCCCCCGAAGGCCCCGCCGGCCTTGGCGATGGCCAGCCCTGCGATGACGGCTCCACCGCCCACCAGGAAACCGGTCTTGGTGCGATCGATCACCTTGAGTTCCACCTCCACCACGCCGGAGAAGGGCACGTTCAGCCGCTGGATCAGGGCCCGCGAACCGGTGGTGGCATCATTGACCCCCACCGTCGCGTCCAGCATGACCCCCGACGCCGAGCGGTCCGCCACGTTGCCCTCCACAACGCGTGGGTCGTCCAGCCGCAGGTCCACGTACTTGGCGGCCTCGTCGGCCGTGAGGCGCAGGCGCACCGCCTGACCCGGCGCCACCTCCTGGGGCGAGGACGGCAGGTAGTGATAACAGCCACCGGCACCAAGCAGCCCGACCAGTGCGAGCACTCCCTGAAGACGCATACGAAATTCCTACCCCGAATGGTTGAGTCCTGAGCCGGCGGAAAGTCCGCCGCCCCGATTTGGTTTCCTACCCCAGTGTCCACTCCCAGAGGTTCCAGAAGCTGCCGAAGTTGGTGCCGCTGGGACGGAAGTTGCCGATCCGTCGGCTCACGACCTGGGGGATCACGTTGTAGTAGAGTGGGAGGGACCGGGCCGTCTCCGCCAGGCGCATCTGGGCCGCATCCAGGAGGGGCTTCCGGTGAGCGAAGTCCAGCGACCGGTCCGACTCCTCCATGATCTCATCCAGGTCCGGATCGCAGAGCCCCGTCATGTTGTTGGGCCCCCCGCAGGCGTACAGGCCGGTCACGCTGGGGTCCGCAGGCAGGAACCAGGCACTCACCAGGCCTTCCCACTCCTCGTTCCGCCACCGCTGCGTCCACGTGGCGCTCTCCAGCGTCTCGAAGCCGACTTCGACGCCCACGGACTTGAGCTGTGCCTGGATGACCTGGGCCACGGCGATCCGGTCGGAGCTTCCGGCCCGGTTGATGAGGGTGAACGAGAAGCGCTGCCCGTCCTTCACCCGGATCCCGTCGTCGCCGCGACGCCAGCCCAGGGAATCCAGCGCCCGCATGGCCGCGGCCGGATCGTAGGGGGGGTGGGGAATGTCCGCTGCGTGATAGGGGCTGGTGGGGTTGATGGGTGAGTCCGCCAGGGAGACCGTGCCCTCCAGGAGCTGGTCTGCGATGGCCTGCCGGTCGATGCCCTGAAAGAGCGCGCGGCGCACGGCCGGGTCGCTGAAGAGCATGCGGCTGCGCGCGGTGTTCACGCTCAGGTCCAGGTGCATCACGCTGTTGGAGCTCACGAGGTGGATGCCGAACCCCGGCGCGTTCCGCGCCTCGGCCACCTGGGTCGGGAGGATCTGCCCGTAGTGGTACTGGCCCGCCATCATGGCGTTGAGCCGGGTCGTGGCGTCGGGGACGAACGCCCATACGATCTCGTCGATGCGCGGATAGTCCGGTCCGCGCCAGTAATCCGCGTTCCTCACCACTCTGATGTACTCGCCGGCACGCCACTCCGCGAAGCGGAACGGCCCCGTTCCCACGAACGCCGAGCCGCGGTTGAACGGCTCGTAGTTGACGATCTCCTCCGGGGTCATGTTCCCGAAAACGTGCCGGGGAAGCACGGCCTCGAAGAGCCCGGAGTAGTAGCCGTAGACGCCGTCCCACCGGAGAACCACGGTGTGCTCGTCGGGTGTCGAGCACCCCGTGATCCCCAGGTACTGATCCCGGTTGTAGACCTGGGACCCGGCGTCGGTGACGAAGCGCCAAGTGAAGCATACGTCGGCGCTGGTGAACCGCTCCCCGTCGTGCCAGCGCACGTCCTCATGGAGCGGCCAGGTCATGTCCAGCGTGCCGTCGGCGTTGCGGACGATGAGCCCGTTGGCTTCGGTGGGGATCTCCTTGGCAAGCACCGGCACGTAGGTGTTGTGTTCGTCGGTGGTGACCAGCCCCTCCATCATGCTGAACTGGATGTCCACCAGATTCTGGCTGGTGAGGGGGTTCAGGACGTCGATCTCCCGGTCGTACGCCACGCGGAGGATGGTGCTCCCGCCCTCGGTGGACGGCTCCGGACCGCCTGCGTTCCTTGGTGTCCCGCCACTCTCTCCACCCCCGCACGCAGCGAGGAGGAGCACCAGCGTCGTCGAGGCGGCGCCAAACAGCCCGTGCGTCCCGAAGGTCATGCGAACATCCCCACGGTGTCGTTGGAGTGCATCCGTCCGTAGAGGAAACGGATGAATTCGTGTCGGCGGTCCGGCGGCACGCCTCCCCACGCCGGCGCAACCGAAGCCTCGCCCCACCAGTACGACCATATGAGCACCGCCCGCGAGGGGGCGGCGATGAAGCGCATGCGGTTCTCCACCCATCCGTCCCCGCCCACCAGGCTCCGGGCGCGAAGCCAGTCCGTGACCTCTCCGGCCGGTCGGCCCATGGCATGGAGGCGCCACGCCGCCCCGGTGCCGATCCCCGCCCGGTACCGGTTCATCACCGCCTGAAGCCGGTCGTCGTCGGACTCCACCCACCCAATGGCCTCCATCCCGGCGTCGGCGATGCCCTCGAAGACCGAGGAACTGGCGGTGTTCACCACCGAAAGCAGCACGTCGGCGGGCGCACGGCCCTCCCGAGCCCAGGTCTCCCGGAGCTTGAACTGGACGTAGTGGCCGGGATATCCCTCGTGGACCGCGAGATGCTTGAGGGCGGGACGGGTGAGGACGGGGTCCACGTTGAGGTCGATGGTGCGGTTCAGATAGTCGCACCGGGCGTTGTACGCCACGCCGCTCACCGGGGAGACCCGCATTCCGTCCGAGGGAGGGGCCGGGATCGGCACGACGCGCTCCTCCGTGCGGGTCCATGCCTCCGCCAGGAGTTCGGCGAGCACCGCCGGCACCTCGTCGGCGGGCACCCGGTTGCGATCTTCCCAAGCGGCGCACTGGGCAGCGAGATCGCCCCCATACCCCATGCCCTGGAGCAGACGCTTCAGCTCGGACCGCAGGTCGTCCAACTCCTGGTCCGACGCAGACGCCACGGGAACGTGGAGGAAGTGACGGAGTTGATCGCCGAAGGACAGTCCTCCCGTCCGCCATTCGATGAACGCCAACGTGGAGTGGCAGAGCTGGTCGTAGTACGTGCGCCGGTCCGCCTCGGGGAGAGCCGCAGCCTCGCGACGCAGTTCCTCGAAGAAGGCGCGCGCGTCGGCGTAGGCGGTGAAGGGCTCCGGGCGATGCGCGCCCTCCACGTCCATGTTGAGGACCGCCAGCCCTTCCCCGTCCGTGCTCTCGCCGCGGTAGAGCGCGTCAACACCCAGGAGGCCCGCCATGGCCGACCGTCCGAATGCCAGGGTCCGCTCACCCCACATGATCCATCGCCCTCAGCATCTCCTCCGCCGCCAGGGCCACGGGCACCGAACCGTGGGCCAGGAAGTCGTCGTGGAACCGTCGCAGCGAGAAGTCGCCACCCAGGCGCGCCTCCACCTCCGCGCGAAGCGCGTGGATTGCGTCGGTACCCATGATGTACATGACCGCGGCGCCGGGGAACATGCTGTTCTTCACCGCCTCCCCCAGCGCGGCGGCGGCCGGCATCCCTGCGTGCCGGGCATAGTAGTCCGCGGCCTCGTCCAAGGTGAAGCGTCCCTGGTGGAGTCGCACGTCCACCACCGCCCGGGCCGCCATGCGCACGCGGGAATGCACCTCCGCGTACTCTTCGAGCGGCGTGAGGCCACCGAACTCCGCCACGAGATCGGTGGCATAGCAGGCCCAACCCTCCGCCATGGTGCCTCCGCAGAACATGGCGATGCGCGAGGCGCAGTCCACCGCGGCCACGCGGCCGATGCGGGACTTCGACCGGAAGGCGTGCCAGTTCTGGACATGGTGACCGATGCCGCCGTGGTGCACCACGTGGTTGAGCTTGATCACGCTGTCGTTGTTGGCCCTCAAGAGGGCGTCGGCTTCTTGGTCGCTCACATCGTCGTCGAGGGGCGCGACGAGGTAGTCGTGGACGGCCGGCCTCCCCACCGCCGCCGGCGAGCGGTAGAAGAGGAAGTACAGGTCCGGCGCCGCGGACCGGGTCCATCGCGGGCGAGGAACGTACCGGAGGGGAAAGTCGGGCCAGGTGAGAAGCTCGTTGCGCAGAGCCAGCGCCCGGACATCGTCCCAAAGCTCCTGGTACCGTCCCGCATACCGGTCCCGGGGGGGATGCACCGCTGCCAGCCCCTCCAACGCCGCCGCCGGCGACGCGGCGCCGAAGTCCGACGCGTGCTCAGCCAGCCAGGCCTCTGCCTCCGCCATCCGGGTCTCGGCATACGCTGCGACGGCCTCGGCGTCCTGTTCCAGGAAGTGGCCCCACCGGAGGTGCAGCCCCAGTGCTTCCTCCCCGCACGCCACGCCCGTCCCCGCCCCGGACTGGCGCATGCCCTCCAGGTGATCCCGGAAGTCGGCGAAGGCGCGGGCGGCGACGTCGGCCTCCCGACGAAGCGTCGTCGGGTCGAAGCCCTGCTCCACGGCCAGGAGGTCCACGCCTTCACCCAGGAACGCCATCGCACCCCGGCATTCCCGGAGCGCACGCCGAATCCACTCCGGGTGGGCCGCAGCCACGTTGGACTTTCCCTGCCCCAGCAGCCGGGGGACGGCGGCCAGCCGCGCCCGCGCTGCTTCCACGCGTTCCGACACGGGAGCGTACTGGGTGAGGAAGAGGGAGAACGCGCCGAAGATCGCTTCTCCGGTATAGAGGCTCGGGTTTCCACGGTGGTGGTGCGCAGAGCCGCACTCCCACCGCTGGATCCGGAGGAATCCCTCCGCCATGCGGCGATCCATCGACTGGGAAGACGTGAGATCCTCGGGAGGCAACACCCGGAGCCTCTCCAGCAGGTCATCCATGTCGGCCACCAGATCCCCGACGGCGGATTCACCGAAGTCGGGAAGGAGGTGGTCGTGCTCATGATGGCCGATGAACGTGGCGTTCACGGGCCGATGGGCGAAGTACGACCGGAAGAAGTCGTCCAGCCAGGCGTCGAAAGCGGGGGCTCGGAAGTTCATGGGGCGGGAATCAGTAGCGAACCTCACGAGGTCGCGCCACATTGGCGCCCCCGAACCCCTCCATCTCGGACGTCACGTGCCCCAGGATACGATCCTCATCGCCAGCTGGCTCGAGCCGGAGCATGTCGCGCGCATCCGTGCCGCGGCCACCCATGCCGAAGTGATCCACGAGCCGGACCTCCTTCGGCCACCCCGGTACGCCGCCGACCACAAGGGCGAGGACGTGACCCGCACTCCCGAACAGGAGGCGCGATGGAGGGAACTGCTGGGTCGGGCCACCATACTCTTCGACTTCGACATGACGCACGTGGGCGACCTGCCCGAGTTGGCGCCCAACGTTCGTTGGATCCAAGCCACCAGCGCCGGCATCGGGCAGTTCGTGCGCCGGACCGACTACGCCCGCCGCATGCCCGGAACGGTCTTCACCACGGCCAGCGGCGTCCACGCCCGACCGCTGGCCGAGTTCGTGCTGCTCTGCATGCTGGGACACGTGCGGGGGCTCCTTCCCACGGTCCACGCCCAGCGCCTTCGGCACTGGGAGCGATTCGCCGGAACGGACCTGGAGGGGCGCACCGCGCTGGTGGTGGGATACGGGAAGATCGGGGTGCTCGTCGGGCGCATGGCGTCGGCCTTCGGGGTGACGGTTCTGGGCGTGAAGGGTCGCCCCGACGGCGCCGACCCCGCCACGTTGAACGCCCACGAAATCCACGGCCCGGATGCGCTCCACGAGCTCCTTCCCCGAGCCGACTTCCTGGTCCTGGCGGCGCCCCACACCGACGAGACCGAGGGCATGATCGACGCCACCGCGCTCGCCGCCCTTCCGGCTGGCGCCGCCCTCATCAACATCGGCAGGGGCGCGCTGGTGGACGAAGCGGCCCTGGTGGCCGCTCTGGCCTCGGGGCAGCTCGGCGGTGCGTACCTGGACGTGTTCGAGACGGAGCCCCTGCCAGTGGAGAGCCCGCTGTGGGACATGCCCAACGTCCTGGTGAGTCCCCACTCCGGGAGCACCAGCGACCGGGAGAACGGACGGATCACGGACCTGTTCTGCGAGAACCTGCGCCGGCGGGAGGCGGGCGAGCCGCTCCTGAACGTGCTGGACCCGGAACGGCTCTACTAGGGGGTGGCGCCGGGCGCGGCGCCCTGCCGCGGCGGAGCTTCAGCGGTACGACAGCGCCTTTCGGATGATCTCGTCGGCGGCGGCGCCCGACGCCCCATCCTCGAGGGCCTGGCGCACGGCGTGGTCCGCGTCGGCGAAGGTGTAGCCAAGAGCCACCAGGGCCTTCACCGCCCCCTGGGCCCCGGCGCCTCCCGGGGTGGCGTCCCCTCCGACGGGACTCACCGCCAGATCGGCCACCTTGTCGGCCAGCTCGAGCACGAGCTTCTCCGCCTTCTTCCGCCCCACGCCACTCACCTGTTGGAGCGCAGCCAGGTCCTTCTCCACCAGCGCCCGCGCCAACCGGTCCGCGCGATAGGCGCTCATCATTGCGAGCGCCAGTTTCCCTCCCACGCCCGACGCGGTGATGAGGCGCTGGAAAAGGGTCCGCTCGACGTCGTCGATGAAGCCGTACAGAGCCACGGAACTGTCCGTCACGACCTGCACCGTGCGCAATTCCACGGCGCTTCCCGGCGCCGGAAGCCGCTCCAGGACCGTGAGGGGAACCTCAACCTCGTAGACCACGCCACCCGAAGTCTCCACCTCCACGGCATCGGGGTCGCGGGTGACCAGGATGCCCTTCAGGCGGGATATCATCGTGGAAAACTCCCGACGAGACAGTGACAAAGGGCTGCCGCCACGCCGTCGGAGGCGTCCGCGGGAGTAGGAGCTTCCTTGAGTCTGAGCTGGTGCTTCACCATGAAGGCGACCTGTTCCTTGGTGGCGTTGCCGGTGCCGACGACGGCCTTCTTGATCTCCCTGGGCGCGTACTCGGCGATGATGAGCTCGCGGAGGGCCGCGGCCAGGAGGATCGCCCCTCGGGCGTGCCCCAACGTCAGCGCGCTGTGGACGTTCTTTCCCTGGAAAACGTCCTCCACCGAGACCGCGAAGGGCCGATGCCGGTCCAGCAGGACGTCGATCCCGAGATAGATCTCTTTGATGCGCTCCGCCAGGGGGCGGCCCGCCGACGTGCGGATCACGCCGCACTCCACAAGAGAAACGGCGCCGTCACCTCTTCGGGCGACGACGCCGTAGCCGGTCACTGCCGTCCCGGGATCGATCCCCAGGACCAGGACCTGATCCGTGCGTTCGGGTCGGGCCACTACATGGCCTCGGCCAGCGTGGCCTCGTCGATGTCGGCGTTGGAGTGGACCTTCTGGACGTCGTCCAGATCCTCGATGGCCTCCAGGAGCTTCAGCAGCTTGAGGGCGTCGTTCCCGGCGATGGCCACCTCGTTCTTGGCGATCCAGGCCACTTCAGCGGAGGACACCTCCATGCCCGCGTTCTTGATTCCCTCCTGGACTTCGTTGAACACCGTGAAGTCGCAGGTCACGATGAACTCGTCGCCTTCCCGGACGAGGTCCTCGGCGCCTGCTTCGATGGCTGCCTCGAAGACCTTCTCTTCGCCGTAGGCGGCGGCGTCGACCACCACCTGGCCCTTCCGCTCGAACTGCCACGCCACGGACCCGGTCGTGCCCAGGCTGCCGCCGTGGCGGCCCAGGGCGTGGCGGACGTCGGCCACGGTCCGGTTCCCGTTGTCGGTGAGAGCTTCGATGAAGAGAGCCACGCCGCCGGGTCCATATCCCTCGTAGGTGATCTCCTCGTAGGAGACCCCCTCCAGCTCGCCGGTGCCCTTCTTGATGGCCCGCTCGATGTTCTCCGCAGGCATGTTGGCCGCCTTGGCCGTGTCCACCGCGAGGCGCAGCCGGGGGTTGAAGTCCACGGCTCCGCCGCCGTTGCGGGCAGCCACGGTGATTTCACGGATCAGCTTGGTGAAGATGGCGCCACGCTTGGCATCGATGCCCGCCTTCTTCCGCTTGATGGTTGACCACTTGCTATGACCGGACACGGTTCCCTCCAAGGCTCCGACTGGGCTTCGGCGGAAAGGTAAAGGCGGGGGGGCGGGCCGATCCAGGGGGGGTCGGCCTAGTGCGGCCCCGCGGAACCCGGCGACCGGGACGCCCCGCGGATCACGTCCACCCGCATCTCCACCCAGCCGGTCAGTTGGTAGTACTCAAGCCGGAGCGTGTGGCGGCCCGGGGCGATGGAGGCGTAGGCCACCTCCGACCCATGGGGCGCCCACCGATCGATGGCCAGGACGCCGTCCACCCAGAGCCGGGCCCCGTCGTCGCTGATCATGCGCAGCGAGTGCGTCCCTTCGGGGACGGTGACTTCCGCGCTGGCCACGGCGGCCCAACGCTCCTGGGGAATCCCCTCCACCGATGGGCGGTACCACATCCAGTCCATCGTCAGCAGGGTCATGGTCAGCGCGGGGGTTCCCAGGAGCATGTCCTGGAAGGCGGCGGGAGCCAGGTGGGGATCGCCCGTGCTGTCGGGCCAGGTGAAGATCCGTGTGCCCCAACGCCCCACCGGCTCGAAGCGCTCGAACGAGAAGGGCACGGGCACGCCGGCATTCGCGGTCACGCCCCGGGGCGAGACGGTGACCCGTCCGGTGTACTCGAGATCCACCCGCCAGTCTCCCTCGGATCCCTCCGCGGTGGTGACCACCAGGGTGTCTCCGGTCCGCCCCGACTCGGCGGAGACCGCCGACAGGCCGCGGTGTCCCGTCACGCGCCAGGAGCCCTCGGGCCCCAACACGGCGAGGCGCACCAGGCCTCGGCGCGTGGGGTCCACCGGCCACAACTTGGGCGAGAGCCCGTCGTACGGACCCCACTCGTCCACCACGATGGCCGAGCGCGGCAGGCGCGAGCGGGGCCCGTATGCGATCTCGGGGGGGCCTTCAGGCACCTCGGACGCGAGGGAGTCGAAGGCGGTACCGAGAAGCACGCGGGGATCGCACCCCTCCTCCGCCGCGAACACCGTGCGGTTGTCCGCGATCTCGAGGCCCGAGGTGTTCTCCAGCCTCCAGGTCTCCTCGTGCCCGGAGAACACGTTGCCGCGTATGCGCGTGTCCCGGCTGCGGGTGTCCCGGCGCCGGGGATAGCCCCAGTCCGACGGCTCCACGGCGTTGGCCCAAAGCGAGATCGCCAGCTCGTCCCCGTCGAAGCGATTCCCTTCGATGTGATTGTCCTGCCCGTGCTCGATGGCGATGCCGAAATCGTTTCCGGAGAAGCAATTCCCGCGGATCTCGGTCTCCCAGCTGTACCCGCCCCACACCCCGTAGCGGTTGCCGTCGAGGATGTTGCCCATGAGCCGATTTCGGCTGAACGTCACCTCGATGCCGTTCGTGGGGGCGAAGCTGAAATCGTTGTAGAAGAAGAGGTTGTCGTTGGCGCCGCCCTCTCCGGTGTCCATCGTGTGTCGACCGGCCCAGAGGAAGAGTCCGTCGCCGGAGTGGGTTGCCGAGTTGTACGCGACCAGGTTGTGTGAGCTCTGCTCGTAGAGGAGGAGCCCCGCCGAGTCCTGACCGCGATTGTAGAAACCGTGGCTGTACCCGCGCACATCGTAGTCCAGGCGGTTGCGCACCAGAGCGTTGTGGGACGAACGGTACATTCCCACGCCCAGCCCGGAGTTGTAGGAGAAATCGTTGTTGCGCACCGACATGGAATCGGTGCGGGTCATCAACAGGGCGTTCATCCCCTGCACCGACCGGTTCCCCCGGATCTCTCCGCCCCGAACGTCCTCGAGATACATGGCAGCCCCGAAGCGCATCCACTCCCGGGACTCGTTGTCGTGGAAGGAGAGCCAGTCCAGGAGACTCTCGTGGGACACCTGGCTGAAAAGGCGTGGCTTCCACCCGTAGCTCACGTCGTTCTCCAGCAGGCGCAGCCCTCGGGTGCCGCGGGCGAGGACGCCGAACCGGTAGCCGCGGATCGTCCCGCCCCTCACGGTCACGTTCCGGCCCCCGTCGATGCGGATGGCCACGCCCGTGGCAGCATCCGGCTCGACGTCGGGGGAAAGGCCCTCCAGGCGGACGCCCGTGAGATCCAAGGCGACGTCGTCCCCCCGGATCACGATGAGCGCCGAATCCAGAGAGGCCGGCCCGGGGATGCGATAGGTCCCGGGCTCGATGCGCGCCGAAGCCGTGACCACCATGCCAGGCCGAAACGGCAGCGTGGACTGCGCGGCAGCGCGCACCGTCGATCCGGACAGCAACAGGACCAGGAGGGGGATCAAGCGTCGCATGGATTCTCCGAGGGGGTGGGCGACCCACTCAGCCTGCACTCTCCCGTGCGGAAGGGCAACGGGCGGAGGCCCTCAACCCACGGGGCTGGCCTCGAGCCGCCCCACAGGCCCATCGACGGCCAGCGTCCAGACGAAGCCCGAGGTGACCCGCCAGTACCCTTTCAGCGTGTCTCCGCCGGGAATGGCGACGGTGAAGGCCCGCCATCCACCCACGAAGGGGCCATCGACCACGGTGACCTCCACCGAGCGCGTATCCAACCGGAGCCCCTCACCCAGAACCTTGAGCGCGGCTTCCTTGGCGCTCCAGAGGAGATTCGCCCAAGCCGCCTGATCGGACGCCGCGGCCTCACGCACCAGGTTCGCCTCCCTCGCGGTGAAGTAGTCGGCCACGAAGGCATCGCTGCGCGGACGGAGGGCCTCAACGTCACACCCGATACGCGCCGCCCCGACCAGCGCCGCCGCAAAACCCATCCCCCAGGCGTGACTCAACGAGAGGCTCACCTCGGGCCACCGCCCCAGGGGATGAACGGTCACCGTGGGCGCGCCCGTCGGCGAGGCCAGGATTTCGACGTTCTGACCTTCCATCTCCGGCGCGTGCAGGGCACGCCGCACCACCTCTTTCCCCACCCAACGCCCCAGGCGCCAATCGGAAGCCCGCTTCGGCACCGTCAGATTCCGGTGCACCGCGCGCTCGGCGTCCGTCAGCCATTCGTCATGCCTCGGGACCGACGATGACATCCCCCACGCGAGATAGACGTCGCACACCGACGCCCTTTCCTCCTCCGACATTACCCCCTCAGCGGATCGAAAGCCGCGGCATCCACGGTTCCCGGCAGCGCAGATGTCCGATATCCCCGGAGTGAGAGGATACCACACCCCTCGGTATCCGCCACATCGACGTCGAAGCTGCCGTCTTCCGCCAGCTGCACCACGGCGGCGCTCTCGACCTCGCCGTTCGCGGCCTGGAGCAGGGTCAACCGCTGGAACCCGAAGGGCAAACCCATGCGCTGGGCCCGAGCGATCTCCGCCAGGCCCGCCGTCTGGAACGCGAGTTCCACGATCCGTGGCATGACGAGGGTGGGGCGCTCCGCCGGTTCGTGGTTCGCCGGCAGGTCGGCCGCGAAGCGACCGGCCACCCGCCCCTCTCCTCCCCACGCATCCCGCAGGACCTGGTAGGCAGGGCCGTGAAAGTACGTGGCGTAGATGTGGGAGGACTCCACGACGTCGCCCTCCGGTTCGGGCACGGGGACCTCACACTCCCGCTCGGGGACCTCGGCGGCCATGCGCACGCGTCCGGTGAAGTGGACGGTGACTTCCGCGTCTTCCCGACCGACCAGGACCCGGGTTCCCAACAGACGGCACTCCGCCACGATGTCCCCACCCTGGGCATGGTATTGTACCTGCACCGTCACGGTGCGGGACTCGTCGCGATAGAACTTGAACGGCGCCAGGAAGTGCACGTCCTCCAACGAAACCACGTGAAGCTCGGGGAACGGCAGCCTCGCCGCCTCCGCCATGGCCTCCAAGCCCATGACGCCGGGCAGCACGGCCGTTCCGTCGATGCGGTGGTGGTCAAGGAACGGCTGCACCAGGGGGTCGAGGTCCGTTTCCACCACCAACCCCTCGTACAGGGAGTAGGCTGCCACCCGCCCGCCCATGGGCCCGACTGCATCGACGGCCGCCTGCGTGAAGGTCTCGTCCATGCGGGCCGATAGAGGATCCTCGTCCAACATGACGCCCAACCCCTCGGCGATGACGACCTCCCCCCGTGTGCCCGCGGTGAGTTCTCGGCGTACCACGGCGATGCCGGCCTCCGGCGCCAGCATGTCGATGCCCGCCGCCTTCATGATTTCCGGAATGGACCCCCGGGCCGCCATGCCGATGCCCCCCCAGGCGGTCCAATCCAACGAGAGCGCGCGCGTATCTGGGTGGGTGCGCTTCAGCCCCGATACCGCCTTGCAGAGGAGGTCGTTGGCCGCGGCGTAGTCGGTCTGTCCGGCGTTCCCGAAACGGCCGGCGATGGAGCTGAACGTGAGCACGGACCCGAGGGGCGTGTCGCCCAGCGCGGTCATGAGGTTGTACCAACCCTCCACCTTCACGTCGAAGACCAGAGCGAATTCCTCCGCCGATTTCTCCGGGAGGGCCCGACTGATCTCGACACCGGCCGCATGGAGGAGCACGTCCACGCGCCCGTGGGCGGCCACCACTTCCTGGACCACGTCGGCGACCGCCTCAGCATCCCGGAGATCCAGACTGCGATACCTCACGGTGCCGCCTGCGGCCTCGATGGCGCGCATGGCCTCCAGGGCCGAAGCAGCCCGCTCCAGCCCCGCCAGGGCCCGCTCGACCTGCACGGGGGTCACCCGCTCTCCTTCGGCCTGCATGCGGTGGAAGAGATCCCGCTTCAGGCCGTCCCGATCCACCAGCACCCGGGACAGGTCCGGATTCTCGCGATCCGGTTCCTCGGCCAGGTCCAGGAGCCAGAACGTGCCCCCGCCCTTGGCCAGGTCGGTGAGAATCGCGGACACGATGCTCCCGGCCGCACCCGTCACCAGGTAGACCGAATCCCCGGCCAGGGCGGGCCCGGGCTCCACCGGTTGTTCCTCGAGGCCCACCGTCCATCGCCGCTCGTCGGCGTGGCCCACCTCCACCACCCCACCATCGCAAAGCGTCTCGGTGATGAGGACGTCCGCCAGGGCCGCCGTCTTCCGCGACGACGCGAAGTCCACAGCCTTCACCAGCGTCGCGGGTCGCTCCCGGCCGAAGGCCTTCGTGAAGCCCACCACGGCTCCACCCGCGGCATCCAGAGCGCCCTCGTCATCGTACCCGTGTCGCCCGCCCAGGCGGGTCCCCGACACCAGGAAGCGGCCCGGTGCGGAGAGGTCGTGGTAAAGCTCCCTTGCCAGGGCATGGAGCGCCTTCACCCGGCGTCGAAGCGCCTCCGCTCGATCCTCGGGGTCGGCCATCTCCTGGGGCAGCCCGTTGTCCAACGCCGGGAGCCAATAAAGGCCGGTGACGGTCCCCTCACCGCGCCAGGCGCTCACCTCGGCCAGAAGCTCCGCGGTGCTCGCGGACGGATCGGCGAGGAAGACCTCGGTGCCCCCCTTCCGGAGCCGGTCCGCCAGGGCGGAACCGACCCCTCCCTCGTCAGGCACCACCACCACTCTCGCGCCCGGCCCCAGGGAAACCGGCGTCGCGGGGAAGCGCTCCGCCGGGGGTCGGATCAGCGCCACCGGCACCCTGCGGGGCACCCGCTGCGCCCCCTCCATGGAGGCCACCGGGAACCCTCGGGCTTCAACGACGGCGCCGTCCGGAGCCACCGGAGGCGCATCCACCGGGGGGGACGAGGCTTCCACCCGATGGACTCCCTGACCGGTGCCGCCCGCGATGGGCCTCAGGTCCGGACGCTTCTCGTAGACGAACTCGATGGCCCGGGCCAGCGTCGGATAGTCGCGCAGCGCCAGGTTCTCGTCGCGCTCGATCCCGTACGCCGCGCGGATGGCGGCGAACATCTCCGCCTGCTTCACCGTGTCGATGCCGAGGTCCGCCTCCAGGTCCAGCTCGAGCTCCAGCATGTCCGGCGGATAGCCCGTCTGCTCGGCCACGATCTCCAGGACTTTCGTCGCGACGGCGTCGAGGCCCTGGGTATGGCCGCTACTCGGGGCTCCCTCTCCGCCGGCTGGGCTCCGCAATGCCGGCTCCGAGAGAGCCCCTGCGCGCGGCCCTGCCGCAGACATGGTGATCGCCGTCTCGACCGGCACGGTCACGATCGGGGCACCGGGGGCGGGCCTCAGTTCCGGACGCTTCTCGTAGACGAACTCGATGGCACGCGCGAGCGTCGGGTAGTCGCGCAGCGCCAGATTCTCGTCGCGCTCGATCCCGTACGCCGCGCGGATGGCGGCGAACATCTCCGCCTGCTTCACCGTGTCGATCCCGAGGTCCGCCTCCAGGTCCAGGTCCATGGCCAGCATGTCCGGCGGGTAACCCGTCTGCTCGGCCACGATCTCAAGCACCCTCGCAGCCACCGCGTCGAGGGCTTGGGTCTGAAGAGCGGGCGGAGCGGTCTCGATGACGGCAGGTTCGACAGGTGCGGCCACGACGGCCTTCTTCACCGGCGCGGCGGCGCTCGCCGCGGATGCCCCCTGGTCCTTCACGCGCAGCGTGCGCCGCACGACTTCGAGCTCCGGAGCCTCGTACCCCGTGACTCGCCGCATCCAAGCGGCCCACGCCTCCGGATCCGCCACGCGGTGTCTGAAGCCGAGGTCCTCGGGACGACGACGCGCACCGTCGGGCGGCGGCGTCCACCGCAGCAGGCTCATGCTGATCTGGGACCCGAATCCAGCAGCCAGGCGAAGCGCGTACTGCACCGGGTGGTCGCCGCCACGGGACAGATTCAAGGTGCCAAGCTCGGGATCCACCTCCCGGTAGTTGGCCACGGGAGGAACGATTCCCGTCTCCAGCATCTTGACCGCCAGGGCATCCTCCACGGCCACACCCATGGGATGGCCCGTGAAGCCCTTGGTGTTGGCAATCACGATGTCCTTGGCGCTGCCGCCGAAGACCGATCGCAACGCATGGATCTCGGCGCTGGCGCTCCCACCCCTGGCGGGGGTGTACGTCTCATGGGAGACGAAGACGGTGTGGGGCGCAAACTCCTCGCGTCGGATGCCCCACTGGGTCTCGACTCCGCTCACCAGGCGCTCCATGACCCCCACGATGTGCTCCACGTCGAGCCGGCTGCCATGGAACGCGCTGTTGGCGACCACGGTCCCCATGATCTCGCAGATGGGCCACAGGCCGCGCTCCCCGGCGGCCTCCAGGTCCTCTACGACGAGAGAGGCGCCACCCATGCCCATGATGAGGCCGTGCCGTCGTCGGTCGAAGGGAATGGCGGCATCCTCCACCCGCTCGTCCGTGGCCGCGGCCCCCGAAGCCAGGAATCCCGAAGCGAACCAGGGATACATGTGGTCCGTGGTGACGTCATCCGCCGTCACCACGATGACGCGCCTGCACCGTCCCTGCTCGATCCAGTCCTTGGCGAGGGCCATCGCCTGGGTCCCGGTGGCGCAGGCGCCGTTCGTTCCGATGTTGGGGCCGCGCGCGCCGATGTACTCGGCGAACTGGGCATGCCCCATGGAGAGCACCTGGAATAGGAACCGGCGATCGAAGTGATAGGGCTTCGCCCCGAGCTCCTCCTCGAGCGCCCCGATGCGCCGGTCCAACTCCTCCCTCGCCCCCGCATCGTCCATCGAATCCCGAAGTCCCTGCAACTCCACGAGCCGCTCCCGACGGCCCCGGTCCTCGTAGTACCCTTCCATCGTCCGA
>DATHZE010000184.1:0-19504 GCA_035458765.1 Longimicrobiales bacterium
AGCGATTCCCCGTTCTGACCGCCCACATCCGTTCACGGTGTCCCGAGATCCACTCGGAGAAGGGCGTGGGAACGATCTTCGCCATGAGGGGGGGCACGCGAGATGCTGCCCTGTGGCATGCAGTCTTCCGGGAACTCCTCGAAGGGTGGGAGGAACAGACCGGTGCCCCGCCATCGGTCCTCGACCTCGGCACCAGCGGGGAACTTTCCGTTCATCTCCCTGGGCGAGCGGTGTTCACGCCCCCTTTGGACGGTGGTGACCTTCCCTACCTGGACGCATCGGTGGACGTGGTGGCCGTGGCGGACGACTCGCCCTGGACGCTGGCGGAAGCCCGCCGGGTCGCCCGGCGCTCGGTGATCCGATTCGGAGCCCCCGGGACGAAGGACGGGCAGGCCGGGGACCTGGTCATCAAGACCATCGAGCATCGCGAAGAGGAGCCGGATCCCCTTCCGACGACGTCGATCGTCGTTCCCACGTACAATGGGCTGGACCAACTGGTCCCCTGCCTGCGGGCTCTGAATGACACCCTCCCGAGCCGCTTCGGCGGGGAGGTGCTGGTGGTGGACGATGCATCGGGCTCCAGGACGGCGGAGGGACTCGAGGACCTGTCGAGGGAATACGGCTGGCTCCGCGTGGTCCGTAACGAGCAGAACTCCGGTTTCATCGCTTCGTGCAACCGTGGTGCGAGCGAAGCGACCGGAGACTACCTCGTGTTCCTCAACGACGACACCGTGCCGTTGCCGGGCTGGCTGCCTGCGTTGCTGAAGGTCTTCCGCACCCATCCGGATGCGGGTGCGGTCGGTGGGCGACTGGTCTATCCCGACGGCCGCCTCCAGGAGGCCGGGGCGGTCATCTTCGACGATGGGAGCGGCGCCAACTTCGGTCGAGGGGACTACGAGGTCGATGCCCCGGTGTACGCCTTCGTCCGGCCCGTTCACTACTGCTCGGGCGCTCTGCTCGCCACACCCCGCCGCCTGTTCCTCGAGCTGGGGGGGTTCGACGCGCGGTACCGCCCCGCCTACTACGAAGACACCGACTACTGCTTCACGGTGCGCGGCTCCGGACGAAGGGTCTACTACCAGCCCGAAGCGACGATCGTCCACGTCGAGGGCGCTTCGTCCGGCACCGATCCGAACAACGGCGTCAAACGCTACCAGACCCGCAACCGGCACACATTCAGAAAGAAATGGCGTGCCGAACTCCGCACGCTGACGACGGCGCCCGGGGCCTACTCGGCGCAGACGTGGCATCGGCTGGCGTTCTACGGAGGTGACCTGTGAACACCACCCGGCAGGCTCCGCCCCGCGTGTTGATCTGCGCGCCGCTACCCCCCGAGTTCGACAAGGAGAGCGGGTCGCGCCGGATCTACCATCTGGTTCAGTTGCTTCGCGACGAGGGGTGGTCCGTGACGTTCGTGTGTGAAAACGCGGCGCCCAACTCTCCACACGTCCGGCACCTGCGGCAGCTCGGTGTGCCCACGTATGTCGGCTTCGACGGGCATACGGCACAGCTCATCGAGGCAGCCGAGTTCGACCTGGCCATCTTCGCGTTCTGGCATCTGGCCAAGCAGTACGCCGATCTGGTCCGTCGGTTGTCTCCGCGCACGCGGATCGTGGTCGAGACCGTGGATCTGCACTGGTTGAGGAACGCCCGTCGGCTGCTCGGAGAGCGCGATGGGGCGTCGGGGCTGTTGGACGACGGGTTCGGCTCGGACCTGGTCGCCGAGATGAACACGTATGCCCGGGCCGACGGCGTGCTCACGGTCTCCGAGACGGAGGCGTCCCTCATCAACGGCATGATGGGCGGCCGGCGACTGGCCTACGCCGTGCCGGACTGCGATGAAGTGGATGCGATTGCGCCCGCCTTCGGCGGACGCCGAGGAATCGCGTTCATCGGCAACTTCCGCCACCCACCGAACGTGGACGCGGTGGAGTACTTCTGCCGAGACATCTTGCCACTGGTGCGACCGGATCTCCGCGAGGAGCACCCGGTCTACGTGGTGGGCAACGGTCCTACGGAACGCGTTCGGGACCTGGTCGCCTCCACCGAGGGCGTTCACCTTGTCGGATGGGTGCCCTCCGTCATTCCGTATCTGCAGGCCGTACGGGTTTCCGTGGTCCCCCTCCGGTACGGCGCGGGGACGAAGCGGAAGCTGGTGGAGTCGTTGCTGGCGGGAACCCCCGTCGTGACGACGCCGGCGGGAATCGAGGGCATCGAGGTGCGGGACGGGATCCACCTTCTCGTGCGTGAAGATCCGAGGGGCTTCGCGGATGCCGTCGAGCGCCTGCTCGTGGAGGAGGATCTGTGGACCGGGTTGTCGGCCACCGGGCGCACGGGCATCATGGCCGGGCACGCCCGGGACGCGGCTCGGACCCGCCTCGGCACGGTCGTGGGAACGATCATGGAAGGCGAGGCGAAGGCGCTGGCGGACGGAGCGCCGGACGCTCCCGTGCCCAGCGAGGCGGATGTCGTGCGCCAGGTCGTAAAGCGTGTGCTCCCCCTGGACTCACGCGTCCTGGTCGTCAGCAAGGGTGACCCCGACCTGGTGAAGCTTCCCGGATACGCGGCGGGACACTTCCCCCAAGCGGAGGATGGACGCTACGCCGGGTATCACCCGAAGAACAGTCGGGCGGCGGTGGAGCACCTGAACGAACTCCGGGAGCAGGCGGACTACCTCCTCTTTCCGTCCACGGCCATGTGGTGGCTGGACTTCTATTCGAGCTTCGCCCGACACATGGACGGACGCTTCGAGCGGGTTTGGTCGGACGAGGCGTGCGTCATCTTCCGCCTTTCAGGCCCCACGAACGGCGGGCGTCCACCGGGTACCACGCCGGAGTCCATGCTGGGAACCCACCCGCAACCCCGGCGTTCCGGCGTCGGGACGCGTGCGCCGTCCCGCCTCGCGCCGAGGCCGGCGCAGTGAAGCCCATGGTGATCCTCGGCGGGGCGGTGGCCCGGCGCGTGGAGTTCGGGGGCCACGTCTGGGCGATGCTCCAGTGGGCCTTGGGCATGCGGCGCCTCGGCTGGAAGGTCCTGTTCCTCGATCGACTGGATCCCGAGCCCGGGCTGCGCCACTCGTCCAGGGTGGAGCGCTTCGTCTCGACCATGCGACGGTTCGAACTCGAGGAATCCTTCTCTTTGGATCTCGGGCCGGATGAGGAACCGGTCGGATGGTCGAGAAAAGAGGTTCTGGAAGCGACGGCCAGGGCAGACTTCTTCTTCAACATCATGGGCTATATCGACGACCCTGCGGTCCTCGGTGTCGCCCGTCGCCTCGTCTTCGTCGACATCGATCCCGGCTTTCCGCAGATGTGGGCCGCTCTGGGATACTGCGACATGTTCGCGGGGCACGACGCGTTCGTCACGGTGGGCGGCAACATCGGAGGGCCGGGCTGCACCGTGCCGACGCAAGGTCTGGCCTGGACGCCCGTCAGGCCGCCGGTGGTCCTCGAACTGTGGCCTCCCTCCGAAGATCGCGGCAGTCGATTCACGAGCGTGGGTTCGTGGCGCGGCCCGTACGATCCCGTCGTGTTCGAAGGGGAGACGTACGGTCTGCGGGTGCACGAATTCCGGCGATTCGCGTCCGTCCCGAGGGACAGCGGACTCGCTTTCGAGGTCGCACTCGACGTTGCCGAAGAGGACCGTGAGGACGTTGATCGACTCGAGGACGGCGGTTGGGCCGTGGTCGATCCGACCAGCGTATCCAGCGACCCGGAGCAGTATCAGCGGTACATCCGGGGGTCGCGCTCCGAATTCCTGGTCGCCAAGAACATGTACGTCAGGAGCAAGGGCGGGTGGCTGAGCGATCGTACGGCCTGCTACCTGGCGTCGGGCCGGCCGGCCCTGGTGCAGGACACCGGCCTGGTCGGAGACATGGCCACGGGCGAGGGACTGGTCACCTTCGCGACGCGGCAGGAGGCCGTGGCCGGCGCGCTACGCATCGAAGCTGAATGGGCACGGCACTCCAAGGCAGCGCGTGAACTTGCCGCGGAGTACTTCGACGCTCGACGGGTCCTGAGTGGGCTCGTCGATGCGGTCGCGGTCTGAGAGGCGTCATGCGGATCGTGATCGCAGGTGCCATGGCGAACAAGGCGGGATACGGCGGAGAGGCGTGGGTGCGCCTCGCCTGGGCCCGCGGCCTCCGGGCCGTGGGTGCAAAGATCTTCTTCGTGGAGGAATACGATCCACGGGGGCGATCCGAAGCCGGGTCCGCCGCAGATCTTCGGTTCTTCGCCAACGTGTGTGCGGCCCACGGTCTTGCGGGCGCGGCCTCTGTGATCACACCCGACGGAGTCGGCTTGGCGGGGCTTCCCGTGGAGGCGGCCCTCGACTTCGCCTCCGACGCCGACCTTCTGGTCAACATCAGCGGAAACCTGTCCCACGGTCCCTTGTTCCGGGCCGTCCGCCGGCGAGCTTATTTGGATCTGGATCCAGGCTTCACCCAGTTCTGGCACGCCGACGGTGTGGGTGACCTGCGTCTGGGGGCCCACGAAGTCCATTTCACGGTGGGCTTGAACGTGGGATCACCCCGCTGCCCGCTGCCCACGGGCGGAATCGAGTGGATCCCCGTGCTCCAGCCCTTCGTGGCCGAGGAGTGGCCCCGCCGGCCCGCCGCCGATGGGACGAGGTTCACTACCGTCGCCGCCTGGCGTGGCGCCTTCGGTTCCATCACCCGAAACGGGCGGACCTACGGGACGAAGGCCCACGAGTTCAGAAAGGTGGCCGATCTCCCCGGGCGCGTCCCCTTCGAATTCGAGATCGCCCTCGACATCCATCCGGCGGATGACGCCGACCGGAAGAGTCTGGTGGAGCGGGGCTGGCTGATCACGGATCCATCGACGAAGGCCGGCACGCCCGAGGCTTTCCGGGACTACGTGGGCGCTTCCATGGCCGAGTTCTCTGTCGCCCAGGGGGTCTACGTGGACCGGCGCACCGGCTGGTTCAGCGACCGCTCGGTGCGCTATCTGGCCTCCGGTCGTCCCGTCGTGGTGCAGGACACGGGCTTCGGGGGGACGCTCCCGGTGGGCGAAGGCATCCTCTCCTTTCGAGACCTCTCGGATGCAGAGAGGGCGGTCCGCTCCCTGGTGCGCGACCGGGGCAGCCACGAGGGCGCCGCACGCCAGATCGCCGAAGAGTTCTTCGACGCCCGAAAGGTGCTCCCGGCCTTTCTGGACCGTGCCCTCGCAGGTGGAGCGGCTCGTGGAGTTCGGACCTCGGACCGTCCCGAAGGCGGTCAGGAACGGTCCGCCACACCCAACCTCGGCGACGCCGTGAAGGCTCGGAGTCGAACGGTGGTGGTCAGCGGCATGGTGACGCGTGTGCCCAATCAGGGCGGAGCGACCTGGGCGGCGCTCCAGTACGTCCTCGGCCTCAAGCAACTGGGCCATACCGTGGTGCTGCTGGAGGAGCTGGACGCCGGGGATCTGACGCCCGCCGGGGCGACTCTGACCGGCTCGCACGCGGCCCGAGCCTTCCGCCGGCTGGTAGAACGCTACGGCCTGGCCGCCGAGGCCTGCCTGCTGCTTCGGGGTACGCGCCAGACGGTGGGCCTGTCCTGGGCGGACCTGACGCAGCGACTCGGGAACGAGTCGATTCTGCTCAACCTGTCGGGGACCCTCCGGGGGCCCGATCTGCTCGAGCGCATTCCAACCCGGGTCTATCTCGACCTCGACCCCGCGTTCACGCAGCTGTGGCATCAGGTGGAGGGCCTCGACGTGGGCCTGAGTGGCCATACCCACCATGCGACGGTGGGGCTCGAGCTCGGGCGGCCAGGTTGCGAGATCCCGGTCTGCGGCATTTCCTGGATCCCCACGTTGCCACCGGTGGTTCTGGATCACTGGGCGCCGGTGGAGCCCCTCCGGAGCGATGCAATCACAACGGTGGCGAACTGGCGCTCCTACGGCTCCGTCACGTGGAAGGGTGTGCACTACGGCCAGAAAGTCCACGCGTTCAGGGAGCTGCTGGAGTTGCCGAGCATGGTCCGGGACCAGCGCTTCGACGTGGCCCTGACCATCCACGAAGACGAGACGGAAGACATCGCGGCACTCGAGGCGCACCGGTTCCACATCCTGGACCCGGACCTGTCGGCCGGCTCGCCCGACTCGTATCGGAGCTTCGTGCGCAGCTCCGCCGCCGAGCTCGGTGTGGCGAAGACCGGGTACGTACGGTCTCGGTGCGGGTGGTTCAGCGACCGGAGTGCGTGCTATCTGGCTGCGGGCCGTCCGGTCCTGGCCCAGGACACCGGATTCCAGGCCCACCTTCCCACCGGCGAAGGGCTGCTGGCGTTCCGCACCGCCGAGGAGGCCGCCGACGGCGTGCGGGCCATCCGGCGTGACTACGCGGCCCACTCCCGGGCGGCCCAGGACATCGCCGCGGAGCATCTCGACGCCCGCAAGGTCCTTCGCCGGCTGATGGAGCAGGTGACATGACGGCCGCGCATGCCGAGCGCCTGGAGAGGGAGCTCGCCCGACTCGTGCGCCTGCGGCGACCGGGGGTGCGATTGGTGGCCGTGGAACGATCCCGGCACCTGGCTCCGTCGAGTTGGGCCGTGGAGGACCTCGAGGTCCGACTGAGCGATGGGAGCGTCGTGCAGCTCGTCCTGAAGGACGTGACCCGTGAGGCGCCGGGAAGCGGGGCGCGAACGGTCAAGCCTGCCCGCGTCTTCGACCCACGCCGGGAGATCTGGATCTACGACAACGTCCTGCCCCGGGTACCGGAGAGCGCGGCGTGCTGGGGAACCGTGACCGACGAGGAGGCAGGCATCCACTGGCTGCTGCTCGAGCGCGTGGACGGCCGACCTCTGTGGGAGGTGGGCGACGCGACCGTGTGGATGTCCGCAGCGGAATGGCTCGGGCGATTCCACGCGAAGTTCCTCGGCGCTCCGCCCCGGTGCGCGGTTCTGATGGAGCACGATCGGCACCTCCATCGTTGGTGGTTCGGGAGGGCGCTGGCGCTGACCCGGAACGGGGCGAACGCGGCGCTCAGCCTCCGGAGGAGGGAAACGCTGATGCGCCTCGCCCCGCTGCACCGAGCCGCCGTGGAGCGCGTCATGGGAGAAGCGCCGACCCTGCTCCACGGCGAGTTCTACCCGGCGAACATCCTCGTGGACGACGATGGACCGGAGCGCTCGATCGTGCCGGTGGATTGGGAGATGGCGGGGGTGGGTCCCTGCGTGCTGGACCTGGCCGCGCTCACGTCCGGCGGTTGGGGCGAGGACGACCGGGCTGCGTTCGTGGCCTCCTACGCCCGCGCGCGGGCAGAGGCGGGAGCCCACTGCCCACCCCTCGCACCGCTGCTCGAGTCCGTCGAGGCCGCGCGCCTTCTGCTCGCAGTGCAATGGTTGGGGTGGGCAGGCGATGCCTGGCGTCCCCCCACCGAACTCTACACCAACTGGCTCGAGGAGGCGGTCCGATCTGCGGACCGGTTATCTGCATGACGCATACTTGCCCGCTTTTCCTGCGCACCCCTGTGCTGCCGCTTCTCGCGGTGGTGATGAGCTGTTTCCCCGCCGTGGCGACCGCCCAGGAGTCTCCCGGCGTTGCGGCCGCCCAGGAGTCTCGGGGCGATTCGGCCGTCATGGACGAGCCGAAGCGGATGGAGGCCGTCCGTGTAACGGAGCCGCTGAAGATCGACGGACGCCTGGACGATGCAGCCTGGGGAGGAGCATCCTTCCGGTCGGACTTCCAGCAGAAGGGAAAGGACCGGGGCTTCGAACCGTGGGCCGGGACGGATGTCGCGATCCTCTACGACGACGAAGCCCTGTACATCGGCGCCCGGCTCGGGCTCGACGATCGTGGCGGCAACGGTGGCCCCCTCGGCAAGCGTGACGACGCCGGCAACGCCGACCGTATCCTGGTTTCCTTCGATACGTTCCGTGACCGGCGCACGGCGTACACGTTCGGGGTCACGATGAGCGGGGTCCGGATCGACTACATCAGCGCCCGCGACAACGAAGGTTGGATCGACGATGCCTACGACCCCGTGTGGGAAGCCAGGGTCGATGCGGATTCGACGGGGTGGACGGCGGAAATGCGCATACCCTTCTCCCAACTCCGGTTCTCGAAGGGCGAAGAGCAGGCGTGGGGAGTGAACGTGCGACGGTGGCACCCCGCCACGTACCTGAACTCCTACTGGATCGTGGTGCCCCACTACGAAACGGGTTGGGTGTCCCGCTTCGGTGAGGTCCATGGCCTGGAGGGCATCGAGGGTGGCGCCGGCATCGAGGTCACGCCGTATGCCCTCGGTCGTGCGAGCTACACGCAGTCGCCGTTCGAGGTAGGCTCACCGGATGAAACGCAGACCCGGGTCGGGGGTGACCTCAAGTTCGGCCTCGGCTCGAACCTGACGCTCGACGCGACGGTCCATCCGGACTTCGGCCAGGTGGAGGCCGACCCCGCACGGGTGAATCTCAGCGCGTTCGAGACGTTCTTTCCGGAGCGGCGTCCGTTTTTCAGCGAAGGCACCGAACTCTTCCGCACGCGGGGTCCGAACTACTTCTACTCCCGTCGGATCGGATCCGTCCCGGCGGGTGCGCTGAGCCGCGACCTGTTCGAGCGGGTGGAGAACGCCAGCTTCCTGGGCGGAGCCAAGGTGACCGGCCGGACTCCCAACGGTCTGTCCATGGGGGGCCTCGTGGCAGTCACCGATCAGGCAAGTGTAGCGGTTCCGAGTGAGGTGGAGGGCGTCTCCACGGCGGTGCTGGCCGCGCCCCGGACCCTCTATTCGGTGGGGCGGTTCCAACAGGAGATCGGCCCCGCCGGGTCCAATGTCGGCATCGTGACGACCGCTGTGGAGCGGTTTCAGGGCGGAGATGCGGCGTTGTCCGGCGCACTCGCGCGGCGGGCGTTCGCCGGCGGTGGGGACTGGGCACTCCGGTTCGGCGACCGCTCCTACGAGTTCGGAGGCCATCTGGGGGGCAGCTACGTCATGGGTGAGGCGTCGGCCATCCATCGACTTCAGACCTCGAGCACGCACTACTTCCAGCGTCCCGACGCCGACCACGTGGAAGTCGACCCCGACGCCACCGAACTGGCGGGTTGGGCCGGGGGAATCGGGCTGAGCAAGATCGGCGGGGCCCACTGGTTCTGGAGCGCCGCCGCCGAGGCGTCGTCACCCGGCTTCGAGATCCGCGATCTGGGAAGCCAGACTCGCTCCGACCGCATCGATGCCTCGGGCAGTGTCACCTACCGGACCCGCGACGGGAGGGGGCGCCTGCGGGACAGGAGCTTCGGAGTCTCTGCCGCGGGAGGCTGGAACTTCGCTCAGGTCCGTCGCTATACGGCGCTGGGGGCCAACACGTCCCTTACCTGGGGCAATCTCTGGGCCACCTCACTCTCGGTTGGAGCCAGCCTGCCGGCGCTCTCCGACGACCTGACCCGCGGCGGGCCGCTCATGGAGACGGGCCTTTCCGGATGGGCCCGCTTCGATCTGTCGTCATCCAAGGCGGCCAATACGTCGTGGAGCGTCGGGGTAGCGTCGTTCTTCGACGAGTTCGGGGGCTGGAGCGGATCCCTGAACGGCGGCGTCCGGGCCCAGACGAGGAGTTGGCTCGAGCTCGAGTTCCAGGCGGGCGTGACCAGAGGGGACGACTCCCGTCAGTTCGTGGGGGCCGTGGAGGGTGGTGGCGTCGATACGTACGGACAGCGCTACGTGTTCTCGGAGTTGGAGAGGAGGGAGATCTTCGCGCAACTTCGGGCGAAGATCGCCTTCGCTCCCGACGCGGTCCTGACCCTGTACGCCGAACCGTTCCTGTCTTCGGGGCGCTTTCACGACTTCGGCGAGCTCTCGGCGGTGCGGGCCAGTTCACTCAGAAACTACGGAACAGACGTGGGCTCGCTCTGGCAGCTCGACGACGGGTCGTGGATCGTGGTCGATGGCCCGCAACAGTTCCGGATCGAGAACTACGATTTCTGGGTGCGGTCGTTCAGAAGCAACAGCGTGTTCCAGTGGGAGTGGCGTCAGGGGAGCACCCTCTTCCTGATCTGGCAGAGGAACCTCTCGAGCTTCGCCGACCGGGTGGGAGATACCGGGCCCACAGCCTTCCTGGAGTCCCTGAGCGATACGGGGGACAACATCTTCGTCGCGAAGGTCAGCGTTCTCCTGAACTTCCGCTAGGATTCGGCGCCGGCCGGAACCGGCGCCGGATTCCCCCCAGGATGGAGAGTCGTGATGAGACGGTCGTCCAACCCCCACCGGTACGCAGCGGGAAGCGTCCTGGTCGGAGTCGCGCTGTTGGCTCTCCCCTCCGTGGGGGTAGGGCAGTCGCAGCTTGCGGCGCCCATGCCGCTCGATCAGTTGATTCCCCTGGTCGACGGACACTTCCGCCGCTTCCAGCAGGAGGCCCACGCACCCGGGCTCGTCTACGGCATCGTGCGCGACGGCCGGCTCGTCCACGTGGGGGCGATGGGCGTTCAGGACCTGGACCAGCGTCGGCCGGTGGACGCCAACAGCCTGTTTCGCATCGCATCCATGTCGAAGGCGTTCACCGCGCTGGCGATCCTGAAGCTGCGTGACGACGGGCGACTGGCCCTCGACGCCCTGGCCGAGGAGTACGTGCCCGAGATGAGGGACTGGCGATACCCGACGACCGACTCTCCGCGCATCCGTGTCCGGGATCTCCTGAGCCACACCGGTGGTTTCGTCACCGACGACCCCTGGGGAGACCGCCAGCAGTACCTGCCCGAAGAGGACTTCACGCGGATGCTCCGCGAGGGCGTACCGTTCACCCGGGCGCCGGGCACCGCGTACGAGTACTCGAACCTGGGGTACGCCCTTCTGGGCCGCATCATCACCAACGTCTCGGGACGGCCCTACAGGGACTACATCGAGCAGGAGCTCATGCGTCCCTTGGGCATGGACGCCACGGGCTACGACGTCCACGCGTCGGACCAGACCCGCCGTGCCCTGGGGTATCGATGGGAGAACGAGGCTTTCGCCCGAGAGCCGGACATGGCCCACGGGGTCTTCGGCGCCATGGGTGGGGTCCAGACCAGCGCCAACGAGTATGCTCGATGGGTTGCGTTCCTGCTCTCGGCCTGGCCCCCGCGGGACGGGGCCGACCAGGGTCCCGTCCGACGCTCGTCGGTACGGGAGCTTGCCCAGGGGCTGGGGTTCCCGGCGGCGGGACCCCGTCGGGGGATCACCATCAGTTCCTGCGCCCAGGCCACCTCCTACGGGAAGGGGATGGGCGTGGCCGTGGATTGCGACATCGGCTTCACTCTGGGCCACGGCGGCGGATACCCGGGGTACGGGTCGTACGTCCTCCTCCTCCCGGAGCACGGCATCGGCGTCTTCGCGTTCTCGAACCGTACCTATGCCGGGCCGTCCGCCACGGTCTGGGATGCCGCCATGGAACTCCACCGGGCCGGTTGGCTCACCGGGCCTTCCGTACCCCCCACCCCGGCCCTGGCAGAGGCCTACCGTGCCGCGGGCGCCATGTACCAAGCCGGTACGCTGGAACCGGGCCGGGGGCTGTTGGCCATGAACTTCCTCATGGATCGCTCGGAAGAGAATTGGGGCTTGGCCTTCGCCCGGCTGAAGGGTGAGACCGGCGCCTGCCGGACCGACGGCCCCATCATCGCCACTGGCCTCCTCTCCGGCCGCTTCACATGGACGTGCGCGCGGGCCGACCTCGAGGGCACCCTTCTTCTCGCCCCCACCAATCCGCCCACCATCCAGGCTCTTCGGCTGGGTGTCGTGCGGCGGCCATGACTTCAGGGGCTGGGCTGGTCCCGCCGGACCGTCCAGCCTATCCCTTATGGACCGCGGCGCCCTTCCCTCACGAGAGACCCCGTCCACGCCATGATCATCGACTTCCACAACCACTACTTCCCACCCCAGTACCTCGACGCCATCCGCACGGGGGGAAGCCACTTCCGCGTCACCGAGGACGACCAGGGGAATCCCGTGCTCCACTCGCCCGGAGACTACAACGTGCTGGTGCCTGGGCATCGGGACCTGGCCTTCCGCGCCAAGGTCCTCGACGAGGCAGGGGTGGACAAGCAGGTCCTCACGTTCACGGCGCCGGGAACCAGCATCGAGACGCCGGAGCGGGCGGTGGAGCTGTGCAGGATCATCAACGATGCCTTCGCGGAGGACGTGCAGGCCTGGAAGGGGCGCTACACAGCGTTGGCGCATCTGCCCATGAACGCACCCGACGCGGCGGCCGAGGAGGCCACGCGGGCGGTGGAGAACCTGGGACTGCCCGGCGTCATGCTGCTTTCCAACGCCAGCGGAGTGCCTCTCTCCGACGATCGCTTCCTCCCCGTGTTCGAGGCGTTGAACCGGTCCGAAGCCGTCGTCTATATCCACCCCACCTACCCGGTGGGAGTGGAGGTCATGGAGAAGTACATGCTCATGCCCATGGTCGGCTTCCTCATGGACACCACGCTGGCGACCGCGTCCCTGGTGTATGCGGGCGTCGTGGAGCGCTTCCCGGGCATCACGTGGGTGCTGGGCCACCTGGGTGGCGCGGTGCCGTACCTGGCCGAGCGCTTCGACCGCGGCTTCGAGGCCTACCCCGAGTGCCGGGAGCGCTGCACGGTGCCGCCGAGCGAGCAGCTCAAGGCGTTCTACTACGACACGGTGAACTTCGACCCCGCGTGCCAGGCGCTGGCTCTGAGCTTCGCCGGCCCGGACCACATCGTGGCGGGATCCGACTATCCGCACATGATCGGGAGCCTTTCCAAGATGGTGGCGAGCATCGACGCCATGGAGATCTCCGAGGAGGACCGTCAGAGGGTGCGTGGCGGGAACGCGGCCCGGATCCTGGGCCTGATCTGAGGGAGGGGGGCGGCTTCGGCCGCTCCTTCCGGTCGCCAAGTGCGCATCTCCGGCTTCTCCTTCGCCCGCAACGCGGTGAAATACGACTACCCGCTGCGCGAGGCACTCCTCTCCATCCTCCCCGTGGTGGACGAGCTGGTGGTCGCCGTCGCGCCAGGGGATCCCGACGACGACACCCGGGGTGTGGTGGAGTCCCTCGACGACCCGCGCGTTCGCATCGTCGAAGCCGTGTGGGACGACAGCCGCAGGCAGGAGATCTACGCCGATCTCACCAACGTGGCGCTGCGGGAGTGCACCGGAGATTGGTGCCTGTATATCCAGGCCGACGAGGCGCTCCACGAAGAGGATCTGCCGGCGCTCCGCGGGCGCTGCGAACAACTACTGGATGACCACCGCGTCGAGGGCCTCCTCTTCGACTACCTCCACTTCTTCGGCGACTACCGCCACATCCAGGACGGGCAGGGCTGGTACCAGAAGGAGATCCGGGTCATCCGCAACCGCGCGGGCGTGCGGTCCGTGCGGGACGCGCAGTCGTTCCGGCACCCGGACCAGCGGCGCATCACCGTGGCGCCGGCCGACGCCAGGGTGTTCCACTACGGGTGGGTGCGTCATCCTCGCTTCATGCAGGCCAAGGTCCGGGAGTTCTGGTCCCACCGGAAGAGCCTCGAAGAGGTGGAGGCCGAGTACGGCGGGCGGGAGGAGTTCGACTACGGGCCCCTGGCACGGCTGCCCCGCTACCCGGGCACGCACCCCGCGGTCATGGCGGAGCGGATCGCGGCCATGGACTGGGGGGAGCAGCTCCGGGAGCACGATCCCCCCGGGATGGTGCGCACCCAGCGCCACAAGGACGAGCGTCTCAAGTACCGTCTGCTCACGGGGTTCAAGCGCCTGACCGGCGTGGACCTGAACCATCGGAATCACGGGCGGGTGCTGAAGGTCTGAAGCAGGGCGACTCAGCGCCGGTCGGGGCCCACGGCGAAGGAGGCCACACCCCCGAGGAGGGACTTGACCTCAGCACGCTTCCGCCGGCGATCAGGCGTGCTGCGATCCTCATCGATCGGTCGAGGCAGGGCCCCATCCCCTCCGTGATCGCCCGGCTACCCGAACTCGCCTCGCGCTCCCAGGTCCAGGGCGAAGGAGAGGTCCAGCCCGAAGCCCGTGGCGGATCCGTAAAGGTCGCCCGGGTGGTCGACCGTCCTCAGTCGCCGGAAGTTGGGGGAGAGGATCCGCCCACCGTCGAGTTCGCCGCCGTCGAGGAGAATCTGCAGAACGCGTGCGTAGTCTTCGGCGGTGCTGGGGAGGCCGGCGCGCCAGACCCAGGGGGAAGAAAGAGCGGCGGCCCCCGCAAGAGGGACCGCCGCAAGCCCCGCAGGGGCCGCTCGGACTACTTCTGGCCGTAGTTTACCCGGAGGAACTCCACGATGTAGCGAGCCACCGCGTCGACGTCCCGGTACTTCAGACCCACCAGGCCCCAGTAGGGCATCCCGGCCTCGTTGCCGGAAAAGATGTACTGCCGCAGGCCCACGGGGTCGTCGATGAAGCGCCAGTCCGTGGCCAGGAACGACGGCGGCTGCAGGGTGTCGCCTGCGAGCACGAAATTCCCGTTGCCGCGGCCCCCGTCTCCATGGCACTTGGAGCAACTGATCCGGAAGACCAGGCCGCCCCGCTCGATGGCCTCCTGGGTCGATTCCCAGGCGATGGTGTCGAACGCCGTCGCGTCGAAGGCGGTCATGGCGATCGCCACCGAGTCCGCCCGTGTAGGACCTTGAGGGAGCGCATCCTGGGCGGGCGGCTCTCCGCCGCACGCACCGATCCAGGCAAAGGCGATCATGGTGGGGATCAAGCGATGCATGCTCCTCCTCCCTCCGCCGTCAAGGCGTGGAAAAACTGCCTTCTCATGCAACCTATTCGGGGGGGCAGGGGGGTCAAGTCAGGAAAAACCCGCTCTTGAGCGGACGGCCCTCAGGGTGCAGGTTGCGGCTGCCGCTTGACGCTCCACCACCATTTCGAGGACCTCATGAGCGACGACCACAAAGCCGTTCCTTCGTTCCTGGCTCGCAGGGACCTGATCAAGCTGGGGGCTGCCGGCCTCGGCCTCGGAGCGGCGTCCGCCTTGTCGCCGGGGCTTCTGGCCGGGAGTGTGGCCGAAACGGGGGGCGTGGCGCCCTCGTCGAGACTGGGGCCGGCGCCCGAAACCCCATTCGCCGCGCCACCCATCGACGTGGTGCGGGTCGGCTTCGTGGGGGTGGGTCTCCAGGGCGGCTCCCACGTCCAGAACTTCCTCAAGCTGGAAGGTGTGGAGGTGGTGGCCCTCTGCGATACCGATCAGTCCCGCGCAGAGGAGGTGGCTGCCTGGGTGGTGGCCGACGGACGGCCGCGGCCCGCGCTGTATGGGCGGACTTCCACGGATTTCGTGCGCATGTGCGAGACCGAGGAACTGGACCTGGTCTTCACGGCGACGCCATGGAAATGGCACGTGCCGGTCTGTGTCGCGGCCATGGAGAACGGGTCGCACGCCGCCACCGAGGTGCCGGCGGCCTATACGCTGGAGGACTGCTGGAAGCTGGTGGAGACAGCCGAGTCACGACAGAAGCACTGCGTGATGATGGAGAACTGCAACTACGACCGTCCTGAGATGATGGTCTTCCACATGGCCCGACTGGGACTGTTCGGGGAGCTCCTCCACGCCGAGTGTGGGTACAGACACGACCTACGCGAGATCAAGTTCCAGGATGCCCACGAGGGCCTCTGGCGACGTTGGCACGCCACCCAACGCGACGCGAACCTGTATCCGACCCATGGCCTGGGTCCCATCGCCAACGTCATGGACATCAACAGGGGAGACCAGTTCTCACACCTGGTCTCCATGAGCTCGCCGTCCCGCGGGCTGCAGGGCTGGCGGGAGGAGCACGTTCCAGCGGGTGACTCCCGGTGGCAGGAGCGATACGTGTGTGGAGATGTGAACACCAGCCTGATCAAGACCGTGAACGGGCGGACCATCGTCGTCTACCACGAAACGAACCTCCCTCGTCCGTATTCCCGGGTTCACATGGTGCAGGGAACGAAGGGTCTGTTCCAGGGCTATCCCAACCGCGTGCACATCGAGGGAAGGAGCCCGGAGCATCGGTGGGAGGAGATGAGCGCGTACATGGAGGAGTTCGACCACCCGCTGTGGAAGGACCTTGACGAGAGTTCCAGGGGGGCGGGCCACGGGGGAATGGACTTCATCGAGGACTACCGACTGGTGAAGTGCCTTCACGAAGGAGTGCCCACGGACATGAACGTGTATGATGCTGCCGCGATCTCGGCGGTGGGGCCCCTCTCGGAGTGGTCCGTGGCCAACGGGAGCGCTCCGGCGAACTTCCCGGACTTCACCCGAGGGCGTTGGAGAAGCTGGCCCAGACTGGAACTGGTCCGGGCATGACGCGCCGGGACCTCCTTCGGGCCCTGGTGTCGGCCGGCGCGGCTTTTCTCGGCGTGGTGGCCCTGCCGCGCGGTGCCCGGTCCTCGCCTCTCGGCGGCCCTGACGACCACCCTGATCCACGGCCCGGGATCGACGCCTCGGGCGTCCTCTCCGCAGAGTCGCTGCGCGCGGACGGATATGGCGAAGAGGTGGTCGAGGTCTTCGACATGGTCCGGCAGATCCCCGAGATCGCCGACGGGCTTGCGTGCTACTGTGGCTGCATGCTTCTGGGCAACCGTTCGCTCCTGACCTGCTATCACGAGGGCGGGATGGCCCGGGGATGCCCCATCTGCCAGGGGGAGGGCCGGTTGGCCTACGGCCGCTGGAAGGAAGGGCAATCCCTGGACCAGATCCGCCGCGCCATCGACGCCAGGTTCGACGTGTGAGCAGACCTGCCAGCACCCATGTGTCACGGGCGCCAGGCAGGGTGAACCTCATCGGGGAGCACACCGACTACAACGGTCTCCCGGTCTTTCCCATGGCGCTGCAGCGTGAGGCGCGCATCGAGCTTCGGCCCAGGGACGACGGGCTGGTGAGGCTCTCCAACGCAGATCCGGAGTTTCCGGCCGTGGCCTTCGAGATCGGCGGGGACATCGAGCGAGGTCCGGTGGGGAGTTGGGAGAACTACGTGAAGGCGCCTGCGCAGGAGTTGGCGCGGAGGTTCGCCATCACAAGGGGGTTCGACGGGGTCCTCAGCTCGGACGTGCCGGTCGCCTCCGGGCTGTCTTCCTCCTCGGCCATCGTGAACGTCGTGGGATTGGCCCTGGCCGAGATCAACGAGGTCGGGCTGGACGTCCTGGAGCTGGCCGACGTCATGGCCGATGCGGAGCGGTACACCGGCACCCGGGGTGGAGGGATGGATCAGGCGATCTCCCTGGCCGCACGGGCCGGCCACGCAACGCGCATCGACTTCAGCCCCCTCCGGACGACCCACGTCCCCATTCCGGTGGACTGGAGGTTCATCGTCGCGGATACCGGTGTGCGCGCGGAGAAGTCCGGTTCGGCCCAGGGGGCGTACAACCGGCGCCGGGAGGAGTGCGAGGAGGCTCTGGCGCAGGTGGGCGCCGGATTGGTCCGGGGCGGTTGGATGGGCGCGGCTCCGGACGGCTACAGGGACCTACTGGGCGCGGTCCAGGCCCGGGAGCTTCTGGATCGGGCGACGGAGATCCTGAGCGGCAGTCTCTTGCGCCGCTTCCGTCACGTCATCACCGAGGCGGGCAGGGTGGAAGAGGCTCAGGATGCGCTCAGAGCGGCCGACCACGGGGGGTTCGGCACGCTCATGGACGCGTCCCACGGGAGCCTTCGAACGGACTACCACGTGAGCTCGGCCGAACTCGACGAGTTGGTGGCTCTGGCGAAGGAGGGTGGAGTGGCCGGAGCTCGCCTGACAGGCGCGGGGTTCGGAGGGTGCGTCGTGGCGCTCGCGTCCCCCTCCACCGTGGACGAGGTCCTCGAGTCCCTGGTGGCCGGATACTACGAGCCCCGTGGAATGACCGGGAACCTGGACCGTCACCTCTTCGTGGCCGTCCCCTCGGAGGGCGCGTCCTACCGGGCCTTGGTTTGAGCGACGAGCCGCGGCAACGCGGCCGGTGGCGGCGTCCCGTGGGGCCTCCGGTCAGCGGAGGCCGACCCTGGGGAGAAGCTTCAGCACGCCCCAGGCCGAGCCCAGCGCCACGACCCCGCACACCACGCCGATGGGCACGTCGCCGTAGAGCAGGTATCCGGTGCTGAACAGGGCGCCGTAGATCACCAGGCACCCCAGGAACCACGCCAAGAACGCTGGGGTTGCGCTCTCCGATCCGTCAATCTCACCCACGTCGATGCCCGATCCCCGCCACCCCGGTCCCATGGGTCGGATGTGGTCGTAGAAGGACTGGAGCGTCGACTTCCGGGCGGGCGGCGTGAGCATCGTGACGATGAGCCAGCCGGCCGTGGTGATGGCGACGCCGACCACAAGCTGGACATGGGCCGCCATGGGGGCGAAGCCGACACGCTCGTGGAGGAACGTGAACCACAGCGCCACCAGGAACGACACCACCATGGCCGCCAACTCGCTCCACGCGTTGATGCGCCACCAGAACCATCGCAGCAGGAACACCAATCCCGTGCCGGCGCCGATCTGCAGGAGGATCTGGAACGCCTGCAGGGCGTTCTCCAGCCATAGCGCCACGCCGCTGGCGAGGATGACCAGCGCCACCGTGGTCATGCGGCCTACGGCCACGTAGTGCGTTTCCGACCGGTCCTTGGCGAGGAAACGGCGGTAGACGTCGTCCACCACGTACGACGCGCCCCAGTTCAGGTGGGTGCTGATGGTGGACATGTACGCCGCGGCCAGGGAAGCCACCACGATCCCCAGGAGGCCATGGGGCACGAAGACCAGCATGGCCGGATACGCGAGGTCGTTTCGAACGATGGACGGGTCGAGATGCGGGAACGCCGCCTGAATCGAAGCCAGCGTCGGGTAGACGATGATGGACGCCAGCGCGACGAGGATCCAGGGCCACGGCCGCAGGGCGTAGTGGGCCACGTTGAACCAGAGCGTCGCCTTCAGGGCATGGCTTTCGTCCTTCGCCGCCAGCATGCGCTGTGCGACGTATCCGCCTCCGCCCGGCTCGGCGCCCGGGTACCATGTGCTCCACCACTGGACCGATATGGGCACGATGAACACGGCCGCCGCGGTGGTCCAGTCGGAAAAATCAGGGAGGAGCGACAGCTTCCCCTGGACCTCGGGGTGAGTGAAGAGGCTCGCGAGCCCCCCCACGTCCGGGTGGGTCACCGCGAAGTACGCTGCGGAGAAGGACCCCACCATGGCGATCCCGAACAGGAGCATGTCCGTAACGACCACGCCCCACAGCCCCGAGGTTGCCGAATAGACGGCCGTGACCGCGCCCGCCCACAACACCACCTCGTACTTGCCGGCGCCAAGGAGCACGCCTCCGATCTTGATCGCGGCCAGCGTGACCGTGGCCATGATCATCATGTTGAAGAACACGCCCAGGTAGATGGCCCGGAACCCACGGAGGAAGGCGGCTGGGCGCCCCGAGTAACGGATCTCGTAGAAGCCCACGTCGGTGAGGATTCCGGAGCGGCGCCACAGCTTGGCGTAGAAGAACACCGTGGCCATGCCCGTGAGAACGAACGCCCACCAGAGCCAGTTCTGGCTCACGCCGCCACTTCTCACCAGGTCCGTGACGAGGTTGGGCGTGTCCGTGCTGAAGGTCGTGGCGACCATGGAGGTGCCCAGAAGCCACCATGGCATGG
>DATHZE010000185.1:0-8463 GCA_035458765.1 Longimicrobiales bacterium
GAGCGGCGACCGGAAGCACGCCTCTCCGACTTCGTTCGCGAGATCCCCGGCGTCCTCGTGTTCATGCAGGGGAACAGGGCCGCCGTGGAAGTCCGTGGCAGCGCGTGCACGCCGGACGTCTTCCTGGATGGCATCTCCTTCGACATGGATCGGGAGGTCGGCCTGAACCAGTTGTTCACCCAGGAGCTGGAGGCCATCGAGGTCTACAAGGGGCAGGAGGTCCCAGGGGAGTTCCTCAAGGTTGGCTTCCAACGTCCGTGCAGGGCCATCGTCATCTGGAGCCGTCGGGGGACCTGAAGCCCGGGGACGTGGTTGCGCTCGGCGGGAGGCCGGTGCAGGCTTCCCGCCCATGACCGGCCCGTCCCTCACCCGCGCCATACGGCTGCCTCACGCCACCGCCATGGTGGTGGGGACCATCATCGGGGCGTCCATCTTCGTGCAGCCCTCGGAGATCACCGGACGTGTGCCCAGCGTGGAGGCCATCTTCGCGGTGTGGGTTCTTTGCGGCCTGCTCACGCTGTTCGGCGCCCTGGTCTCCGCCGAGCTCGCGTCCACCCTACCCGAGTCGGGCGGCGTGTACGCCTTCCTGCGCGAATCCTTCGGGCCCTGGCTGGGGTTCCTTTGGGCCTGGGCCATGTTCTGGACCATGCATACCGGGATCATCGCCGCCATCGCCACGGTGTTCGCCCGGTACGTCGGCTTCTTCTTCCCCCTGGGTGACGCGCAAGGACGTCTGGTGGCCATGGGGGCGGTTCTGTTGCTGTCGGCGGTGAACTACCGCGGAGTGAAGCACGGAAGCAATCTCCAGACGCTGTTCACGGCGGGAAAGGTCCTGGCGGTGCTGGCCATCATCGCCCAGGGATTCCTGTGGGGCGGGAGCGCCCACGAGGAGATGATGGCGGCAACGGCGGCGTCTCCCCCCGACCTGGCCCCATGGGGCGCAGGCGACTTCGCCCTGGCCATGGTGGCGGGGCTGTTCGCCTTCGGCGGGTGGCACATGGTGACCTACAACGCGGAAGAAACCGAGGATCCGAGGCGCACCATCCCACGGGCGCTGGTCGTCGGAACCTTGGTGGTCACGGCATGCTACGTCGCGCTCAACGCCGTGTACCTCTACTTGCTGCCGCTGGACGTGGTCGCCTCGTCGGATCGTGTGGCGGCCGACGCCGCCGACGCCGTATTCGGGCGCGGAGGTGGAGCATCCATGTCCGCTCTGGTGGTGTTCAGCACCTTCGGCGCCCTCTCGGGCATCGTTCTGGCGGGTCCCAGGGTGTATTTCGCCATGGCGCGGGACGGGATGCTCCCAGCGTGGGTGGGCGCCGTGCATCCGCGCTTCAACACGCCCCATCGCGCCATCCTCCTCCAGGCCCTCTGGGCGTGCGTGCTGGTCGCCACGGGATCCTACCGGGTGCTCTTCACGAGGGTGGTGTATACCGAGTGGATCTTCTTCGGCCTCATGGCCGTGGGGCTCTTTCTGCTTCGTCGGCGAACCGACCTGAAGCGGGAGTACAGCGTTTGGGGGTATCCGATGGTCCCGGCCGTGTTCGCCCTGTCCGCGTTCGCCATCGTCGCGAACCAGGTCGTGGCCGAGCCGGTGGAGAGCCTCACCGGGTTGGGTCTCGTCGTGGTGGGCCTTCCGGTGTACTACCTGTGGGGGCGGCGGGGCTACCGAAAGGTGGTCTGAGCGGGGCCCGGGTAGGCACCCTTTCGCGCTGAGGCTCCGGCGTTTCCCACGCCCGCGTTGGGGCGACAGAAGGGACCCCGGGCGGCACTCTTTTCCGGGAGTTCGAATCGAGGGACGGCCCCCGTCCGCTTCCCCAAACGGCACGCTACTTGCATCCGAGTCGTGCATGGCGCAGGAGCGTCCTGGCCGTAGACCCGACTGCTGGCGGGTCCCGGTGATCGCTCCAAATCGGGGGGGGAAGTCGCACCAATGGGCCCAGTGTGCACCGGAACGCCCCCCGCTCACGGAATTCCCCATCCCAGAGCGGCGGGCAAGTTCCTCTTTGTAGGGAAGCACAAACTCGACGTCAGGGGCGTGACGTACGGCACCTTCAGGCCGGGGCCGAGCGACGACGCGTTCCCCGGGCCCGGGATGGTGGCGCGCGACTTCGCCGAGATGGCCCGGGCGGGATTCAACTCCGTGCGGGTCTACACCGCCCCACCCCAGTGGCTTCTGGACCATGCGTTGGAGGCGGGGCTTCGTGTCATGGTGGGACTCCCCTGGGAGCAGCACGTCGCTTTTCTCGCCGACCGCCGGACCCGGCGTGGCGTCGAGGGCCGGGTTCGTCTCGGGGCATCCCGGTGCGCGGGGCATCCGGCCCTGCTCGCCTATGCGGTGGGCAACGAGATCCCCACGGGGATCGTGCGGTGGTCCGGACGCCGGCAGGTGGAGGCCCACCTCGAGAACCTCTGCGACATCGTGAAGCAGGAGGATCCGGGGGTGGCGGTGACCTACGTCAACTACCCCTCCACCGAGTATCTGGACCTTCCCTTTTTGGATGTCGTCGCGTTCAACGTGTTCCTGGAGTCCACACGGGAACTCACGTCGTACATCGCCCGCCTTCAGAATCTGGCGGGCGACCGTCCCCTGCTCCTCACCGAGTTGGGCATGGACTCGAGGCGCAACGGGGTGGAGGCCCAGGCTCGGTTGGTCCATGACCAGATCGAGGCCAGCCGGGCTGGAGGGTGCGCGGGGAGGTTCGTGTTCGCCTGGACCGATGAATGGCACCGCGGTGGGTGGGATGTCCTCGACTGGGACTTCGGACTCACCACCCGCGACCGGGAACCGAAGCCGGCCCTCGAGGCGGCGAGTCGCGCCATGGCCCGCCCCCCGCTTCCCGCCCGGGGGGAATGGCCGCGGATCAGCGTGGTGGTGTGCGTCCACAACGGAGAGGCCTGGCTCGAGGACTGCCTGCAAGGACTCGGTCGCCTGAACTACCCCGACTACGAGGTCGTGGTGGTGGACGATGGGTCGACGGACTCCACCCGCGACATCGTGGCGCGCCACGACGTGCGTGTCATACACACGAAGAACCGGGGCCTCAGCAGGGCCCGCAATACGGGTGCGGACGCAGCGGACGGGCAAATCGTGGCCTACATCGACGCTGACGCCTGGCCCGACGAGGACTGGCTCACGCATCTGGCGCTGGCCTTCGCCTCGTCGGACTTCGCGGCCGTCGGGGGTCCGAACATCTGTCCCGCGGACGTGGGTCGAGTGGCGGCATGTGTGGACAACGCGCCGGGCGGGCCCGTCCACGTCCTCCGGACCGACCGCGAGGCGGAGCACCTGCCCGGCTGCAACATTGCCTTCCGCAAAAGCGCCCTGAAGGCCGTCGGGGGCTTCGATCCCAGGTTCCGCGTTGCCGGCGACGACGTGGACGTCTGTTGGAGGGTTCAGGAGTACCGATGGAGGTTGGGCTTCGCACCCGCCGCCGTGGTTTGGCACCATCCCCGGGCCACCGTGGGAGGGTTCTGGAGGCAGCAACGGGGGTACGGCGCCGCAGAGGCCCTTCTTGAGGCCAAGTGGCCGGAGAAGTACAACGCCGCCGGCCACGTGACGTGGGGAGGTCGGGTCTATGGACCCCCCACGGTGGTCTTTCCCGGGCGTGGCAGCCGCGTCTATCAGGGCACGTGGGGTGAGGCCCCGTTCCAGCACCTGGAGCCGGGTCATTCCTCGCCGCTCTGGGAGACGGCGTCGATGCCCGAATGGTATCTGGCGCTGTCGGTTCTCACGGTCCTGTCGGTTCTCGGCATGTGGTGGTCTCCGCTCCTGGCGGCCCTGCCGCTGGTCATCGTCGGGGCCGGCATGACGGGGGTGCGGGCCCTTCGCAGCGGGTGGCGGGCTCGTTATGCCGACGGACCCGTTTCCGGGATGGAGCGCTGGCGGCGCATGGGGCTGGTGGTGCTTCTCCACCTCATGCAGCCTGCCGCACGGCTCACGGGTCGGCTCTTCACGGGGCTCGTGCCCTGGCGTGGCAGGGCACGAGCGCGGCGCTTCGCTCTGCCCTGGGAACGCCGCCTGGAAATGTGGAGGGAGGAGGGATGGCCGGTGGCGCGTACGCTGCGGCGCGCCGAGCGGCATCTGGAGCGGGGAGGGTCGGCCGTGCGGCGCGGCAGCGGGTATGATGCGTGGGACCTGCGCGTCGAGGGGGGCAGCCTGGGCTTCGCGCGGGTCCACTCGTGTCTGGAGGAGCACGGGCACGGGAAACAGCTCTTCCGGGCCACCGTGAAGCCCCGGCTGTCCAGGCTCGCCTGGTCGGGGGTCGTGTTGACCGGTTCGCTGATGCTCTGGTCGTCGCTGGACCACGCGTGGATGGTAACGGCCGTCCTGGCTACCGCCGTCCTCCTCATGGTTGCCCGAGCGCTTTGGGAGTGCGGCTCGTCCGTGGCCGCGCTGACCGACGCCATCCTGGACGCTGAGGCAGCACTGGCGGCCGCTCGGCGGGCCGCGCCGCCGGCTCCCGCCCACAGGCGAGCGTCGGAGGCCGTGCCGCCGGTGCAGAGCGACCTCCCTCCCGCCCTGGCACGCCGATGAAATACCTACCCCGCGTGCTCAGGTACATGAGGCCCTACTGGCGGCAGGCCCTGTTTTCGGTCCTGGCCACCGTCATCCTGTCCCTGGCGGCCCTCCTCGGGCCGTGGCCCCTGAAGATCCTTTTCGACAGCGTGCTGAGTTCGATGCCGCTGCCCGCGGTCCTCCAACCCCTGCTGGGGCCTTTCGAGGGCGATCCCTGGGTCCTGGCGCTCGTCGTGGTGTCGGCAGGGTTCGGCCTCACTCTGTTCGGCAACGGGCTGCAGGTGGTCAACAGCTACGTCGAGACGCGCCTGACCCAGGGCATGGTGCTGAACTTCCGCTCCGATCTGTTCCAGCACGCCCAACGGCTTTCGTTGGCCTACCACCAGCGGATGCGGGCCGGCACGCTCATCTACGCCATCAACTTCCAGGCCAACTCCGCAGCGGGGTTGGTCACGGCCGTGCTCCCGCTGGCGCAAAGCGCCCTGACCCTGGTGGGGATGTTCCTCATCACGCACGCGCTTTCGCCCCGCCTCGCGCTCCTGTCCCTGACCGTGGTGCCCTTCCTCTATCTGGCCGTCGGTCACTACGTGAAGCGCATTCAGCCGCGCCTGCGGGAAGTGCGCAACATGGAGGGGGAGTCCCTCTCCATCATCCACGAAGCGATTTCCATGCTCCGGGTCATTCTGGCCTTCGGGCGGGAGGACCACGAGCACGACCGCTTCCGCGCCCAAGGTCAGGAAGCCGTCGATGCCCGCGTGGGTGTCACGGTCCGGCAGACCGCGTTCTCCCTCGCGGTGAACACGGCCACCGCGGCCGGCACGGCTCTGGTGCTGGGCTTCGGCGTCGATGAGATCCTCCAGGGACGCCTGAGCGCGGGTGAGCTTCTGGTGGTGCTGAGCTACGTGGCGTCCATCTACAAGCCCCTCGAGACCATCACCAACACGGTGGGCTCTCTCCAGGAACGCTTCATCGCGTTGGAGATGGCGTTCGAACTCCTGGATCGGGTTCCCAGAATCCGCAATCATCCCGATCCGGTGCGGATCGGTCGCGCCCGGGGCGAGATCGTCTTCGAGGACGTCAGTTTCGCCCACGATGGACGTCCCCACACCCTTCAACAGGTCGCCTTCCGGGCGTCTCCGGGGGAGTTGGTCGGCATCGTGGGGCCCACGGGCGCCGGAAAGAGCACGCTGGTCAGCCTGCTGCCCCGCTTCCACGACGCCAACCAGGGACGCGTGCTCCTCGACGGCCTGGACATCAAGCGCATCCATTTGAAGGACCTACGCGCACAGATCAGCATCGTGCTGCAGGAGTCCCTGCTGTTCTCCGGCACCATCGCCGAGAACATCCGCTACGGCGCCCTCGGCGCGACCATGGAACAGGTGGAGGCGGCGGCGCGGGCTGCCAATGCCCACGACTTCATCACCGCCCTTCCCGACGGATACGACAGCCGGCTCGGGGAAAAGGGTGTAGGGCTGTCGGGTGGTGAGCGCCAGCGGATCGCGGTGGCGAGGGCGTTCCTCAAGGACGCGCCCATCCTCATTCTCGACGAGCCCACGTCGTCCATCGATTCCCGCACGGAGGGCGTGATCCTGGACGCACTGGAGCGCCTGGTTCGTGGACGCACGACCATCATGATCGCCCATCGCCTGTCCACCGTCGCCCACGCCGACCAGATCCTGGTGATGGATGAGGGACGCATCGTCGAACAGGGCACGCCGGACGCTCTCCTGGCGAGGAACGGACTCTACGCCCGTCTCTGGGAGGCCCAGACCGGAGGCCGGTCACCGAAGTATCAGGACGAGGGCGCGTATGGAGTGATCGGTGCTGGAGGCATGGTCGAGGCGGTGGCCGTGGGAAGGGCGGCAAGGAGGGAAGAGTCATGAGCCGTCGTGGATCGAGGTCCGTGCTCGTGCTCGGCATGATGACCAAGATGCCGGTGCCCGGCGTCATCTGGCAGACGGTCCACTACCTCGTGGGACTGCGACGCCTGGGCTACGAAGTCACGTATGTGGAGGCACACGCCCGAACACCCTCGATGTTCGTCCGCGGGACCCCGGATATGGGAACCCGACGGGCAGCGCAGTTCATTCGGGAGGTGCTCGACGACTTCGGGCTTGGCGACCGTTGGGCCTTCCACGCGCTGCATCACGACGGATCCTGTCTCGGCATGGACCGGACCGCGCTGCTCGAGGCGTACCGGTCCGCGGACATGATCATCAACTTGTGCGGAGGGACCCAACCCCTGCCCGAGCACGCCGAGACGGGTCGCCTCTGTCTCGTGATGACCGACCCCGTGCAGGTGGAGATCGAGTTGTGGCAGGGCCGTCAGGAGACTCGTGACTTCCTCGACGCGCACGCCACCCTGTTCACGTTCGGCGAGAACTACGGCAAGCCCGGCTGCGGACTTCCGGTGTCACCCGACTACGAGTTGATGCCGACGCGCCAGCCCGTCGTGCTGGACTTCTGGGAGAACGATCGGCAGCCCGGAGACTCCTACACGACGGTGGCGAATTGGCACCAGCCGTTCCGGAACCTGCGCTACAAGGGCGACTCGTACTTCTGGAGCAAAGACCTGGAGTTCAGGAAGTTCCTGGAGCTTCCCGAGCGGTCGGGGCGCAGCTTCGAGTTGGCGCTGGCCAGCTTCGGGCCCGAGGACCGCGAGCTCCTCGAGGCGCACGGTTGGATGGTCAGCGAGGCGGACGCGTTCGGGCTCGAAGCCGAGCCCTACCGGACGTACGTGCAGGGTTCCCGGGGCGAGTTCACCGTGGCCAAGGACCAGAACGTCCGGCTTCGGAGCGGATGGTTCAGCGATCGCAGCGCCACCTACCTGGCGGCCGGAAGGCCTGTGGTGACGCAGGACACCGGCTTCGACGTCGCACTTCCAACGGGTGCGGGCCTGTTCGCGGTGGCGGACCTGGACCAGGCGGTGGAGGCCGTGGCCTCCATCGAAAGCGATCCGTGCGCGGCGCGAAACGCGGCGCGTGACATCGCCCGGGGTTACTTCGATTACCGCATCGTGCTGCCTCGGATGTTGGCCGACGCTGGCTTGGAGGGGCCGTCACGGAGGTTCGCCTTCTCCGGCTCTGCTCCGCGCCGGGACGCCATCCCGGAGGATCTGGTCCTGGAGCCGGTGTCCCGCCGACCCCTTCGGTTGGCCCCGGAGACGGAACGTTTCCTGAACGCGCGACCGGTTCCGGACGTGGCGTCGCCCGGGTCGGGCACCGATGGCGAGGCACCGCCCGAGACGGTGAGCATCGTCGTCGTTACCTACGGGAACCTCGCCTTGACCCGACTGTGCGTGGAGTCGCTGCTGGCCCATACGCTGCACCCTGCGTACGAGCTGGTGATCGTGGACAACGCCTCCACCGACGGCACTCCGGACTATCTGAGGAAGCTCGCAGCGGCGCACGGGCATGTCCGCGTGATCCTCAATCCCACGAACGAAGGCTTTCCGGCGGCGTGCAACCAGGGGGCCCGCGCCTCGTCGGGCGGTGTCATCGTGTTTCTGAACAACGACACGGTGGTGGCACCCGGCTGGCTCACGGCCCTCGTGGCGCCCCTTCGGGACCCCGCCCTCGGGGCCGTGAACCCGGTGACCAACCGCATCGGAACGCCCGCCGAGGTGGGTGCCCACGGAGCCGGAACCTACGGGGCATTCCTGAAGCGCGCCGCGGAGAGGTCGAGGGAGCAGGCGGGCGTGTTGCGACCGGTGCGGATGCTCGCCCTGTTCTGCATGGCCCTCCGGCGGGAGACCTGGGATCGGGTGGGAGCCCTGGACGAGGGGTTCGAGACCGGCCTGTTCGAAGACGACGACTATTCGTTCAGGCTGGGGCTCTCCGGCTTGGGGATGGCCTGCGCCGAGGGCGTGCTCGTGCATCATTTCGGCGAGGCGTCGTTCGGCGACCTGGTGCCCGATGGACGCTACGGGAGCCTGTATCGCCGTA
>DATHZE010000186.1:0-4390 GCA_035458765.1 Longimicrobiales bacterium
AAGCAGCCCCCGGTCCTCTCGGCAGACCACGCGTGTCGGGACGTGGCGTATCTGTGCGCCGACCTCGCCGAACGTGATCGAATCCAGCTCCGTCGGTGGAAGGACCATGAAGGGACCCTCGTCGTCCACGTCCCTTTGCCCGAGGGCGTGGACCGGGGAGCCGCCCAGAGGCTGCAGTGGGCCGCCACCGCGGGAATCCGCCTCTGGAACGGACAGCCGTACCCGATCGCCGTGGACGAGCGGGGTACCCGTGAGGCCCACGTGCAAGTCCGATGGGTCAGCAGCCTCGATCAAGGCCGGATCGGAGTAGCGCATTCGCAGTGGAGTCCACGGACGGGTTTGCAGGCCCTGTCCATCGACCTCGCGCTCATGAGTCCATTCGGCCAGGGCACCGTGGACGCCGTCCAACTGCGACTCACGGCAGCGCACGAGATGGGGCACATTCTCGGTCTTCCCCACTCCGAACAGCCACGGGACGTCATGTACCCCACCAACACCGCCTCGTCCCTGAGCGCCCGGGATCACCGCACCCTGGAGGCGTTGTACCAGTTCGAAGACGGAACCGAGATCGTCCGCTGAAGCGGAAGGGGACCCGGCCGGAGGCCGGCCGTCCCTCCCCTTCCATCGGCGGGCCTCAGCCGCCCATCGCCACTCGGGCCCCTACGTACACGCCGCGGCCCGGAGCGCGGAAGCCGAGAACCTCCTCGTAGCGCTGGTTCAGCAGGTTCTCGCCGCGAAGGGAGAGGACGAACACGGAGCCCAAGGGAGCTTCCATGCCCACGTTCACCGTCACGTAGCGTGGCAGAGCTACCCGTTCGGCGGGATAGACGCTGAAATCCCGATCGTCACGACGCCCCACGACTCTCACGTCGCCGGCCACGGTCATGACACCCACCGGCAGACGTGCACGGAGGTTCAGGGTGTGGGCGGGCCTTCTGAGCAGCCGGACGCCCCGCTCGAAGTCCGCCCCTTTCTCCGCGTTCGCTCCCGCGTCCAGCACCCGAGTATCGAGCCACGTCCAGTCGGCCCCCAAGGTCACGGACCGGATGCGACCCTCGCCTGCGAGTTCGAGACCCCTGGCCCGGGCCCGAGCGACGTTGAAGAAGTTGGGGTCGGTCGGCTCCGGGGGAGAGGACGTGTACTCGATGAGATCACGAAAGACCTGGGAGAAGAAGGTGGCCCGAAGAGTGCCACGCCCGTCGCCAACCGACCGCTCCAGACCCAGCTCCCAACTCCGCGCACGCTCCGGGGCCAGATCCGGGTTTCCCACCACATAGCCCTTCGCGAAGTTCTCGAAGAACGTGGGCTCCTTGAGCGCGCTGCCCACGGACGCCTGGACACGGGTGGACGGCAGGATCTTCCACGCCACCTCGGCGTTCCAACTCCCCGATGGGCCGAAGCGCTGGTTTCGGTCCACTCGACCGCCAACCCCGAACGAGACGGCGCCCGACGTTCCCGTCAGGTGCGCGTAGCCTGCCCGATTTCCCCGCTGGTACTCGCTCCTTCCCGGCGTCACGCCCCATTGGCTCGCGGCCTCGGAAAAGGACCGCTGGCGTTCATCCTCCACCTCCACCCCCGCGGTCGCCACCATGGATCCCACGGTGACATTCGCCCGCACGTCCGCCGCGGCCCTCTGAACGCGGTCCAGGCTGGTGAACCCGAAATAGCCCAGGGTGTCGAGGGCGGAGTCGGCCTGATCGTCGGTACCTCCCCCGCTGCGCGCCAGCGTGACATGGGCCCGGAGTTCCACCTGCTCCCGGAGCTTGCGGGACCCGGTCACGGCCACCGAAGCATCGTCCCCGAACGTGAAGGAATTGCGGTCCACGGCCTGTCCCGCCCCGTCCGTGGGGAATCCGAAGCGTCGGTCCGCGAGTCGGAGCGCCAGCGAAACCCGGGTAGCCTCATCGGGAGCCAAACGAACGCTTCCGGTCATGGCCGTATTCCGATGGGCGTTGTTGAACGGGAGAATCCCTCTCGTCTCGAGGTGACTGACCCCGAAAGACCAACCCGCCCCGGGGACCCAACCTGAAACGGTGGCCGACGCTTCCCGCCTCCCGTAACTGCCCCCGCGAAGCGACACCGCCCCTTCCGGCGGACCTGATCCTGCCCGCGTGATGATCTGGATCACTCCGGCCACGGCATCGGAACCGTACAGCGAGGAAGCGGGTCCACGCAGAATCTCGATGCGCTCCACGTTCGCCAAGGTCAGGCCGGCGAAGTCGAACGCGCCCCCCGGTTGGTTCACCTGCACACCATCCACCAATACCTGCACGTAGTCGCTCTCTCCCCCGCGCATGAACACCGAGGTGGTGGCCCCGAAGGAGCCCGCTTCGACGACCGACAGGCCCACCGCGTCGCGGAGGGCGTCGACCACGCGTGTCAGGCCGCGCTTCCGGAGGTCATCGCCCTCGAGCACCGTGACGCTGCGCGCCACCGCCTGGGCAGGTCGGGGCGTAGGGCTGGCCGTCACCACCAGGCCGTCCAAAACGAACGGCTTGTCTTGGGCCACGGTCGGTGAAGGGTGAACGGACAGTGCGCCGACGGCGATTGCGATCCAGCGTTTCATGAGACGTTCCTTCCCCACGGTCGGATACGAGGAACCCCGCTCCTCTTCGAGGCAGCGGGGGGAACGCCAGACGACGCGTGATCCCCTTCCTCTCCCCTCGGAGACGGTCGGCGAGGCTGGGGTGGGTCAGGTCTCCTGGCTCGAGGCCGTTCTGCTCGCCTTCCCAGGCTCGTTGGAGCCCAGTGGCGTGGAGAGCGAACGTTCCGAGACGTGCTCGGACCTCTTACAGTGGCGGGGCCGCGCCGGATTCACACCGGCTTCCGTTTTGACCCACCCGCCGATTCAATTGTGATGGAAGGGTAGCGCTCCTTCGGGCGAGCGCACAAGCGCGCCCCTCTGGCTGCGCCGCAGCGGCTAGGAATCGCGACTCAGTCCGAATTTCTCGATCTTCTTGTAGAGATTCGAGCGAGGCATGTCCATCCGCCTGGCGGTCTCGGCGACGTTCCAGTCGTTTTCCCGAAGCTTGTGAAGGATGAAGGCGCGCTCTGCGCGATCCTTGAAGTCCGAGAAAGTCTCCGCGCCCAGAAGCTCACCACCGAGGCTGCCTTGGCTCGAGCCCCCAGGTGCGAGAAGGTCGACGTCCTCGGCCCGCACGTGATCCCCCATGGAGAGGATCAGGAGGCGCTCGACCGTGTTCCTCAGTTCCCGGACGTTGCCTGGCCACTCGCGGGACGCCAGGCGCTCCACGGCCGCGTCCGTGAAGGTCCTCGCGCCGACCCCTGCGGCACGCCCCATGCCCCGCGCAAAATGCTGAACCAGCATGGGGATGTCCTCGCGGCGCTCCCGAAGGGAGGGCACCTGAATCGGCACCACGTTGAGTCTGTAGAACAGGTCCTCTCGAAAGCGCCCTTCCGCGATTTCTGCCGAGAGGTCCTTGTTGGTTGCCGCCAGCACGCGCACGTCCACCTCGATGGACTTCGTGCCCCCGACCCGGATCACGACGCCCTGCTCGAGGGCGCGGAGGACCTTGGCCTGGGCAGCCAGCGACATGTCGCCGATCTCATCGAGGAACAGGGTTCCGCCGTCGGCCTGCTCGAATTTTCCGGCGCGATCCGACACCGCCCCGGTGAAGGAGCCCTTGATGTGCCCGAAGAGCGCCGACTCGATGAGTTCCGAGGGGATCGCCGCGCAATTCACCTCGACGAACGGTCCGGCGGCCCTGGGGGAAAGGCGATGCAGCGCCCTCGCCACGAGTTCCTTCCCCGTGCCGTTCTCGCCGGTCACCAGAACCCTGGCGTCGGTGGGGGCGACCCTGGCGATACGCTCCAGCACCTGTCGGATGGGATACGACGATCCCACGATCTCGTACCGCGTCTCCACCTGATCGCGCAGCGCCTCCATGGAGGCCGTCAGCCCCCGAAGCTCCAGGGCACGCCGAAGGGTCACGAGCAACCGTCCGGTGTCGAGAGGCTTCTCGAGGAAGTCGTATGCGCCCTTCCGGGTTGCCTCGACGGCGGTATCGATGGTGCCGTGGCCCGAGATCATGACCGCCAACACACCCGGATCCTGCTCGCGCAATCGCTCCAGCACCTCCAGCCCGTCCATGCCGGGCATCTTCACGTCGAGGAAGACCACATCGGGCCGGAAGACCTCGTTCAGCTTGAGGCCGCTGGAGCCGTCCTCGGCACCCCGCACCTCGTGACCCTCGTATTCGAAGACCTGGACAAGCGCTTCGCGAATGGACTTCTCGTCATCGATAATGAGAAGCTTGGCCATGGTGTCCCCTAGCGCTTGGCAACGAGAATGAGACTGTCCCCCTGCACGTAGACTGACCCCACGCCGTCAGGCACAGGAACCGCAAGCGCATCCCTGGGGAGGCTCGTC
>DATHZE010000187.1:0-38695 GCA_035458765.1 Longimicrobiales bacterium
CCCGCCGCCGACTAGCCGCTCGCCCACCTGTCCCGCAGAGCCGTGGCGCCCGTCGGCGCGCATCACCATGACGGGAGCGGCGGAAGGACGTCTCCGCCGCAGCGAGGATCGGGCGCCAAGGCGCCCGTAGTGCAGCGAGCGAAGCGAAGCGGAACGCCCGAGTCGCGGGGGAGACGTCCTTACGACGCACGCCATCCGCGAAGCAAACGCGCCCCGACCCGCGCCGCAGTGACCCCTAAATGCGTTCCAGAATGAAGTCCGGCGTGAACTGGGTCAGGAGTCCGCTCAACCAAGTGAACGACCCGGTCAGGAGCAGCACGCCCAGGAAGATCAGGAGCACGCCGGAAGCCTTCTCCATCACCGGAATCCACCTGCGCAGACGCTTGAAGGTCTGGAGGAACCAGTCCAACGCCAGGGCAGCGATCAGGAACGGCACGGCGAGCCCGAGGGAGTAGACCGACAAGAGGCCGACCCCGGCCCACATGGTGTCCTGGGAGAAGCCGTACGTGAGAATGGCGCCGAGCACGGGACCGATGCAGGGGGTCCACCCGGCGCCGAACGCCATACCCACCCCAAGGGTTCCCAGGTACCCCGCCGGTTTGTTCGCCAGGTGCAGCCGCTTCTCCTGCATGAGGGGCATGAGGCGGAAGACCCCCGCGAGGTGCAGGCCCAGGGCGATGATGACGACGCCTCCCACGCGTGCGATCCACACTTCGTAGGCTCTGAAGAACTGCCCCAGGAAGGAGGCCGAAGCGCCCAGGAGTATGAAGATCAGGCTGAAGCCCGTCACGAACAGGAGGGAGTGGACAAGCGTGGTCTTCCGGTCGTTGCCTTCCTGGAGATCCTCCAGGCTCATCCCCGTGACGAACGTGAGGTAGCTGGGCACCAGCGGCAGCACGCAGGGTGACAGGAAGGACAGGACACCTGCGCTGAAGGCGATGGCGATACCGATATCGTTCACGGGGCAGTCTCTCTTTCTTCGTTTAGGGTCTTCGAATAGAACACACCCTCCCGCTCCTCCGCCCTTCCCCGCCGGGCTTGTGCGAAGGCGCGGATTCCCATGGCGGCGCCGAACCAGAAGGCCGCCGCCGCGACGGTCCATCCTACGATGGTGGGAAAGAGTCCCGCCAATATCGCGACGAGGAGGATCCCGATCGACAACGTACCGAGAACCGTTCGGTCCTCCCGCCCCAGCGGGCGATTTCCCGCCAGGGCGCCACCCAGGGCCGAACCCGCCCGGACCAGGGGCGCCATTCCCAGGCGTCCCGCGCCGCGGGACCTCATCCGCGCGAGGCGCTCCTGCAACGTCCCCTGCGAATCCAGGGACTCGGTGGGCATCGACCGCTCGCCAGGCGTCCTCGTTGAGGTTCCCACCGGAATCCGGGCGGGAAGGACGATCTCCCGGGACGAGGCGAGGTCCGCCAGGAACAGACCCTCGAGCTGGGATCCGAACCCCTGGTCCAGAACGCCCACGTCGATCTCCCAGTTCCCCATGAGGGAAGCCGAGTTGAGGTTGCTGGATCCAACCCGGCTCCAGACGCCGTCGGCCACGGTCGTCTTGGCGTGCATCATCGGTCCCTGCCATTCGAAGACCCTGACACCGTTTTCGAGAAGGAAACGGTAGCCTCCGCGGGATATGCTCCGCACCCAGGGCCAGTTGCTGTGGGCCGGCACCAGAATGCGCACGTCCACGCCCTGCCAGGCCGCTGCGGCCAGGGCCTCCGACACCGACCGCGGCGCCACGAAATACGCGTCCGTGATCCAGATGCGCTGGCGCGCCTTGGCGGCCGTGAGGTGGAGCGTGCGATAGACGCGCGCCTTCCCCGGCTCCCCCTCGATGATCCATACCGGACTGGGGCCGGCACCCTCCGGGACGGGCAACGTCGAAGCGAGGGAGATCGACTCCCCCATCTCACCCCACAGTCGCTCGAAGGCGAGGGCAGCCGCCCTCGCCGCGGGCCCCCGGATCTCGAGCCCCGTGTCCCGCCACGGTGCCCGGGTGGCGCCGCCGGCCCACTCCTCGCCGACGCAGAAGCCACCCACGAACGCCGCCTCGCCGTCCACCACCACCAGCTTCCGATGATCTCGCTGGAGAACGCCGAGGGGATCGCCCAGGGCTAGGGACGGAGGATTGAAGGCGCGAATGTGCACGCCCGCTTCCCGCATGGGCTTCCAGTACGCTCGCGGAGTCGCCCAGCATCCCACCCAGTCGTAGATGACGAAGACGGGAACGCCCTGGCGAGCCTTGTTGATCAGGGCTTCGCGGAACGCCCGGCCCACGCGGTCGTCACGGACCACGTAGTTCTCGAAGTACACGAACGCCTGTGCCCGGTCGATGGCCTCGATCCAGGCATCGAAGGTAATGGAGCCTTCGAATTGGAGGCGGATGAGGTTCCCCCGGTGGGTGGGGGAACCAGTCGCCCGCTCCACCTCTTCCCATCGGAAGTGGGCATGCCCCTCCCCGGGCTGCACGCCATCCCCCTTCGGGGCCAGCGCCGCCGGTACCTCAGGGTTGGTGGCGGATTCGGTCACGGGCCCCATGGAAGGTCGTTGGCGAGTTGATTCTCCAAAGGTCGAGAAGGCCCGGGCCCCGAGCAACCCGGGGCGCGACAGGCCCTGCGGCGCCTTCCGGACGGCTACCGTTTCAGGCGATCCTGGAAGCGGTACGAGATGAGCTTGTAGACCAGCTTGGCCACGAGGAAGTCGGGCGCGTGCAGGCCGGGGGTGGGAGCCAGTTCCACCACGTCGGCGGCGACCACGTCCCGCTCCCGATAGACCCGCTTCAGGAACTTCAGGGTCCGATACCAATCGCCGCCGCCGGGCTCCGGCGTTCCGGTGGACGGAACGAACTTGGGATCGAAGTAGTCCACGTCGAAGGTGATGTAGACCTTGGGGCCGAGCGCCTCGAGAGCGCGGTCCATCCACCGGTCGTCTTCCCACATTTCGTCGGCCCAGATGATGGTGGACCCCGGCGTCGCACGGGACACCTCCATCTCCTCGGCGCTCACGGCGCGGATACCCACGGCCACCACGTCGGCCTGGTCCAGCACCCGGGCCATGGCGGATGCGTGGGAGTTGGGCGTGCCCTCGTACTGGGGCCGCAGATCCGCATGGGCATCGAGCTGGAGCACCGTGAGGCGCTCCTCATGCCGCGCCGCCTGGGCCAGGATCGCCGGCGAAGAGACGCTGTGCTCGCCTCCGAGCATCATGAGAAACCGATCGCCGCAGGCTCGGGCGACCCGGGCGTAGGCGTCCTGGAGCTCGGCCATGGCCGGGGTGGCTCCGGCCCGGGTCAGTTCCAGCCCCGGGAGCGTGTGGATGCCCAGAAGGGCGCCCGCCTCGCAGTCGAACTCCTGGTCGTAGAGCTCGATATACCGCGACGCACCGATGATGGAGGCGGGCCCCTGGCGGGTTCCGCCACCGTATGACGTGGTCGACTCGTAGGGCACGGGAAAGACCACCGCCGACGCGTTGTGGAAGTCCGCGGCGGCCTCGTCGAGACCAAGGAACGTGTGGGGGAGTTCCCAGTTGAGCTGTTCGAGTCCCTCGGGCAATCCGGTCGGCGTCACGACGTCATGCTCTCCCGTCGGGTCGGATCCCCGCCCCGACGCATGTGGGTTTCGTTGATTGGGCATGGGTGCTCCAGCGACCCTCAGAAAGTGTCGATGGGACAGGTCAGGCCCTGGTACGGCAGGGTGGCTCCGCCCTCGTGGCATTCACGACAGAGTCCGTAGATCTCGAGCCGGTGACGGGCGGGAACGAATCCATGGTCCTGTTGCACCCGACCTTCCACCGCTTGGATCTCGGGGCTCTGGAACTCGATGACCTTGCCGCATTCGAGGCACACCAGGTGCTCGTGGACGGGCTGTCGCGAAAGCCTGTGTTCATAGCGCTTGAAGCCCTCGCCGAAGTCGTGCTCCTCCACCAACCGGCTTCGCACCAGCAGATCCAGGGTACGGTAGATGGTGGCCTTTCCGATGCGGTCCCCGCGCTCCCGAAGGCGCTGCTCGATGCCATCCACCGACAGGTGCTCCTCCGACTCGAAGACGACGTCGGCCACGGCCTCCCTTTGGTGGGTCACGGGAAGCCCCTGCTCGCGCAGGTATCGCCCGAAGAGCCGCACGAAGGGCCTCACGGAAGACGCGCTCACTTCACCTCCACCGCCAGCAACGCGGGGTCGAACTCCTCGAGGAGGGCCGCGAACACGGCAGGGTCGCCCCCGACGTCGATCGCACGGGGCTCCCCATAGGACTCACCCGCGCGCCGGACCACGCCTTCCATGACCCTGGGCAGGAAATCCGGCGGCGCCTCGCCCTCCTCGTGGAAGACGTGTTCGAGGGTCAGCCCGGCCCCCGTGCGCTCACTGCTGTAGGCGACCGTGACGAGGCGTCGCCTCTCCTCCCCGTCCGCCGCGAGACTCACGGCCACGAGCCCCCGCTCCCGGCGCCCCCTCCGGATGGGTGGGAAGATCCAGAGATGATCCATGCCTTCCGCTGGGAAGCGGCTCCGGGTCGCCAACAACGTGCGGGGCAGTGCCTCGGGCACGCCCGGATCGTCCGCCTTCTGGTCAGTACGGGGTTCCGTCAAGCGGATCTTCCTCCCTCGTTCTCCCGGACAACGGCTTTCCGGGTGGCCTCCACGACGGCTTTGACGGCGCTCTCGATGGGGCCGGGGACCATGGCCCCGGACGCCTTGATGTGGCCGCCACCGCCGAAGCGCTTGGCCAGTTCGTTGACGTTCACCGGTCCACTGGACCGGAAGGAAACCTTCACTTCACCCGTGGTGCTCAGCCGGAAAAGCAGCCCCACCTGGACACCCGCGATGCTTCTGGGCACGTCCACCATACCCTCGAGGTCTTCCGGAGTGGCACCCAGTTCCAGCAACGCGTCCTGGGGGACCACCATCCATGCGATGCCCGCTTCCTCGTCGAACTCCAGGGTCGCCAGGGCGCGCTCGAGAAGGCGATACCGACGTAGCGGCGCTCCCCCGTAGACCCGGCCGTGCATCTCCTCCGGATCGACCCCGCGCGCGATGAGTTCCGCGGCCACTTCGTGACTCCCGGGCGTGGAGTTGGTGAAGCGGAACGACCCCGTGTCCGTGAGGATGGCGACATAGATCCCCTCCAGGACCGAACGGGGCCACGGCCCCCCGGCCGAGAGAAGAACGTCGTACACCAGTTCCCCCGTCGCGCACGCACCGGGATCCCGGAGCGAGATGCCGCCGATGGGCTTGTCCCCCGGTTGATGGTGGTCGATGACCACGGTGGGGAGGGCCCGGATCAACGATCGCACGCGCCCGATGCGCTGCACCTCCCCGGTGTCCACCACCACCGCCAGATCCGCCTGATCGCAGACACGTTCCGCGTTCGCCGAAGAGGCGTCGACCACCCAGGAAGGATCTCCAAGGAGGAATCTGAACGAATCGGGAAAGGGCGTGGGGTTCACGATCCAGGCGTCCGCGCCGTTGGCACGCAGCCACGCCACCAGCGCGGCCTGGCAACCGGCCCCGTCCCCGTCCGCGTTGAGGTGCGTGGTGACCACGGCCTTCCGGGTCGCCAACAAGGCGTTGCGTACCTCCCGTACGGCCGAAGACCGCGCGTCCGGCGTGCGGTAGCTCAAGTCCAACTCCTGACCCTGTGGGGAACGACTTCGTCGTGGGACCGCGGCGGCGGGAGGGGGCCACGGGTCCATGAAGTTAGGAAGATGCGCGCAGACCTCGCCATGCCCCACCCCGGGGTGTCAGCCTCGAGGAGCACGGGGAAGGCGTTTGCGGACCTTGGCCCAGGTGGAGGCCAGGTGCACCAGATTCGAAGCCGTCCGTCCCTCCACGCGACCGGAAGCCAGCGCCCCCAGGAGCGCGGCGGGCTCGTTCGGGTGCGCGGGCACATGGATCCTCGCGCCACCCAGCTCAGCCAACGTGTGGGCGTCCGACCCCACACCCGGAAGTCGGCCGTGACGCGTGGCCAGGTCACGTGCGGGCTCGTTCAGACGACCGGGATGGAGGCGGGCATTGAACACCTCCACCACGTCCACGAGGGGCGCCAGCTCTTCGGCGAACTTCCCTCCCCCACCCTTCCCACCGGCGTAGGGGTGCGGCAGATAGGGGATCCCGCCCTGGGCCCGGATCCGCTCCACCGTCTCGCGGGCCGGCGTCCCTTTCGGGATCTCCTCCGAGAGATAGAGTCCGATGACGTCGATCCCTTCCCGGGTCTTCACCTCCTCGCCCGGAATCACCAGGTCCGGGTGCTCTTCAGCCATGCGCAGGGCGACGCCCAGCCGGTTGTGGTCGGTGATGGCGATGCGCTGGAGGCCCCTCTCCATGGCTCGCTCCAGGACCGCGTGGGGGTGGGACAGGCAATCCCACGACCCGGCTGTGTGGAGATGCAGATCGAGGGCGACCGTAGGGCGCTCGAGCCCGGCCCGGAGCACTCCGAGCAGGTCCCCGGCGCGCCTCACCAGAGCATCCAGGGTGCCGTCGTTGGACAGCACGTGATGCGCACGCCGACGCTTTTCCCCCGCGTCCATCTGTGCGGCCATCACGCGCCTCGCTTCCTCTTCGGAGAGACCCCGTTGGTCCACCAGGCGCTCGAGCCTGATCTCCTCGGGGGCATCCACCAGGACCACCACGTCGAAATCCCCTTCCCGTCCGGTCTCGAACAGAAGCGGGATCTCGGCGACGACGAGCGTCTCTCCGGCGTCGCGGCGCGCGTCCATCCACGCGGATCGCAGAGCCCAGATCCGGGGATGCAGGATCTCCTCCAGTTGGCGACGCGCCCCGTCGTCACCAAAGACCCGACGTCCCAGCGCCCCGCGGTCCAACGACCCGTCGGCGGCCAAAACGCCATCTCCGAAAGCGGCTCGTATGTCCGCCAGGCCCGGAGTCCCGGGCGCGGCGGCCTGACGCGCCAGGTCGTCGGCACTCACCACGGGCACGCCCGCCGCCGCCCAGGCCGCGGCCACCGCGGACTTGCCGGCGGCGACGTTCCCCGTGAGGGCCACGGACTTCATCTGGAGCCCCCCCCGGTCACCCCGGACCTGCGACCCACGCGGCGGAAGACGCTCCACCAGAGAAAGACCGCCGCGCCCGCCAGGGCCAGAGCCCCACCCAGGCCCAGGATTCTGGTGGCCATGTGCCAGCTCTCCTCTGCGAGGTACCCGACGCCCACGTACAGGCAGACCCAAGCCAGCACACCGGGAATGTCATACACCAGGAATTTCCGGAAACTCATGTCGCTCATGCCCGCGGCCATGGGCATCAACGTCCGCACGAACGACACCAGTCGGGCCAACGTCACGGAGAAGAACGGATGCCGACCCAACGTGACACCCAACTCCCGGTGCCGGCGCCTGAGAAGGCCACTCCATCGCGCGTTGGCCATGAAGACCCGATCCCCAGCGGCACGTCCGACCCAGAACCCGAGAGTGTCCCCCACGGCGGCACCAACCAGCGCGGCTGCGAGCAGGGGCCGCAGGTCCATCTCGCCATTGAGCGCCAGGACGGTGGCCAGCGCCGTCGCCAGTCCGGATGGAACCACCAGGCCCGTGACGAAGCTGGTCTCCAAGACGGCCATGCCGAACAGGAGCCAGGGGCCGTGGGCCGTGATCAGCTCAGCGAGGCGAGGGGTTATGAGATCCACTGCGGATCTTAACGGGTCACCGGAGAACGGGAACGGTCAACGGCGGCGGCGGCGCTCTCGAGGAACCGAGACCTGGAAGTCGTCCTCGGTCTGTCGGACACGGTCGGGCCCGTACGACCAGATGGCAACCGAGTCCGCCCACACCCTGAGTTGGTAGGTCGAACCCCAGGAGTCCTTCTTCAGGTCGTCCACGGGATACCGGTAGTCCAGCCACTCGAGCCAGCCCCGACGATCCGGAAGCTTGCCGAAGTTCAATTCGTGGTTGATGACATCCCGGCCCACCTGCTTCATCTCCTCCCGGGTGTTCCACTTGACGACGGGGACCCACAAGGGCCGGCTGACGTCCGTGAGCCACTGCCGCGAATCGGGGAAGTAGTACGTCACCACGAACCAGAGGATGATGAGAAGGACGAGCTTACGCACGCGTCCTCCCCCTCATTTCACGCCGCATCGCTGTGCCCCAGGCCAGATATCTCTCCACTTCGTCAGGGGACGGCCGGGCTTCGGGATCGCCATAGGCCGTGTCCAGCCGCCACCGCAGGTACGACCGGGGCGGCAGCGGCAGAAACGGTGGGCTGCGATACCAACCCCGGGACCGGAAGGCCCACGCGGCTCGCAGCAGATCCGGCAGGGCACGGGGGCGTCGGAACGCCAGGCCCGCAAGGCTCAGGTACAGCGGCACCGTCCTTTCCCGAGGCGGAGCCCCCGTCGGGAGGGCTTTGATATCTTCGAATCTAGAGGGGGATCCACGCCCGTACAACATTTGTTCCACTCGAGGCGGAACCCACGACGCCCCCCAGGGTGTGACCAGTCAGCCCGTCCAGACCCTCGCAGACCCACGCTTCGCCATGCCCAACCGTCTGGCCCACGAGACCAGCCCCTACCTTCTGCAGCACGCCGAGAACCCCGTGGACTGGTACCCCTGGGGACCCGAGGCCAAGACCCGGGCGGTGGCCACGGGAAGGCCCATCCTGCTCTCCATCGGGTATTCGTCCTGCCACTGGTGCCACGTGATGGAGCGCGAGTCCTTCGAGGACCCCGGGGTGGCGGCGCTCATGAACGAAACCTTCGTGAACGTGAAGGTCGATCGGGAGGAGCGGCCTGACGTGGACCAGGTGTACATGCGCGCGGTCCAGGCCATGACGGGACAGGGCGGGTGGCCCCTGACGGTGTTCCTCACACCTGAGGGCGACCCCTTCTATGGCGGGACCTACTTCCCGCCCCAACCGCGTCATGGAATCCCCTCGTTCCGCCAGGTCCTGGAAGCTGCGGGGCGGGCCTACCGGGAGCGGCCGGGCGACGTTCGCCGCGGCGCGGCTGAACTCCTCAGCGCCCTGGCGTCGGGGGACCCACGGGGGCAGGCCGGGCCTGAAGGCGACGCGGAGCCGGGCACGGCACTCCTGGACGAGTCGGTCCGCTTCCTCGAGCGCCAGTACGATCCGGCCCATGGCGGCTTCGGCCGGGCTCCGAAGTTCCCCCAACCGTCCACGCTGGAGATCCTCCTGCGCCAGAACGTCCGCACGGGCGATCCCCGGTCGCTGCAGATGGCGGTGCACACGTTGCGGCGCATGGCGGCGGGTGGAATCCGGGACCACCTGGGCGGGGGCTTCCACCGGTACTCGGTGGACGCCCGTTGGCTGGTTCCGCACTTCGAAAAGATGCTCTACGACAATGCGCTGCTGGCCCAGGCCTACCTGGATGCGTTCCGGATCACCGGCGACGTGGAGCTTCGGGAGGTGGCCACGGACACGCTGGGTTACATCCTGTCTGACCTGCGTGGCCCCGACGGAGGGTTCTTCTCAGCCCGGGATGCGGACTCCGAAGGAGAGGAGGGGCGTTTCTACGTCTGGACCGCCGAGGAGGTCGCGGCGGCGCTCCCCGAGGACGACGCACGAACGTTCATGCACACCTACGACGTCACGCCGGGCGGGAACTTCGAGGGCCGGAACATCCTGTGGCTTCCCCACGACCCGGAGGCCGTCGCCCGTGAGGAGGGACTGGAGCCCGGAGAGTCCCGAGACCGCCTTGCCCGGGCCCGGGCCGTCCTCCTCGAGGTCCGCGCCCGGAGGGAGGCGCCTTTCCGCGACGAGAAGGTCCTGGTGAACTGGAACGGTCTCGCGTTGCGCGCCCTGGCCGAGGCCGGCGGAGCCCTGGATCGGCCGGACTACCTGGATGCCGCCCGGAGAGGGTCGGCTTTCATCTTGGCGGCCCTGCGGCCGGACGGTCGACTTCTTCACACCTACAAGGACGGTGTCGCCAAGATCCCCGGCTTCCTGGACGACCACGCCGCGTTGGGGAACGCCCTTCTCTCCCTCCACGAGAGCACGCTGGAGCCGAGGTGGTTGGAGGAGGCCCGGTGGTGTTGCGACGAGATCCTCTCGCGCTTCTGGTCCGAGGAGGAAGGCCTCCTCCACGACACCGCCCATGACGCCGAGACGCTCTTCGTCCGCCCCCGGGACGTCATGGACAACGCCATCCCGTCAGGCAACTCCCTGGCCGCGGAACTCATGCTCAGGGCGGGACACCTTTTCGACGTGGAACGCTACCGGGACGCAGCGCGCCGGATCCTGGCTCGGGAGGCAGCCCTCGTGCAGCGCTACCCCTCGGCCTTCGGCCGTCTTCTCGCGGCGGTGGACCGCCTGTACTCGCCGCCCCTGGAGGTGGCGTTGGTGGGGGATCCCGCGGCGCCCGAAACCCGATCCCTGTTGACCACGGTCCTGTCTTCGTTCCACCCCAACCGGACCGTGACCGGCCGCCATCCCGACGGCGACGAGGGGGCTGTGCCCCTCCTCGCCGACCGGCCACCCGTGGGGGGCAAGCCCACCGCCTACGTTTGCCGGGGCTATTCGTGCCGGGCTCCGGTCACCGACGTGGTCGCCCTGAAGGCCGCGCTTTCCGAGACCTCCCGATGAAGGTCCTGGTGGACCGCCGGAGGCATGGGGCTATCTTGAAGGTCTGTGCTATCCATCCCTCCGCGAGCATCGATGGCGACGAAAGAGGAAGAAATGACTGACACGAGGGACCTGGCGGGGCTCTCGTCGGAGCAGCTCCTCCGCTTCTACCGCACCATGGTCACCTCCCGCCGGATCGACGACCGGGAGATGAGCCTCAAGCGCCAGAACAAGATCTTCTTCCAGATCTCGAGCGCGGGGCATGAAGCCATCGGTGTGGCCGTGGCGGAGCACTGCCTGCCGGCCCACGACTGGTTCTTCCTGTACTATCGGGATCGGTCCCTCGCACTTTCGCTGGGTCAGACGCCGCTGGACCACTTCCTCCAGGCGGTGGGCGCCGAGGCCGACCCTGCCTCCGGTGGGCGGCAGATGCCGGCCCACTTCGGCGATGTGCGTTACAACATCGCGAACACGTCGTCCCCCACCGGAACCCAGTTCCTCCAGGCGGTGGGTGCCGCGGAGACTGGCCTCCGGGTCCAGCAGAGTCCCGCGCTTCGCGAAGTCATCGAGCGCTTCGAAGACGACGAAGTCGTGGTGGTGACCACCGGCGACGGCACCACGTCCGAGGGAGAATTCTGGGAGTCGCTGAATTCGGCGTGCAACCTGAAGCTCCCCATGGTCTACGTGGTCGAGGACAACGGGTACGCCATTTCCGTTCCGGTGGAAGTCCAGACCGCGGGCGGAAGCGTGTCCAAGCTCGCGAGCGGGTTCCCCGGGCTCCACATCGTGGAGTGCGACGGCACCGACATCGTGGACGTGTACCGTGCCGCCGGCGAGGCGGTGCGCTACGCACGGGAGCGGAAGGGACCGGCCATGCTCCACGCACACTGTGTGCGGCCGTACTCCCACTCCATGTCCGACGACGAGCGGATGTACCGGACCGACGAAGAACTGGCCATCCAGGACGCCCGCTGCCCCCTGAAACGGACCCGGGCCCTCCTCCTGGAGGTGGGGATCGCCTCTGCGGCGGAACTCGATGCCATGGAGGCCGAGGCCGAAGACCTGGTGTCCGAAGCCGCCGACCAGGCCCTGGACTACCCCCAGCCGCCCGTGCAGACCGCGCTTCGCCATCTCTACTCCGAAGAAGTCGATCCGACGTCGGCCGACTTCGACACGGAGGACTCGCCTGAGTTCGACGATGATCGTGCCCTGACGATGGTGGACCTGCTCAACTCGTGCATGCGGACCGAGATGGAGCGGGACCCCAGGATCGTGGTCTTCGGAGAAGATGTAGCTGACGCATCGCGAGAGAAGGCTCTCGAGGCCGTGAAGGGAAAGGGTGGCGTCTTCAAGGTCACGCACGGCCTCCAGTCCCGCTTCGGGTCACACCGCGTCTACAACTCGCCCCTGGCCGAGGCCAACATCGTGGGGCGAGCGGTGGGGATGGCCCTGCGCGGCATGAAGCCCGTGGTGGAGATCCAGTTCTTCGACTACATCTGGCCTGCCATGATGCAGATCCGGGACGAGCTGGCCACCATGCGGTACCGATCCAACGGGTCCTACTCGGCGCCGGTGGTCATCCGGGTCACCTACGGCGGGTACCTGAAGGGTGGAGGCATCTACCACTCCCAGACGGGCGAGTCGATTTTCGCCCACTGTCCCGGTCTCCGCGTGGTCCTTCCCGCGACGGCGGAGGACGCCAACGGGCTTCTGCGCACGGCCATCCGGTGCGACGATCCCGTGCTCTTCCTGGAGCACAAGCACCTCTACCGACAGGTCTACAACAAGGGGAGGGATCCTGGTCCCGACTTCATGATCCCCTTCGGCAAGGCCAAGATCCTGCGTGAAGGGACGGATCTCACGCTGGTGACTTGCGGAGCGCTGGTGAAGCGGAGCATGGACGCGGCCAGGATCGCCGCCGAGGAGAATGGCGTCGACGTGGAGGTCATCGACCTCCGAACGGTCCAGCCGTTCGACATGGAGCGAATCTCCGCGTCGGTGAAGAAGACCGGAAAGGTGATGATCGTCCACGAGGATTCCCTTTCGTGGGGGATCGGATCGGAGATCGCGGCGCGCATCGCCGACGAGCTCTTTCCATGGCTCGACGGACCCGTGAGGCGGGTGGCGTCCAAGGACACCTGGGTGGCCTACGCACCCCAGCTGGAGGAGGTCATTCTCCCCCAGACCCAGGACGTCCTCCAGGCCATCGTGGAGCTGGCGGACTTCTGACGGTGAGGAGACGGGGAGAGGGCCCTCGGGCGTTCGCCCTGGCGCTTCTCGTCGTCGCCTGCGGCTGCAACACCGGCCTCGTCTACCCGGACCCCGTGGGACCCCGGTTCTTTGAGCCCCTTCCCGGGCCTCCACCCGAGGCCACGTGGCGCGACACCCTGCTGGTGGTGTCCTTCAACGTGGAGAACAGCCAGGAGATCGACAGCGCCCTGGCGGTCCTGACCACGGAGCCCGACCTGAGCGGGCCGGACATCGTCCTGCTGCAGGAAGTGGACGAGCACGCCGCGCGACGCATGGCGGCGATGCTGAGCATGGGCTTCATCTACTACCCCGCCATTCTGCGAAAGGCCACGGGACGCAACTTCGGAAACGCGGTCCTGTCCCGGTGGCCCGTGGTGGACGACGAGAAGCTCATTCTTCCCCACCTGGCCATCTTCGGCCGGACCCAACGCATCGCCACCGCCGCCACCGTCCAGGTGGGCTCGACGGCCATCAGGGTCTACTCCGTCCACCTCGCCACACCACCGAACCTGGCGCTTCCAGAAAGGCAGGATCAGATGCGTGCGGTCCTCCGGGACGCCGCCCGGCACCCGCACGTGATCATCGGCGGAGACCTGAACGGCGGGAGCCTGGGCAACCTGGCGGTGGAGCGTGGCTTCGCGTGGCCCACTCGCGACGGGCCGCGCACGGTTCTGTTCGGCCGATGGGACCACATCTTCTTCAAGGGACTGCTGGCCCCGGACCACGGCGCGTCAGGGACGATCCGGGACAACCGCGGCGCCAGCGATCACCTGCCCGTGTGGGCTCGCGGCGTGGTCTACTAGGAGGCCCGGCGGGAGACGATCCTCACGCTACGACGAGGCCGGGGTCGACGTCCCGGGCCCAGGCCTGCATGCCGCCACGGAGATTGTAGACCTCGGTGAAGCCCCCCTCGAGGAGCTGCCGAGCGGCGGTGCGGCTGCGCTGGCCACTCCGGCACACCACCACGACGGACCGGTCGGCCGGGATCTCATCCAGGCGCCCAGGGAGGTCGCCCAGGGAGATGAGTCGTCCCCCCAGGGCCTCCAGATTGCCGACCTGCCACTCCCATGCTTCGCGGACATCCAGGAGCAGGGGCGGACTCGCGGTGGCGAGACGCTCCAGGACCTCCGCCGGGTCCAGTTCAGGCACCCGAGGGCCTTCCCCGGCCCCATCCCCGCCTGGGACGATTCCACAGAAGACCTCGTAGTCGATGAGTCCGGTCTGCGTGGGCTGGTCCCCGCACACGGGGCAGTCCGGGTTCCGCCGCAGGGCGACCTCCCTCCAGGACAGATCCAGAGCGTCGAAGATCAGGAGACGCCCCGTGAGCGGCTCCCCCACCCCGAGCAGGAGCTTCAAGGTTTCCAGCGCCTGGAGGGAACCGATGACACCGGGAAGCACGCCCAGGACGCCCCCCTCGGCGCAGTTCGGCACCAGCCCGGGAGGGGGCGGTTCGCGAAACAGGCAGCGGTAGCAGGGCCCGCCGGGCATGGCGAACACCGATACCTGTCCTTCCCATCGGAAAATGGAGCCGTATACGTTGGGCTTGCCCAGGAGGACACACGCGTCGTTCACCAGGTACCGCGTGGGGAAGTTGTCCGTCCCATCGACCACCACGTCATACCCCGCCAGGAGGTCCAGGGCGTTGTCGCTGGTCAGCCGCGTTTCGTGGCGCACGATCTCGACGTGGGGATTCGCATCCGCCAGGCGTTCCGCCGCGCTATCGAGCTTGGATCGCCCCACGTCCCCCGTGCCATGGAGGATCTGGCGCTGCAGGTTCGTGGCGTCCACCACGTCGAAGTCCACGATCCCAAGGGTCCCGACGCCCGCCGCTGCGAGATACAGGGCGAGAGGAGAACCCAGGCCCCCGGCCCCCACGCACAGGACCCGGGCCGCCTTCAGCCTGCGCTGTCCCTCGACTCCCACCCCGGGAAGGGCCAGGTGCCGAGCGTACCGCAGGAGTTCGGGCCGGGTCAGCTCCGGAAGGGTCATGACCATGTGCACCCCGGCGTGGAAGATGGGTTCCAGTGGACCAAGTCAGCTCCCGGGCGTGCCCTTCGGCCCCCCTCCTGCCACGACCTGGAATGCCAGCGCGTCGGTCTCCAGGCGCGTGACCCACTCGGGGTCCGCTCCCCCCACCCGGGCGACGTCGGACAGTTGGAGCGCGAGCGCATAGTAGAACCAGGGAATGTTGAGCGTCGCACGGTCCTGCCAGATGGGGCGATCCCTGATGGATCGGAACTGGTAGACCTCCTGATACAGCTTCAGGGACCGTTCCAGGTGGAACACGTCACCGCCGTACTCCGGCGAGCCTTCCACGAAGTGGGCGGGCTGTTCACCGTCCAGGTCCCGAAGCTCGAGCTTCACGGCCAGTCCGTGGCGCACGGCCCAGGGATCCAACCCCAACTCGCGCATGAGTCCCGCCGAAGCGGCGAAGTAGATCGGACGCTCTCCCGCCGAATCATGGATGAACGCCAACGCCAACTGACCCATCCGGTTCAGGATGGCGCCAGCCGGGTAGGTGACCGCCAACTGAGGAAACGGCACCGTGATGTCGGCGTCCAACTGAGCCCCCACGATGCCGTCCATCTCCTCGTCGGTGAGCCCGGTCACCGCACGCGCGGGGGGACGAGCCGGCGCGACGTATACACCGGCCCCTTGATCGGGATCGAAGGGCCGCTGCCGGTCAGGGGCCGTGAGATCACGGATCTGCTTCGGGTACCATGACGTCTGCAGGTACTGCCCGACCACGACCGTGACGTCCTTTCGGAAGCCCTCCACCTCCTGGAGATACCAGAGGGGGAAGGTATCGTTGTCGCCGTTGGTGAAGAGGACGCCGTAGGGTTCCACGCTCATGAGGAGATCGTAGGCCCAATCTCGAGCAGCATAGTCGCCGGCTCGTCCGGCCCAAGACCAGTTGAGAGGCAGCGGAATCACCGCCACGAGAAGCACCGGCGAGGTCAGCAGCCAGCGTCGCGCGTTGGCCGACAACGACGCCAGCTTCGCCCACGTCCAGGACAGGCCGATGCCCGCGAGCACGCCCCAGATCATGAAACTGCCTACGAAGAAGTAGTCTCGCTCGCGTACTTCGTGGAGGCTTTGATCCGTGATGTGGGGGGCGAGCGAGAAGCCGAACTTGAAGTTCAGGTAGTACACCAGGCCGATGCTGAGCGTGGCCACGAGAACCACCACATAAAGAAACACCCCACGATCGGCGCGGAAGACCGCCCACAGTCCCAGGAGGCCGAGGGAAGTGAACAGCAGCGTGAGCGGAAGGCGCGCCGTGCCCGGCAGCTCCGAGGGATCCGCCCCCCTGCCCCACTGCCAATCGAAGTACTGGTAGTAGTTTTCCCACTGATCGGAAAGGGGAGCCATCCGCTGGTCGACCGACGGCTTCTGGTACTGCTTCCGAGTGAGGTTGTCGGCCAGCATGGGGCACGCATCGCCGAGCTTCCCGTTGGTGAAGATGGCCGCCGCGGCACCGACGAAGCTTCCGCAGGTGGCGGCGCCCTCGTTGATCACCGGGTCCTGCGCCGCCCGCACCGGCAGGAAGAAATTGAAGGACAGCCCCAGAACACCCAGGAGCAGCGCCCGCCCGAGAAGGGCCGGTCGGAAGAAGACGGAGGGCTTGGTGACCAGCACCATCAATGCCAAGGCGGGAAGGGGCAGCACCGACATGAGGTGATTGGTGCTCCCCAGCGCCATGAGGAAGAGGGCCCACAAGAGGTACCGCTCCGACCCCGCAGCGTCTCGGCGGTCCGCCCACAGGACGCCCAGCCAGGTCACCGCCGCGATGACCAGGACGCTGAGCGTATACACCTTCTCGTTGACCGTGGACTGGTTCCACACCGTGAACGCCGTGGCGCCGACCAGGGCCGCCAGTGCCGCGCCGAGCAACGCGCGCCGCCCATCACCGAGGACCGGGGCCAACACCCTGTGCGCGACCAGGAACAGGAGCGCGCTGGCGCTCGCGCTGGTGGCCGCCGCAAACAGGTTCAGGCGCACGGCGACCGGGAGGCCCAGCGGGGAGAGGAGGACGCTCCACGTGCGGGCCAGCGCAACGAACAGCGCGTTCCCGGGGGGGTGCGGAATTCCCAGGATGTGGGCCGTGGCGATGTACTCGCTTGTGTCCCAGAACGCCGTCGATGGAGCCAACGTGACGAGATAGAGCGCGAAGATGGCCAACCCGGCCAGGACCGCAGCTCCGTAGGGGGGACGTCGTTCCGCCATCTACCGCAATCTCCTGGATGCCGCCGCGATGAGATCGACGACGCGCTCGATCTCACCGGGGTGGTTGTATACGTGAGTGGAGAGCCGCATCCATCCGTACCCGTATTCCGAAATCACTCTCGTCCGGACCTTGTCGGTACGCGCAAGGTCGGCCTGAAGGTCCAACGAAGGCACCCCAGCGACACTGAAGCTCACCATGCCGGTCCTCAACTCCTCCTGCCCCGGCGTCACCACCGTGACGCCCGGGACCTGCTCCAGGGCTGACCGCAGGAGCCCGCTCAGATGGCGTATCCGGGCCTCGACCCTGGCCATGCCCAGGACCTGCATGAACTCCGCCGCAGCCAACAGACCCGCCAACCTGGACTCGTCGAAGGTGCCCAGGTGGTTGAAGCGTTGGGCTCCCAGGGCGAGGTCGTCCCATCCGCCGGAAGCCAACGTAGGCCACAGGCGAGTCCGCCATGGATCCGCCAGATAGAGCAGGCCCGTTCCCTGGGGAGCGAGGAGCCACTTGTGGGGGGAACTGGCGTAGAAGTCGGCCCCCACCTCGGCCAGGTCGAGTTCCATCATGCCCGGAGGGTGGGCACCGTCCACGGTGAAGACGATTCCAGCCCCGGCGCACCGGCGCGCCAGTTCGGCCACGGGCAGCACGGTGCCCGTGGTGAAGGTCACGTGGGACACGCTGAGCACGCGCGTGGCGGGTGTGACCGCGCTCCAGACGCTGTCCAGAAGGGCCTGGGCCGAGGTGGCCGGAACCGGAAGGCGGGCCACGGTGAGCGTCAGATCTCTGCGGGCGGCCATCATCTTCCAGGGTTCCAGGCCCCCGATATGCTCGTGGTCGGTGGTGACCACTTCGTCGCCCGCCTCGAGTTCCAGGCCCCCGGCCACGAAGCTCATCGCCTCGGTGGTGTTGCGCGGAAAGACGAAGCCCTCCGGATCCCCGCCCACCAGCGCCGCCATAGCCCGCTTCAGGTCATCCCACCGCACCCCCGGCGGATACGTGGCCGCCACCCGTCGCGCGTGCTCGGCCACAGCCTCCACCACGACCTGGGGCGAGGGGCCCAGCGTTCCGTTGTTGAGGTAGATGCGGTCCGGCGGAACGAGGAACTGCGCCCGTACCAGGGACCAGTACGCTTCGTCATCGACCGCCCCCCCCGGCGCGAGGATCCGGTGGAGGGCGTGGAGGGCCTTGGGCCACGCAAGCGTCCCTCCGCTCACCAGCCCGACGAAGGCTCTCCTGTCCACGGGCTAGAGCGCCTCCGCCATGGACGGAATCTCCGCGACGAGCGCCGGGACGACGGCGGCAGGCATCCGCTCTCCTCGATTGGGGGAATCACGAACCGGGACAATGCCGGCCCCTGGACGGGTCGCGCAACCCGGACGCGAAGGGCCGTTGCGGCGGGTGACTCCCGGCCTCGCGGGGGCGACGGGTTTCCCTGGCGCCCCCGCTTCGCATCCGGATAGGTTGGGTCATGGCCCGCGCCGGTCCCCGCACCTTCCGATACGTACGATCCTGGCTCACGGGGCGCGACGACGTCCGCGAGCGTGAGATCGTCGTGGACCGGGATGGAACGCCCGTCCCGACGACTCTGCTCACACCTGGGAGCCCGGCGCCGAACCTGCCGGCGTGGATCATCCTCCACGGCATCACGCGGCCGGGCCGTGCGCACCGGCAGTTGGCGCGCTTCACCCGGGCCCTGGCGGAGACCGGATCCGCGGTTCTGGTGCCGGAGGTCCCTGAGTGGCGGGCGCTGGACCTGTGCCCGTCCTTCACCGTCCCCACGGTTCTCGCGTGCCTGGAGGGCTTGAGGTCGCTGGGGCCCCTCGTGTCGACCGAACCCCCGGGCCTCGTGGGTTTTTCCTTCGGGGCGCCCCAGGCGCTGGGCGCCTCCGCGCACCCGGACCTGAAGAACCGCCTCGCCGGCATCGTGGGCTTCGGCGGCTATTGCAGCCTGGAGCGGACCCTCGTCTTCCAGTTCACGGGGCGCCACGAGCACGAGGGCGAGACGCACCACCTCCGTCCGGATCCCTACGGCCGGTGGATCGCCGGCGCCAACTATCTCACGTCCGTCCCGGGGATGGAGGACTTTCACGAGGTCGCCGCAGGCCTTCGGCAATTGGCAGCCAGAGCCGGAGACGAGGGCGTGATGTCCTGGGATCCCCGGTTCGACGCCTTCAAGGTGGACCTGCGCGCACGCCTGGCGCCTCGGCACCGGGAGGTGTTCGACCTCTTCGCACCGCCGTCCCACCAGGAGCCCGACGCCTCGGAAGGGGAAGAACTCGCGCACAAGCTCGCTGCCGCGGGACGCAGGGTGGATCCTCTCATCGAACCCGGCCCCTCCCTGTCCTCCGTGCCGGGCCCGGTGCACCTTCTCCACGGGCGCCAGGACCACCTCATTCCCTTCACTGAGTTGTACCGCCTCGAGGCGGCGCTTCCCAGGGACATCGAGACCCATGCCATCGTGACCCGGCTCTTCGGTCACTCGTCCCAGGATCCGTTTCCGGGCGTGGTCGATGGCCTGCGGGAATCGACGGGATTCGTGCGTGCCCTCTCCAGGATCCTGGGCGTGGTCTGACCAGGGGCCGCCTCAGCGCATCCCCAGCAGCTCGCGCACCGCGGCCTTCACTTCGGGAATCTTGTCGTCGGCGGCCTGAACCAGGAGGCTCTTGGCGTGGGGGGTCCTGATCTTGTGGAGCGCGCGGTACGCAGCGATGCGGACTCCAACGGGCTGCCTGGAGAAGAACGACCCCACTGCCCGCTTCTCGATGGCGTTCACCGCCCCCGGATCACCCAACTGCCCCAACGCATGGAGGACGCCGACCACCACGTCCGGCTCGCTCTCGTCCTCCAGGAGAGCCAGCAACGGCCGGAGCGCGCGCTCCACCTTGAGAGACCCGGCGGCCATGGCCGCCGCGAGCCGGACGTCGGCATCGGGATCTTCGATCATGCCCTGGATCAGCAGGCGGGCGTCGTCTCCCCCGACCTTGGCCAGGGCGAGGAGCGCCTCCCGGCGGATGCGCCCGTCGGGGCTCGCCAGGGTGGACACGATGAGCTCCACCGAATGTTCTCCGGCGATTTCGCCCAGGATGGCCAGGGCGTTCCGCACCACGAACCAGCGGGAGTCGTCCAACATCCTCAGGACCACCGCCGTGGCGGCGGGGCCGAGGGACACCATGGCATCGAGGTACGTCCGGCGGGCGAAGCGATCGGTGGTCTCCGACAGGGCGTCCGCGATCGCCAACGCCATGTCTTGGCCCAAGCTCCGACACAGCATCACCAACTCGGCACGTCGATCCTCCTCCCGGGCGAGCCCCAGTCGCTCCGCGATCTTGCTGGCGACGCCGGGCGTGACCAGTGCCTGGGCCATGGCCATGCACGCCTCGTCCGGTGCGCCGCCCGCCCCCGTGGCGAGTCGCTCGACGGAGTCCGCCAGGGCATCCAGCGCGTTGGCTTCCCGGAGGGCGGCGGCGGCCTCACGAATCGCCCTCGCCTTCCCCTCCCGCTCGAAGGGCCCCGACTCCAGAAACGCCGTGACGGCGTCATGAAGCGCCTCCGGATCGGCGTCGGCGGCCCGGGCACGCGGCACCTCCACGACCTCCTCCCAGACCATGTCCTCACCCAAGGGGCGAGTCGGCTCGATGGAAAAGAGGGCGTCGATGGAGCGTGCGAGACCGCTCAGCTCCGTCTTGTCGTCCGAAGAGGCCATGGTGTCGTAGGGGGGACAAGGCACGCGATGCCGCCGTGTCCGGACAATCTAGGCCTCGAAGGCCCGCCTACGCGAGGGACGAAGACCCTACTTACTCCACGGGAAGTCCTCGCAACTCACGGTCCACCATCCCCCCTGCCACGTTGACCACCTGGTCGAAGCCTTCGGCCTGGAGCAGGCTCATGCCGATTCCGGAGCGATTCCCGGTCCTGCAGTACACCATCACCGGCACGTCCCGGGGAAGCTCCGCGGTCCGACCGCGGAGGTACCCGAGGTGGATATGGCGCGCTCCCGGCACATGGCCTTCGTTCCACTCGGTGAGCTTGCGAACATCCACCATGACCCCGCCGGCCTTGGCCAATTCCTCGGCCTCGGGCCAGGTGACGACGCGCGACGTTTCCAGGCCCCCGTGACGATCTCGCCAACTGTCCAGGGCCGCCTGGTCGAAGTACCCGGCCGCGTTGTCGATCCCGATGAGCACCAGGTCCCTTGCCGCTTCCTGCGCCTGGGCCGACCCGTCGGCGATGAAGTAGATGGGCCGGTCGTAGGGCAGGAACCACCCGCACCAGTTCGGGAATCCCTTGTCCAACTGGACGTTGATCGTCCCGGGAACGTGGCCCGCCGCGAAGCGGTGCTGATTGCGCGTGTCCACGACGATGCCACCGTCTGCGAGGAGCGCGTCCAGGGCCTCCGGCTCCATGCGGGGCGGGTCGGGCAGCGCTCCGAGGATCGCCGGCCCATCCCTGTTGAGCCGCTTCATCTGGGCGAAGTAGACCGGCGGTTCGGGCTGATCCTGCAGCACCTGGGCCACGAACTCCTCCTCGGTGGAGCACTGGAAGGCCCAGTTCACGAGGCGCTCGTATCCCAGCGTGGACGTAGGCACCGAACCCAGCGCCTTCCCGCAGGCCGAGCCGGCGCCGTGCCCCGGAAGCACCTGCAGATAGTCGGGCAGTTTCCGGAAGCGCTCGAGGGATCCGTACAGCACCCGAGCCCCCTGCTCCATGGTGTCCTTCACTCCCGCCGCCTTCTCCAGGAGGTCGGGACGCCCCACGTCGCCCACGAAGATGAAGTCTCCGGAAACGATCCCCATGGGCTCGGAAGAGGCCGCACCGTCCGTGACCATGAAGGAGATGTGCTCGGGCGTATGCCCCGGCGTGTGCAATACGCGGATCCGGATGTTCCCCAGGGCGACCTCGTCGCCGTCGTGGACCAGTTGGGCACCATCCTCTTCGGCGAACCCGTACTGCCAATCCGGAGGACCGTCGCCCGAGAGCAGCAGCGTGGCTCCAGCCCTCCTCGCCAACTCCCGCGAACCGGACAGGTAGTCCGCGTGGATATGGGTCTCGGACACGTACCGGATCTGCATGCCCTCTTCCTGGGCCGCGACCAGATACTGTTCGATGTCGCGGTTAGGATCGATGACGAGGGCCTCGCCGTTGGCTTGGCACCCGATGATGTAGCTGGCCTGTGCCAGCTTGTCGTCGTAGAAGCGTCGGATGAGCATGATGGTCCATGGGGGAGGGGTCAGGGCCGGATCGCGGCCGAACATACAACCGGAAGTGCCGAGAACGACAGGATCTTCTGACCGACCTCCCTTGCTCGGTCGCGTGCAAACCGGGCATCTTGCCGGTCCAGTCCTCCATCCGGCACCACCACGGAGTCCCCATGCCCGCCCCTGCACGCACGAGCTCGCTCTTCGCGGCTTTGGTCCTGACCCCTGCCCTCCTTGCATCGACAGCTCAGGCCCAGGTCACCACGGAGTCGCTCCAAGGGCTGCGCCCCCGGGAGATCGGCCCCGCCGTCGTGAGTGGCCGCATCGTGGATCTCGCCGTCGTGGAACAGGACCCGAACGTCTTCTACGTGGCGTCGGCGACCGGGGGCGTCTGGAAGACCACCGACAACGGAGTCCGCTTCGAGCCCGTGTTCTTCGACGAGGCGGTGCACTCCGTGGGCGACATCGTCGTCCACCAGAAAGACACCGCGCTGGTATGGGTCGGCACCGGGGAACGCGCCAATCGCCAGAGCAGCTCCTGGGGAAACGGCGTGTACAAGTCCACCGACGGCGGCCGGACATGGCGGAACATGGGGCTCCGCGACAGCAAGCACATCGGCCGCATCGTGCTGCATCCCGACGACGCCAACACCGTCTTCGTCGCCGCCATGGGACACCTGTGGGGCCCCAACGAAGAGCGCGGACTCTACAAGTCCACGGACGGCGGTGGGACGTGGCGCCGGGTCCTGAACGTGGACCAGGAAACGGGCGCGGTGGACGTGGCCATGGACCCCATGGACCCCTCCATCGTGTATGCGGCGACGTATCAACGGCAGCGGCGCCCCTGGGGCTTCCATGGCGGCGGACCCGGCAGCGGACTCTACAAGTCCACGGACGGCGGCGAGACGTGGGCCCAACTCACCAACGCGGGTCTGGACAACGGCCTTCCCCAGGCAGAGCTGGGCCGTATCGGCATCACCATCTATCCCAAGGATCCGAGGATCCTCTACGTGAGCATCGAGCAGGGCGAACGCTACAACGCCTCGACGGCCTACCAGAAGCCGGTCGGCGGGATCTTCAGGTCCGAGGACAGGGGGGAGTCGTGGACGTTCCAGGGTGAGTGGAATCCGCGACCCATGTACGCCAGTCAGCCCCTGGTGGACCCCAACGACGACCAGCGGCTGTACATGCTCAACGCCTACAGCTACTCCGACGACGGCGGCAAGACGTTCACCGTTCCCAGGGAGGATCGCACCCATGGAGACGACCGCTTCGTATGGGTGAACCCCCACGACAGCCGTCATGTCATGAAGGCCGACGACGGTGGGCTGGGCATCAGCTACGACCGTGGGAACCACTTCCTCTTCGTCACCCATCTCCCGGTCAGCCAGTGGTACAGGGTATCCGTGGACATGGCGCACCCCTACAACGTCTACGGCGGACTCCAGGACAACGGGACTTGGGCCGGGCCGAATCAGGTGTACCGCGCGGAAGGCATCCTCAACGAGGATTGGGTGCGCTGGGGCGGTGGCGACGGATTCCTCAGCCTGGTGGACACGACCAACAACCGCATCCTCTATTCGGAAAGCCAGTACCTCGGACTCACGCGGAACGACCTGATCACCGGCGAAAGCAGGGACATCAGGCCGAACCAACCCGAGGGCTTCATCGGCGACCGCCGGAACTGGACGACGTGGCCGGACCTCTCGGATCCCGACCAGCGGCTGGGCAACGCCATGGCGCCGGGCAATTGGGACGGTCCCTTCATCATCAGCCCCCACGACCCCAATACGCTCTACGCCGGCCTGAACCAACTCTTCCGCAGCAGCGATCGCGGCGACACGTGGCACTCCCTGGGCGACCTCACCTCGGGCACGGACCGGCGCACCTTGGAGATCATGGGCCAGCGCCCGGACTCGTTCACGCTGTCCCTGGACGACGGGATTCCGTACTGGCCGACCCTCACGGCTGTGGCGGAGTCGGAATTCACCCCGGGCGAGCTGTACGTGGGCACCGACGACGGTCACGTGCGCGTGTCTCGTGACGGCGGTCTGCGCTGGCACGACGTGGTCGGTGCCATCCCTGGTCTGCCCGAGATGGCCTGGATCAACGGCGTCCAGGCATCGAAGCACGTGGACGGCCGTGTCTACCTGGTGGCCAACAACTACCGAAACGACGACTACGGGAACTACGTATGGCGCTCCGACGATCACGGGAGTAGTTGGACGTCCATCACCGGCGACCTGCCCGAGGCCCGCGTCGCGCGCACGGTCCGGGAGGACCCCCGCAACGCCGACGTGCTCTACCTGGGCACCGAGTTCGGCGTCTTCTGGTCCTGGAACGGCGGGGCCAATTGGGTCGAGCTCCGGGCTGGGCTTCCAACCGCCGCCGTGAACGACCTGCTGGTGCACCCCCGGGACAACGACCTCGTCCTGGCCACCCACGGCCGCGGCGTGTGGATCCTCGACCAGGTGAACGCGCTCCAGGAGATGACGCCGGCCATCGCGGCCTCGCCTGCCCACCTCTTCTCCATCGAACCGGCTGAGCAGATCCGCTACCGGGGCGAGCGCGCGCACACCGGGAACATGATCTTCGAAGGAGAGAACCCCCCGGCGGCGGCGCTCATCGACTACTGGCTCGGGGACGAAGGCGCCGACGTCGCGGTCACGGTCCACGACCTGGCGGGACAGCAGGTCGCCTCGGTGCGTCCCACCTCTCATCGCGGCGTGAACCGGGTCCAATGGGATCTCCGCTACTCGGTCCAGGAAGGCGACCGGCTGGAGTCCGGTGGATTCCGTCGCGCGGCGGGTGGGCCCCTGGTGGAGCCCGGGCTGTACACGGTGCGTCTCGTGGTGGCCGGCTCCACGGCCGAGCAGGTCGTCCGCGTGAAGGACGATCCCCGCATGGACGTCGATCCGGGGGTCCGCAGCCGTTGGACCCAGGATCTCCGCGAGATCAGCGCGGTCCTGACCGCCGCCCAGCGCACCGCCCAGGAGGTCCGTCAGGCGGCTCGGCGCCTGGATGAGGGCCAGGCGCGGGCCCCGGCCAACACCGCCGCGAAGGTCCGGGACCTGGACCGTGAATTCTCCGAACTGGTTTCGCGACTGGCGAAGCTGCGGGGAAGCGCTGAGGGGTGGGTGGGACCGCTGTCCGCCGACCAGTCCGCCCAGAAGGACTTCCTGTCCGACCTCCTCCCGACCCTTGCCGCGGAGTGGAACGCGGTGCGGGGCCGGGTGCGATAACTCTCGGGAACAACAGAAGGAGAGACCGTGCCGGTCTACGACTCGCATAAGGAAGGGATCGTCGTCATCACCGTGGATGGCGACCACACCACCGCGGAGTTGAAGCGCGTGGGCGCGGCGGCCCTGGCCCGCCCCGGCGTGCCGAGCCCGGCGCGAGTCCTGCTGGACGTCAGCGGCGCCGCGAGCCTGAAGAACCGCTCGCCGGACGATCTTCGGGATACTGCCACGTTCTTCGCCGCTCTGCCCGGGTTGCACGCCGTGGCCGTGCTCGCCCCCGATGATCTTTCGTACAGCCTCATGCGCATGGGCATGACGTTCTTCCGGGCCAACGGGATGCGGGCGGGCGTCTTTCGGAGCAGGCCGGAAGCCATGGAGTGGCTCAAGGAGCCCGAAGCATGAACAACAGCCCGGCGGGTGCCGCCGGTCACGGGGTCGTGGGTGAAGACGGGTGACGGCGCGGGCCACCCCGCGGGGTCAGAGCAGCTCCAGGATCTCCGCGGCCCAAGCACGCACCCGGGCGTGGTGATCCCTCCAACCTTCCCACGCGGAGGCCGCCCAGGCCCGGACCATCCGCTCGTGTTCAGACAGGTCCTTCGCCGGTAGCACGTCGAGGACCGTCCTCCACTTCGGATCGAGGGGAGGCTCGAGCAGCGTAAACGCCACCGGTCCGTCGGCGCCCGTCTGGAGCACGCGCGTCACCGTCTCCGGGGCTACCCCCTTCTCGAGAGTCAGGTGGAGCGCCACCAGGTGAAGCGCCACGGACTGGATCGCCCTGCGGGTGCCATCGCCGGGATGCTGGACGGCGTAGCTGTCCACCACCAGCCGGTGCACCTCTCCGATCCACCACCCCGAGAACTCGCGTCCGACCACCTCGCCGAAGGCGTCCCAACAGCCCGGGACCGACGTCATGTAGCGATGGGTGGGGCCGGTCACGTCGGGAAACAGCCCACCGCAGCCCGGGCAGCGGACCTCGGCTCCTGCAGTCACGCCGAGAGCGTCGGCGAAGGAAGACCAGCCCTCAGGAGGTCGGCTCCGGAAAGGGCAGCGCCGGCACCGGCAGCTCGAAGGCGCCGGGGAAATCCGCGGCCACCTCCTTCTGCTTGCCGCTCCAGGTCTCGATGTCCACCCGGAACACGGCGGTACGCTTCAGTTCGTCCGCGGTGACGTGGCGGTAGTCCTCCCCATAGCGGAGATGGGGGGCGTATTTTTCCAGGAGGATGCGGAGCGCATGGGTGGCCTCGTGCTCATCCTCCACCACGAGGCCGACCCCGAACACGACCACACCCGCGTACTCGACGCTGAACTCCAGGGCCTCCGCGGCGGGAAGGAGGCGCCCCATGGCGGCGGCGCTGAAGCTCACCTTCTGGTGGCGGTCCACGTTGTCCCGCGTCCGGCCGGTGCGGTGCGTGTGCAGATACACGCAGTGCCGCTCTTCGTCGTACACGAAGATGTTGGAGTTCAGGTACGGCTGCCCGTCGTCGCCCACGGTGGCGAGAAAGCCATAGGGCGCGGCGTGGAGAAAGGCCCTGATCCAGGGATCGCCCTTGGCCCGGTCGCGCCGCCGAACCGCCGACCGGGGATCCTGTTCGTCGCTCACCCGTCCCGGCCCAGATAGTCTCGCCGGATGAGCATCCGGTGATACAGCTCGTGACCGGCCATCATCCACGGCAGGGCACGCACCGTGACCTCGAAGTTGCTGGCCACACCCTGACGCTTGCCGTCCTCCTCGGTGAGGGACCCGAAGAACAGGACGTTGGACTGACGGAGCGCGGCCCACTCCTGCGCCAGCTCCGCCAGGGGCCGGGAGCCGGCGGTGGAGACCCGGGCCCACGCATCTTGATCCATGCCCGGCATGTCGCCCTCGGCGCCCCGGGCGAACCAGAGCGCACGGAAGGAGAAGAGGCGTTCCGTGTCGATGAGGTGCCCCACCACTTCGCGGAGGCTCCACTTGCCCTCGGCGTAGCGGAACTCCTCCCTGTCCGCAGGCACCGAGGCCAGGAGCGCCTGCGTGGCCTCCATCTCCCGGGCCAGCGTTTCCACGATATCCCCGTCGGGCACCTGGTCGATGTACTTCTGATAGTACGGGTTGAACTCGTGGGCCTGGGGGCGAGGCAGCGTGGCGTTGGCCATGGTCAGTTGCTCACCTTCTCGCCGTCCAACTCCTCGATGGTGGCCGTGGACGGGCTCCGCTCCCGCTGGAGGCGGCCGGCCACCTCCTCGGCCTCGCGCATGACGCGCAGGATGTTCTCTCCGGCCAGCTTGGCCATGTCGTCTTCGGACCACCCCCGCCTCGACAGCTCGGCGAACAGGGCGGGATAGGTGGACACGTCTTCCATGCCCACCGGAGTCTCGGATATTCCGTCGAAGTCCGAGCCGATGCCGACGTGATCGATGCCCGCGACATCGACTACGTGCTCGATGTGGTTGGCCACGTCGGCGATGGTGGCCTCGTCCCTGTCGGTGAGGAAGCTGGGCACGAACGTGACCATCACCACGCCTCCGTTGTCCGGAAGTCGGCGGAGCACTTCGTCGGGCACGTTCCGCCCCACGTCCTGAAGCGCCCTGGTGTCGGCGTGGGACCACATGACCGGCGCTTCGGCCACGTCCAGGGCGTCGTTCATCGTCTCCACCGAAGTGTGAGAAAGGTCCACGAGCATCCCCAGGCGGTTCATCTCCCGGACCACTTCCTTGCCGAACTCGGTGAGCCCCCCGTGGACGTGCTCGTCGTTGGCCGCGTCGGCCCACTCCAGGGTGCCGTTGTGGGTCAGCGTCATGTACCGCACGCCCATGGCGTAGAAAGCCCGGAGCGCACCCAGGGAGTTCTCGATGGCGTGGCCACCCTCCATTCCCAGCATGGATGCGATCCGGCCCTCACCGAAGATCCGGTTCACGTCCGAGGCCGTGTAGGCCTCCTCGAACGCTTCGGGGTACTTGGCGATCAACTGCTTCGCGATGTCGATCTGCTCGAGCTGGATGCGGGCGGCCCCGGAATCCACGGCCGCGTAGGGGATGTACACCGACCAGAATTGGCCGCCGACCATGCCCTTCCGCAGACGCGCGATGTCCGTCATGAACGGCGTGCGGCCCCTCAGGTCGTGGGCCGGCGCGTTCACGTCGTGCGGAGCGGTCTCGCTCTCCCGGATGGCCCACGGCAGATCGTTGTGGCCATCGATGAGAGGCGTGGCGGACAGCACGCGCATCGCCTTGGCGAGGTGCGGGTCCTGTTGGGCGACTGCGGGCGCAACGACGACGAGGAGCGCGACAACTGCGAGCAGGGCGGTTCGATTCATCATGGTCCTGTGTCTTCGAGTTCTGCGGCGTCAGTGGAGGAAAGAATCGCCGGACGTCGCCCCCCCGGGCAAGCGGCCCGAGGGGCGCGACCGCCGGTGCTCAATAGATCCCCGTCTCGGACGCATACGCCTTCTTGAGCCCGTCCATGTACTCGTTGAAGAGCCCCGACATCTGCCCGTGCTCCCTCTGGACCGCTGCCCGGAAGTCGGCGTCCTCCAGGTAGTCGTACAGAACCGCCGCCATGATCTTGGCGTCGAGGACGAAGCCCGTGTGGCCCACCTGTTCGAAGGAGTCCTTCCAACGGCCGTATGAATGCCCCGGAGCCGACGAGCTGAAGACGCCCACGCTGAGCCCGGGGATGTCCCGCGTGACGAAGCCCGTCTCCTCGTAGCCTGCCGGCCGCTGGAGTTCCTCGGTGATGCCGGGCGCACCCAGTTCCTTGGCGTACGCGAAGCCCAACTCCTCCAGCGTCCCCAGGGTGATCCCGTCGCGGTACTCTCCGTACAGCTCGATCTCGACGTCCGTCCCCGTGGCCAGGGCGGCGGCCCGGGCTGCGTTGGCGATCATGGAGTCCATGTGGGCCAGATACACCTCGTCGGGATAACGGATGTAGTAGTCCACCACCGCTCGGTCGGGCACCACGTTGGGCGCCTTGCCGCCCTCGGGGATGATCCCTTGCACGACCGCTTCGGGGCGGAAGTAGGGCCGCAGGTGGTCCACCGACGTGTAGAACTGCACCGCGGCGGACAGCGCGTTGCGGCCGGCCCAGGACTGGCGCTGGTGGGCCGGCACGCCGGTGAAGATGTAGCGCGCCATGTTGATGTTGAGGCAGCACACGCCGAAGCCCGCGGTGTTGCGCCCGGTCTCCCCCGCCCCGTGGCTCCGTATGAGGATCTCGGCATCGTCGAAGACGCCCGCCCGGTGCATGGTGACCTTGGCGGGCGGCCCCATCTCCTCGGCTGGGGTGCCGTAGATCCTGATGCTCCCCGCCTTCCCGTGCTCGGCCATGTGCTCGGCGAGGGCGAAGGCCGCCGCGAAGCCCACCGGGCTCTGGGCGTTGTGCTGACACCCGTGATAGTCCTCGGTGGTGCCGCGCAGGGCGTCGTACTCCACGATGATGCCCAGAGCGGGACCGCCGGTCCCCGCCGGGGACGTCCACGTGGCCTCGAAAGCCGTCTCCAGCCCCGCGACCCCCTTCTCCACCGTGAAGCCTCGGGCCGCGAGGATCTTGGTGAGCGTATCCACGGTCTGGTATTCCTGGAAACCGGGTTCCGGGTGCTCGCCGATGTAGTCGGACACCGATCCGAGCCCGTCCGCCCAAAGCGTCGCCACCCGGTCCATGATCTGCCGCTTCTGGGCTGCGTCGGCGCTCACCATCTTCGCGGCCATGGCGGCCGGCTTCAGTTCGGCTTGGAGCGCATTGATCCGGTCCAGCACCGGGCCGGCCGCGGCGCGCTCCGTGGCCGTCGTCTGCGCGGAGACGGGCGCGATCAGGAAGCCGCCGGCCGCCACGGCGGCGACGACCAGGGTCTGGGCAAGGCGACGCATGGGTCCTCCAGGAGACGGAAACGGTCGGTCGGATGCATCAAGGGCCCGACCCGGGCCCTGGGGCGGCAACTTTCGCGCGGAGGGGTGCGCTCGTCAAATTGCTCCACCTCCTCCACCACAGGGAACCCATGCGCAGCCCACGTCTCGCCCTGGCAGTTTCGGCGCTCCTCCTCACCGCCCCGCCCTGGCCGGCGACCGCCCAGCTCCCCGAAGGCGTCGACGCCGCGTGGCAGCGACTCACCGACCGTTGGCAGGCCGGCCTCGACCGGTCCGGCGTCGTGGGCGCCAGCCTGGGCCTGGTCCGGGCCGGCGAGCTGGTGCGCCTCGAGACCCACGGCATGGCGGACCTGGCCACGGGCCGGGCCGTGGACGAGGAGACGATCTACCACTGGGCCTCCATCACCAAGACGTTCACCGCCATATCCATTCTGCAGCTCCGCGACCGGGGACTGTTGTCGCTGGACGACCCGGTGGTGAGGTACGTGCCCGAGCTCCGGGAGGTGCACAACCCCTTCGGCCCCATGGAGGAGATCACCATCCGGCACCTCCTGAGCCATTCGGCGGGATTCCGCGCGGGGAGCTGGCCCTGGTCCGAAGGCGAACCGTGGGAGCCCTACGAGCCCACCGAGTGGAGTCAGCTCGTGGCCATGATGCCCTACACCCGCATCCTCTTCGAGCCGGGTTCCCGCTACAGCTACTCCAACCCGGGGATCATCTTCCTGGGACGGGTCATCGAGAAGGTCACAGGGGACGTCTTCGAGGCCTACGTGGAGAAGAACATCTTCCGGCCCCTGGGCATGAGCCGGGCGTACTTCGACCACACCCCCTGGCATCTGCTCCCGTACCGGTCCAACCACTATTTCGTGCGGAACGGCCAGCCCGAGGCCGGGGGCGTGGACTTCAACACCGGGATCACCGTGAGCAACGGGGGGCTCAACGCCCCCATCCCCGACATGGCCCGATACCTGGGCTTCCTCATGGGCTCCCCACCCGACGGAGTGGACGCGGACGTCCTCCTGTCCCGAAACAGCCTGGAGGAGATGTGGCAGACGGTGGTCCCCATCGGAGAAAGCGCCATCGGCCGGGAAAGCATGGGACTGTGCTTCTTCCTCTATGACAGGGACGGGCGCCATCTGGTGGGCCACACGGGGACCCAACGAGCGTTCTACTCGTTCTTCATCCTGGACCCCGTGGCCAAGGTGGCGGCCATCGGCGCCTTCAACACCGTGGGGGTGACCGGGGATGGGCCCGACACGAACGCCATACGCATCGGCACCCGGGACCAGGTGGCCAACCAGATCCTGACCCTCTTCCGGAGCGCTGGACCATGACCCTCCACCGCCGCACGTTCGTCAATCCCGCCGTCGCGGTGGACGCCCGCGCCCCCCACGTCATGGAGAAGGTCATGGGCGCCAACTTCGCCCGCCCGTTCCAGGAGGTCTGGACATGAACGCACGCCTCGGGGCTCTGGTCATCGCCGCGGCCCTCACCCCGGCCGGATGCGGGTCCGACGCTCCCCGAACCGACGAACCGGCCGAGCCGCCCATGAACGCCGTCGCACCCGACGTCACAGCCACCAACGCGTTCTACTACTACCGGGACGTGGAAGCCGCGTGGGCCTTCTACACCCGGATCCTGGGGCTGGAGACCGTGGCGGACTACGGCTTCGCCAAGATCCTCCGGGTAGCGCCCGCCTCCTACCTCACGCTGGTGGACGCGGCCCGGGGGATGCACTCGGCCGACGAGCCCAAGAGCGTCACCCTGGCCCTGGTGACCGACGACCCAGAGGGATGGTGGGCCTATCTCACCGAAGCGGGCGTGCCCATGCGCGCAGAGCTCGGCGAGGTCGATCCCGCGCGGCCCCACAACGGGTTCGTGGCCATGGACCCCGAGGGGTATCTCCTGGAGTTCGAGCGCTTCAACCCGCACGCGGAGAACGTGGCGCTGATGCCGGTCCTCGAGGGCATCGAAGCGCTGGGGCCCGCTGCCGTGGACACGGAGCGTCCCCCCGGGCTGGGCATCCGGGCCACGGTGCTCTGGCTCTACTACCAGGACATAGACGCCGCGCTCGACTGGTATGAGGACGTGCTGGGCACCGAGCTCATGGTGGATCAGGGATGGGCCAAGGTGGTGCCGGCGTCCGCTACGGGATTCCTCGGCTTCGTGGACGGAAGTCGAGGGCTGCACCAGGCCACGGAACAGAAGGGGGTCACGGTGTCGTTCTTCACCGACGACGTGGACGCCTGGTTCGGGGCGCTGCACAGCCGGCCGGACTTCCCGCTGCGCACGCCGGAGATCACGGACGAAAGCGGGCGCGTGCGCACCTTCGTGGGGTACGACCCGGAAGGGTACTTTCTGGAGTGGGACACGTTCCTGGACGTGGAGGAGAACGAAGCCCTTCTCAACCACCTGAAAGCGAGATAGCCCGTCTCGCGAGCGCCATGATCTTCGGTCATCACGACGCCAACACCCTGGCCCAGTTCCGCGACGTATCGTCGCGGGCGGTCCGGGCCGCGCTCATGGCCGACGGCCACGTCGGGTATGTCATGCCCATCGGCGGGGTCGCGGCCTACCGCGACCGGGTGAGCGTGGTGGGCGTGGGCTTCGACATCGCGTGCGGGAACGCCGCCATCCGCACCGACCTCTCCTCGGGGGACCTTGGCGACATGCGCAGAAGAGACGAGATCGCCGACGCCATCTTCGACACCCTGAGCTTCGGCATCGGCCGCAAGAACCTTTCCGACGACGCCCCCGTGGACCATCCCCTGTTCCAGGACACGGCGTGGGACGCCATCCCGGCCAGCCATCGTCAGGAACTCCGGGCGAAGGCCCGGGCCCAGCTCGGCACCGTGGGCGCCGGAAACCACTACGTGGACATCTTCGCCGACGAGGGTGACCGGGTGTGGGTGGGCGTCCACTTCGGAAGCCGGGGCTTCGGCCATACGGTGGCCTCCAACTTCATCGCGCTCTCCCAGGGACTCCGCTGGGGTCAGCGCGCCAAGGAGGTCGAGGTGCTGCTGCCCGTAGCCGAGCCCCTGGGCCACGACTACTGGGCCCTGATGACCCTGGCGGGGCGGTACGCCTACGCAGGGCGCGAGTGGGTCGTGCGGAAGGTGGTGGACCTCCTGGGCGGCTCCGAGGAGGAGCTGGTCCACAATCACCACAACTTCTGTTGGGTGGAGGACGTGGAAGGGCCCGACGGACCGGAACCGCTCCACGTCATCCGCAAAGGCGCGACCCCGGCGTTCCCCGGTCAACGGGGCTTCGTCGGCGGGTCCATGGGGGACGACGCCGTCATCCTCCAGGGCGCGAGTTCAGCGGGAACGCCCGAATTGGAGCAGCTCCAGCGACAGGCCCTCTACTCCACGGTCCACGGCGCAGGCAGGGTGATGAGCCGCACCGCCGCCAAGGGGAAGACCCGCCGGGGTAAGGTCCTCCGCGCCCCCGGTGTGGACGCCGGCGAGATGCGCCGATGGCTCTCCCGGAAGGGCGTCGTGCTGCGGGGCGGCGACCTGGACGAGGCGCCTCAAGCCTACCGCCGTCTGGACGACGTCCTGACCGCCCAAGGCCGGACCATCGAAGTGCTGCACCGCCTCCGTCCCCTCATCGTATGCATGGCCCCGGGGGACACCTTCGACCCCTATCGGGACTGAAGCGGTCCTGGGAGGAGGAGTGACTCTCCTGCCGCGTTTGGAACGCCCGGCATGCCGCAGCGGTATTCTCCTCTCGTGGTCTCCTGCCCGGAGACGCGACCTTACGATGGGCTCCGCGGGCGTTGCCGCACCCATCCCATGGAGAGTTGATAGCCATGCGTAGCATCTCATGCATTCTTCTGTTGGGAATCGCGGCCGCCGCGGCCCCCGTTGGCCTTGCCGCGCAGGAGAACGGCCCCGAAACCATCCTTCTGACCGGCGCGTCCCTGGGAGGCGTGCTCTTCCCGCACGCGACCCACCAGGACAGGACCGACTGCAGCTCGTGCCACCACGAGTCTCGCCCCGAGAAGCCGTTGGAGTCGGAACACCAGCCGTGCACCGGGTGCCACACCAAGCCCGCGACCCCGCCCATGACCACGAGCATCCGGGACGCCTTCCACGATGCCACCGCCAAGACGGGCACCTGCGTGGATTGTCACGTCACCGAGGGGGCTGCGGGAAAGACGGTGCCGATGAAGTGCACCGAGTGCCACAAGAAGGAGAACGTTCTACCGGGCTGAGGAAATCAGCTCGGCGGGGCGCTCTTCTGCTCGAGCAGCTTCCGGTCGAAGGCCTGGGCTTCCCTGAGGCTGTGGAGTTCGCCGGCCAGCACCTCGACCTGTTCGGACAGATCCTGGATCTGGATCTGCAGCTCTCCCGGGGTTCCGTACCCCTGCCCGCTCCGCAGTTGGGTGAGCGCCTCGACGATGGGCTTGGTGGCGAACTTGGCGGTGAGCACCACGGTGAGTCCGGTGACGGGCACCAGGACGATCATGATGCCGAAGATGGGGACGAGGAATTCGAGGCCCATGGAGATTCCGGGGTTGAGGTTCGAAGGTTCCTACGCGGGACGTCGCCGCACGGGCTGGCCGGGATGCGCGTCCTCCACCACGGTGCCGTCGCGGACGACGAAGACCCCGCCGACCATGACATGGGGGATTCCCGCTGAAGCCTGGGCCGGCTCCGCGAAAGTGGCCCGGTCGGCCACGGTGTCGGGATCGAAGAGCGTCAGGTCGGCGTCGGCGCCCACGGCCACGCGACCCTTCCGCCGCATTTCGGGAAGCGCCTGCTCCAGCCGCTGAGCCGGCATGAGCGTCATCTTGCGGAGGGCGTCCATGAGACCCAGCGTGCCCCGGTCCCGCGCATAGCGGCCCAGCACCCGGGCGAAGGAGCCGGCGCCGCGGGGGTGCGCCCTGCCGTCGACGAAGCCCACCCCGTCGGAGGCGATCATCACGCCCGGGTGTGCGATGGCGTACTCCATTCCGTCCTCGGGAATGATGTGGGCGATGATCATGCCGCCCTCCTCGCGGTACTTCACGAAGGATGCGGAATCGAGACGCTCCCCGGTCGCGACCCACTCGATGTCGCCGTAGTCGCCGCCCAGGCGCTCACGCCAGCCCGGATCGAAGATGGCGGCCTGGATGCTCGTGGACGCCGCCGTGTACGGGTAGAGTTCGGTGGTGACGTCGATGCCCTGTTCCTGGGCCGTGGTGATCATCTCCAGGAGAACGGGGATCTGTGCAAGTCCGCTGGAACCGATGTGCACGATGTGCACCGAAGCGTCGGCGCCCGCCGCGTCGGCGATCATTTCCTGGACCGCGGACATCGAACTTTCGGGCTCCACGACACCGGCGTAGCGGATGTGGACGAAGCTGGTGACGCCGTGCTCCCCCGCGGTCTGGAACAGGCGGAAGATCTCTTCACGGCTGGCGCCGGGCGTGTACTGGATCCCGAAACCCACCCCCATGGCTCCCTCGGCCAGCCCCTGAGCGACGAGCTCCTGCATCCGACGGACCTGCTCCGGCGTCGCCGCATCGTAGACCATGGCGCGCTGGTCCTCCCCCATGGCCCGGTACCGCGCCGCCCCCTGCGAGACGGTGGCCCCATAGTTTATACGCCATTTACCCGCCCGCTCCGCGTACCAATCGGCCACGGGAAAGACGCCACCTTCCAGTTCGAGCGCCGTGGTGACCCCGTCGCGGACCTGGAGGTCGGCGCTGAATGGATCCTGGCCGTGGGCATGGAGGTCGATGAAGCCCGGCGCGACCACGAGACCGGTGGCGTCCACGACTTCGCGCCCTTCCAGAGGTTCCTGGGTGACGGCGGCGATGCGCCCACCGCGGATCCCCACGTTCCGGACCGCGTCCAGACCGGACTCCGGATCCATCACCCGGCCTCCACGGAGAACCACGTCGTAGGTCTGGGCCGCGAGGGCGACGGGAGTCACGAGGCTGAAGGCCGCGCAAAGGGCGAGGCGTCGGAACGTCATGGGTGGATCCTCGGGTGATGGGCGGAGCCAGGCTGGCATTAGATGGGAAGACACCCGCACCCGGCAAGGGGCACGGCCCTCAGTCCGGACGGCGCAGCCCCAGTCCCTTGATCTTCCGGTGGAGCGTCCGGTCCGAGATCCCCAGCAGCGCCGCGGCCTGGCCCTGGTGCCAACCGGTCCGCTCCAGGGCCTCCTCGATGGCCCGGCGTTCCAGCTTTTCGAGGTCCAGGAGCGGAAGCCCCGAGGTCTCATCGCTCCTGCCGGGGGAGGCCCCGCCGTTGCCCCCCAAGGCGCCATGCAGGGACGCCCCGAGATCCTCGGGACGGATCACGTCGCCTGGAGCGAGGAGCGCGGCCCGCTCCATGACGTTGCGGAGTTCCCGGACGTTGCCGGGCCAAGCATAGCGCTCCAGGACGGCCTCGGCCTCCGGAGAAAGGGACCGGTGGCCCGGCCGGGCCCCCTGTAGGAAATGCCGGGCCAGGAGCGTGACGTCTCCGGGTCTCTCCCGCAGGGGCGGGAGGTCCACGACGACCGCGTTGATCCGGTAGAACAGGTCTCCCCGGAAGGTCCCCTGCTCCACCAGGTCCGCAAGCGGTTGGTTCGTCGCGGACACCAAGCGGAAGTTGGTCGGGATCTCGCGCACGCCGCCCACGCGCCGGAACATGCGGGCCTCGAGCGCCCGCAAGAGCTTGGCCTGCAGCGGAGGCGCCAGATCCCCGATCTCGTCCAGGAAGAGCGTTCCGCCATCGGACAGTTCGATGAGGCCTAGCTTTCGCTGGGCGGCTCCCGTGAAGGAACCCTTCTCGTGGCCGAACAGCTCCGACTCGGCCAGTGCCTCCGAGACCGCGGCACAGTTCAGGGCGACGAGAGGCTCCTGGCTGCGCCCGGAGAGCCTATGCAACTCACGGGCGACCAACTCCTTCCCGGTCCCCGACTCACCGGTGACCAGAACCGACACGTCGGACGGAGCCACCCGCTCCAACAGTTCCAGCGCCTCCCGGACCCGGCGGTCCTGGGTGATGATGCGGACCCGTCCGGCGTCCCTGCTCACGACGACCTCGAGACGCTCGGTCCTCGCCTGCATGCGGCGGGCCTGTGCCGCCTTCCAGACCAGGGCGAGGAGCCGGTCCCGATCCACCGGCTTCTCCACGAAGTCGTAGGCGCCCAGCTTCATGGCCCGGGTGGCGGTGGCAACGGTGCCCTTCCCCGACACGAACACCACCTGCGGACGAGCCGGGTCGCCTGCGATGGCCTCCAGGACCTCGAGCCCGTCCAGACCGGGCATGCTCAGATCCAGGAGGGCCACGTCGAAGACGTTCTCCTGAAGGCTCGCCAGCGCCGATCGGCCGTCGGGCACTGTGGTCACCACGTGGCGGACACCCTCGGCGCCCCGAAGCAGGCGCTCGATGAGCACGCACTGGTCTTCGTCGTCGTCCGCCACGAGGACGGTGATGATGGGCTCGGTTGCGCTTGGCATGCTCAAGGCTTGCGGCTCGCGCCCGCCGCCGCAAGCGGGCACAAAGAAACTGGCCCTGCGGGCAAGCCCGCAGGGCCGAGGGGCCACCAACAAGCCCGGGGGGGGCGTGGCACCCTCACTGCTCTTGGTTGGGGCTGCGGAACCCGGCCCTGGGGGGGATCCATTCCATCGCCTGTTCACTCGGTGTCTTCCCTCCGAAGAGAGAAGAGCTCGAGCCCCGCAGCCCCACATGTCGTCTGTTGCCTTGTACAGTGGCAAGGGGGGTGCCAGATTCTGTCTGAATCCTGAAGTCGTTGTTTTTCAACGGTTTAGGGTAGATTCACAGCTTCCACGCAGGAGCGACGCGTCCCGGCCAGAGTGTCCGATACGGACATGCTGACCGGACACCTCCGCCGATCCGGGGAGGCGGGCCCGAACCCGAGGGGCGACGGGCCACGTAGGGAGGGAGTAGACACCACAAAGGGAGAACCAACCGTGCGGAACTTCATCCTCCGGCTGTTCGTGAACGCGCTCGCCCTGTCGGCTGCGGCCTACCTGGTTTCCGGCATCCAGCTGACCGGCGGGTTCTGGGACGTGATCCTGGTCGCCCTGGTCTTCGGGCTCGTGAACGCGCTCCTGAAGCCGTTGGTCTGGATCCTGTCCCGTCCCTTCCTGGTCCTCACCCTGGGCCTCTTCACCTTCGTGGTGAACGGCCTCATGCTCCTGGTCACTGCCCGGCTCACCGAGCATCTGGCGGTGTCCGGCCTGTGGGCCGCGATGCTGGGAAGCATCGTGATCTCCCTCGTCTCCATGCTGCTGAACGGCGCCTTGAAGGACGAGAAGAAGCGGGGCTGAGCGCCATCACCTGGACGTCGGGTCACCCCGAGCGGGTCACCTCGAACGCGAGTCCTTCTCAGGGAGCCTCGGGTTCGGGCGGTTCCAGGCCCATGCGCGTCAGCGCCCGGTCCAGCGCCTGACGCACGGGATGAAACGCGGC
>DATHZE010000188.1:0-7319 GCA_035458765.1 Longimicrobiales bacterium
GTCGGGGCCGTCGTACAGAAGGTCCCAGCGCGCGGTGTTCAGGCCGGTCTTGCCCTGAGCCTCGAACGTGCGGATGACCGTGCCACGCCCGTCGAGGATGTCGAAGCGCACCGGCGCCGCGGGGTCCGCCGCCAGGGCGTAGAGGAAGTCCGCACCCCCGCCCCGCGCCTCCCGGAATCCAGGGCGGGGATCGAAGAGGTGGGTCCCGCCTGTGTAGCGGTCGCCCTGTTCCAGGCGGGTGATGTCCCGGAGTATGAAGAGACCTCTACCGTACGTGGAGACCACCACGTCGTGATACCGGGGCTCCACCACGACCCACGACACCGGCGCGGCGGGAAGGCCGTTCCGGAGGTGGGTCCAGTGCGCGCCGTCGTCCAGGGAGTAGTAGAAGGCATGCCCCGTGCCGGCGAAGAGCATCCCCTGCCGGTTGGGGTTCTCCGTCACGGCCATGACGTAGTCCAGGGGATGCCCCGTGGGGAGGTCGCCGGTGATGTTCTTCCAGGTCCGGCCGTAGTCGGTGACCTTGAACACGTAGGGCCGTCGGTCGTCCATGAGGTGCAGGTCCACCGCGACGTAGGCTGTCCCGGCGTCGAACGCCGACGGTTCGATCTTCCGGATGGTTCCCCATTCGGGGAGATCCGAGGCGTTGTCCGACACCCGCGACCAGTTGTCGCCGCCGTCCCGGGTAACCCACACCAGGCCGTCGTTGGTGCCTGCCCAGATGAGGCCCCGCTCCACCTTCGACGGCGCGATGGCGAAGACCACCTCTCCGTAGAACTGGCCCAGGTTGTCGCCGATGACGTTCTCGGGTTCCGCGCCGGGGATGCCTCCGGACCACGCCACGCGATCCGGGTCCTGCGTGGAGAGGTCGGGGCTGATGACGTCCCACGTCTGTCCCCGGTCACGGGTGCGGAAGATGACCTGGCAGCCGTAGTAGACCGTCTCCTCCTCGAAGGGGTCCAGGGCCAGCGGGGGAGTCCAGTGACAGCGGTAGTCCAGGCCCATGGGTTCGTGGTCCAGGGTGTGCTTCCACGGGCTCACGGACCGGGCCGAGCCCAACCTGGCATCGAAGCGCGTGACCTGGTTTCCGTAGCAGGAGGCCCAAACGATGTCCGGGTTTCCCGGCACCGGGAGCGTGAAGCCCGATTCACATCCTCCGAGACCCTGATCCCAGGCGGCGTCCCCTGGACCCCCTCTTCCACCGAAGCCGCCGCGGCGTGACCGGGCGAATCCCACCGGCGCAGTGGGGTCGGTGTACGAGGGCACGTTGTCCACCGTGGTGTGCACGTCGCTGGGGCCGCGCATGGTGCCGTCGTCCTGGCGGTTGCTGTAGATCCAGTACGGTACCCGGTCGTCCACCGCCACGTGGTACATCTGCCCGTTGGGGAGGCGGACCGTGTCGTAGTTCTCGCCGTGGTCCGTGGTCCATCCCGCGCCACCGTCTCCGGTGACCGCCCAATGGTCGCCGTCGGTGGGGTCCATCCACACGTCGTGGCAATCGCCGCACCCACCGGCGCGTTCGGGCCAGGTCAGTCCGCCGTCCAGGGAGCGGTGGGAGGAGCTGTTCATGACCACGACCTCGTCGCGGTCCTGCGGGTTCACCGCGATGCGGATGTAGTACCCGGCCCGGCCGATGAGCGTCCGATCCCAGCTCACCACCCGCCACGTGGCGCCGCCGTCATCGGAGCGCCAGACCGATCCCTGGGCCGCCGTCTGGATGAGGGCGTACACGCGCCTGGAGTCGGATGGGGCAACGGCCACGTCGATCTTGCCGACCGGGGAGCGCGGGAGTCCCTCGGCCTCGCCCAGCCGGGTCCACGTGTCGCCGCCGTCCCGGGTGACGTGCACCGCGCTCCCCGGCCCGCCCGTATCCATCTTCCAGGTGTGCATGACGACGTCCCACGTCCCGGCGAAGAGCACGTCGGGGTCGTGGGGGTCCATGGTCAGCCCGGAGCAACCCGTGTCCTCGTCCACGAAGAGCACGCGGTCCCAGTGAAGCCCGCCGTCGCGGGTGCGGAACACGCCACGTTCCGGCTGCGGCCCCGTGGCTCGGCCCAGGGCGCACACGTACACGATGCCCGGATCGTCGGGGTGGATGAGGATGCGCCCGATCCGACCCGTGGCTCCCAGCCCCATGTGGGTCCAGGTGGCGCCGGCGTCGGTGGACTTGTAGACCCCGTCGCCCATGATGTCGGCGTCACGGATCGCCCAGGCCTCCCCGGTGCCGGCCCAGACCACGTTGGCGTCCGATGTCGCCACGGCCAACGCACCGATGGCTTGGACGTCCTGGTCGTCGAAGAGGGGCGCGAAGGTCTTGCCCTCGTCCGTGGTCTTCCACACACCTCCGGACGCCGAACCCAGGTAGTAGGTGCTGGGGTCTCCCGGCACGCCGGCGATGGCCGCGAAGCGCCCCGAGCTGGGTGGGCCCATGTATTCCCACCTCAGTGAGTCCGGTTGGGATGCCCGGGGGCCCTGGGGGCCGAACTGCGCCGCCAGGGGGGAGGCCCAGAGGAGGGCCAGGGGCACAAGGGCAAGAAGGCACTGGATCTGGACGCGAGGCTTGCGGTGCATCGGCGCGTTCCCCCGCGGGCGTGAGCCCGGAGCTGAGGAGGTATGTGCGGGCATGCTTTGGCAGGCTACGTCTGGTTCTCCCGGGGCTGCAAGTGCCACCGGCGGCGCCATCCCCCGGCGTCGGTGGCGCAGAAGGGTCCGGCGGTTGGCGGCCCTTGCGTTTGTCCTCAAATTGTATAACTATAATTTGACAATACTTATACAAAGATGGGACAATACGCTTCATGCTTTCCAACACCCTCCTGCTCCTGGGGGCGCTGGCACAGGCTCACGGGGGACCCAGCCAACCCGAGTTTGCGGCGCCGGCATCGGCTTCGGCACCGTCGCGCGCCTCGGCCCCGGCCGCATCCCACGACGGTTCCGCGCGCCAGTTGGAAGTGGTGGTCCCGCAGGGGGCGTCCGCATCGGTCCGGATCGACGGGCGGCTTGACGAGGCGGCCTGGGCCGGTGCCCCGGTCCTGCACGGTTTCACCCAATACGATCCCGTGGAGGGAGTGCCCGCGTCGCAGCGCACCGAGGCCCGGGTGCTGCTGACCGACGATGCGATCTACTTCGCAGTGGAGGCCTTCGACGACACGGAGGGCGGGGTCCGCGCCACGCTGGCGAAGCGCGACGGCTTCGGGCGCACGGACGACTACGTGCGCTTCATCCTCGACACCTTCGACGACCAGCGCCGGGCCTTCGTCTTCCAGGTCAACCCACTTGGCGTCCAGGCCGACGGGCTCTGGGTGGAAGGCCAGGGTGGAGGATGGGGTGACCCCATCGATTGGAATCCGGATTTCCTTTGGGAGTCGGCGGGGACGGTGGGGACCGACCGGTATGTGGTGGAGGTCAAAGTGCCACTGAAGAGTCTGCGCTTTCCCGCCCTCCCGGTGCAGGACTGGGGCTTCCAGGTGCAGCGTACCATCCAGCGCAACGGATTCGGCTCGTCGTGGGCGCCGCGGTCCAGCGGCGTCGCGAACCAGCTCGCCCAGGCCGGCAAGATAACCGGGCTGCGTGACCTGGATCCGGGCCTGTTCATGGAGGTGAATCCGGTGCTCACCGGGAGCCGGGTCGGCGCCTGGGACGGAGGTCGGGACGCCTTCCAGCGCGGGCCCGCCTCCGGCGACTTCGGTCTGAACGTCACCTATGGCCTCACGTCCAACCTCACACTGGACGCGACGTACAACCCCGATTTCAGCCAGGTCGAAGCCGACGCAGGCCAGATCACGGTGAACGAGCGCTTCGCGGTCCGCCTTCCGGAGAAGAGACCCTTCTTCCTCGAGGGCACCGACATCTTCAACCTCCCTGCCCAACTGGTCTATACACGCTCCATCGGGAGTCCCGTGGGTGCGGCCAAGTTGTCGGGGAAGGTGGGGAGCTTCAGCGTGGCCTACCTGGGCGCCGTCGATCAGGTGGGTGAAGACATGGACCACCCGGTAGTCAACCTGGTTCGAGTGAAACGGGACATGGGGCGGAGTTCCACCCTCGGCGCGGTCTACACCGACCGGACCCAGCCAGGCGCGTCGTTCAACCGGGTCTTGGGCGCGGACGGTCGTTTGGTGCTCGGCGGTCGCTACACGGTGGACGTCTTGGCGGCGGGCAGCGCCGACGGTGCGTCCGGAGAGGAGACGGATTGGGGCTCATTCTTCCTTGCGAAGTTCGACCGGTCGGGGCGAAACCTCTCCCTGAACGGCTCCTTCGAGGACATCGGTGAGTCCTTCCGTGCGGGAAGCGGTTTCATCCGGCGGGTCGGCGTGACCCAGGTGGATGGGCGGACCGGATATACGTGGCGGGGAGGGAGAGGCGCGCTGGTGGAGAACTGGGGGCCGGAGGTCCAGGTGCAGGGCACCTGGAACCGTGACGACTTCTGGGCGGGACGGGGGCCGGAGGAGGCGGAGGTGCAGCTGGAAATGTCCGCCTCCTTTCGAGGCAATGTCCGAGGCAGCATCTCCTTCGAGCGGAAGACGTTCGACGTGGCGCCCGGGGAGTACGAGGGCCTGCACGTCGCAGGAGTCACGGAGGGCGATGCCACCCCCTTCGCGCCCTCGCCGGCGCTCTTCGGCGGATTGAACTCCGTGCGAGCCCGGGCCGGGATCAGCTCCTGGGAGCGCGTTCGCCTGTCCTTCGGCGCTTCCTGGGGAGAAGCCGCCGTATTCGAGCGGTGGCGCGGCCTGCCGGCGGACGTCGCCAACAGCGTGGGGGGAGACGTGAACGTCTCCCTCTATCCCACGGGCTCCCTGTCCACGTCCCTGGGAATCCGGCATTCTGTCCTCCGCCGGAAGCGGGACGGCTCCACGTACTCCACCGCCACGATCCCGAGGGTGCAGGCGCAGTACCAGTTCAGCCGGTCGCTCTTCGCCAGGGTCATCAGCGAGTACGCCGTCCAGGAACGGGGTGAGGTTCTGGACCCCGAGACCGGACGGTCCCTGGTGCGCTGTGACGAAGGATCGTGCACCGGGGCTGAAGGCTCCGACAGGTATGACTTCTCCTTGGAGGGTCTCCTGGGATTCGAGCCTTCGCCGGGCACCGTGGTCTTCGTCGGGTATGCCCGGCAGATGCGCGATGCGGGGGGATTCCGTTTCCAGGACGTGACGACCCGCTCCGACGGACTCTTCGTGAAGCTGAGCTACCGCTTCCGCATGTAGCCGCCGCCGGGACCGGCTCCGCCGCTTGGGCTGTTCGACAAGGCGAGATGGAGTCACCTTCTTGGAGATTCCCGCGGAACGTGCCCACTCCAAGAAGGTCGGCATGAAGGTACTGATCGTTGGCGCCGGAGAGGTCGGTTTCCATCTCGCCCAGCGTCTCTCCGAAGAAAACCAGGACGTGGTGCTCATCGAGGCCGATCCCGAGCGGGCCCATTTCGCCGGGCAACAACTCGACGTCCTGACGGTGGTGGGGAACGGCGCGTCCCTCTCCGTTCTGGAGGGCGCGGGCGTCCGAGGCGCCCGCATGCTGCTCGCCGTCACCAGCCAGGACGAGGTGAACCTCATCGCTTCCCTGGCGGCGAAGAGGCTCGGGGTCGAGTACACCATCGCTCGGATCTCCAACCCGGAGTACTACGAGCAGGGAAGCGTGCTCTCCCGGGAGCAGATGGGGATCGACCTGATGATCAATCCCGAGCGTGAGTGCGCCTGGGAGACGTACCAGCTCCTGCAGAGCGCGGCCGCCACCGACGTGGCCCAGTTCGCCGGAGGGCGGGTCCAGCTCATCGGGCTCACGGTCCGGGAGGGGGCGCCCGTAGCGGGGAAGACGCTCAGCCAGATCGGCGAGGAGCTGGCGGGGTCCCACTACGTGACGGCCGCCATCGTGCGGGACGGCGTGACCACCATTCCCAAGGGCGATAGTGAAATCCGGGCCGGCGACGAGCTCTATCTGCTCTCTCCCACGTCCGAGGTCCAAGGCATTCCGCCGCTGGCGGGCTACGACAGGTTCCACCTTCAGCGGGTCATGATCGCCGGGGGCAGCGCCGAGGGGGAGTTCCTCGCCCAGGTTCTGGAGGAACACGGCGTGGAGACCACGATTCTGGACAGGGACCGTCGAAGGTGTCTCGAGCTGGCTGAGCATCTTCCGAAATCCCTGGTTCTCCATGCCGACGCCACCGACCTGGAGCTTCTGGAAATGGAGGGCGTGGCCGGCATCGACGCATTCGTCGCGGCCACGGGTCACGACGAGGTGAACATGCTCTCGAGCCTTCTGGCCAAGTCCCTCGGGGCCCGGAAGGTGGTGAGCCTGATCCACAAGTTCGAGTATCTGCGCCTTGTCCCGCGGGTGGGCGTGGACGCTTCGGTGTCACCCAGGATGTCCACCGTGAACGCGATTCTGCGCTACGTGCGTCGGGGTCGCGTCACGGCTGTGGCGAGCCTCGCGGGGATCGACGCCGAGGCCATCGAGTTCCGGGTGGACGAGGGCACCCGGGTCGTGGGGCAGGCCCTGAGGGACATCGGCCTTCCGAAGGGATGTCTCATCGCCATCATCGTGCGGGGCGAGGAGATCGTGATTCCCCGTGGTGACGATCACATCGAGGTGGGCGACGAGGTCATCGTCTTCGCGCTCCCTGAGGCCATCGCCGAGGTGCAGGAGCTCTTCGACTGATGGGACTCCGCCGCGTCGCAGCCGTCGTGGGTCTGCTCCAGGTTTTCGTAGCCTTGTCCATGCTCCTGGCGGGGCTCGTGGCCCTGGGCTACGGGGATGGGGACGCTACGGGGATCTTCGTGTCCGCGGCCGTGACCGGGGTTCTGGGCGTCGGCCTGTTCAAGATCACCTCGGTGCAGGACGACATCACGCCGCGGGAAGGTTTCGCAATCGTGACCTTCGCGTGGGCCGCCACGGCGGCCTTCGGCGCGCTTCCCTACCTGTTCACGGGCGTCCTGACGTCCCCCGTGGCCGCGATGTTCGAATCCATGTCGGGGTTCACCACCACCGGTGCCACCGTCTTCAGCGAAATCGAAGGCCTGCCCCACGGGATCCTCTTCTGGCGGTCGCTGACCCACTGGCTCGGCGGCATGGGGATCATCGTGCTGGTGATCGCGGTCCTTCCGTATCTGGGCGTGGGCGGGATGCAGCTCTTCAAGGCGGAGGTCCCGGGTCCGACCCCTGAGCGACTCCAGCCGCGGATCGCACAGACCGCCAAGCTTCTCTGGCTGGTCTACGTGGGGCTCACGGCAGTCCAGGTCGGCCTGTACACGCTGGGGGGCATGAGCCTGTTCGATGCGGTGAACCACGCGTTCGCCACATTGGCCACCGGAGGCTTCAGCACCAAGAACACC
>DATHZE010000189.1:0-6033 GCA_035458765.1 Longimicrobiales bacterium
CGGACGACGCGCCGAAGACCCTCCAGGCCGATGACGTCTCCCACATCACGCTTCGTCGAAGTCGGGTAGACGGTGCCGCACCCGATATAGTCCGCACCATCGGCCACGGCGGCCCGTGCCACCTCCGGGTCGTCCGCCGAGCGGCCGATGAGGAACCCACGCGGGGCGACGCGCCGCGCCGCGTGCACCGGAAGATCCTCGGGCCCGAGATGGACGCCGTCGGCCTCCACGGCGAGGGCCAGGTCGAGGCGATCGTTCACGAAAAGGAGCGCACCCGTCTCCCTGGTCGCCTGGCGGAGTGCGTGTCCCAAGCCCAGGAGGTCCCTGGTGGACTCCCCCTTGTTCCGCAGTTGGACGGAGGGGGCTCCGCATCGGAGAGCCTCGCGGACGACGTCGAGGACGGATCGGGGGTGGGCGAGCTTGGAATCCGTGACCACCACGAGGCGCAGCCCGTGCTTCAGATCGGCTGTCGTCACCGGTCCCCGGTCCCTCCGGAATTCCCCTCTTGCCGAGCCTGGGCCTGCTCACGACGGCTCTCTGCCACCGCACGGTTGTGCTCGGCCAAGGTGCGCGTGAACACGTGGCTCCCATCCATACGGGCGACGAAATAGAGGTAGGGTTCTTCGGCAGGATGGAGGGCAGCCTCGAGGGCAGCTTCACCCGGCGCGCCGATGGGGCCAGGTGGCAGGCCGGGCTGCCGATACGTGTTGTACGGGTTGTCGGCGACCGAGTCGATGGCGGCGAAGAGGAGACGCGGCCGAGGTCCTCCCAGCGCGTAGAGGACGGTCGGATCCGCTTGGAGCAGCCACCCCAGGCGCAGTCGGTTGTGGTAGACGCTGGCGATGCGGGGCATCTCTTCGGGCCGACGAGCCTCCGCTTGGACGATGGATGCAAGCGTCACCAGGTCGCGTTCGCTCATGGCGAGGGATGCCAGGCGTTCACGCCGGGCGGTGGTCCAGAACGCACGGTAACGATCGGCCATGACCTCCACCACGGTGGCTACGTCCACTCCCGCCGCGAAGCGGTAGGTATCGGGGAATAGGTACCCCTCCAGCCCGGGGCCCGGGAGACCGAACAATGAATCCATGCCGGGTCTCAGGAGAATTCCCAGTACCGAATCGGCCTGCATACCTGAAACTTGGGCGATTCGTGGGGCGATCTGGGTGATGCGGAATCCCTCGGGAATCGTGAGCGGCACCGTCACCACCCGACCTCGGGTGAGGGCGTCCAGGATTTCGCTCCACGTGTCCCCGGGAGCCAGGGAATAGCGTCCGGACTTGACTCGACGGTCGTCGCCGCGGAAGCGCGCGTACGCCCTGAAGGCGCGGGCGCTCGTCACGATCCCCCGGGCCACCAGCGTGTCCGTTACCGTCGAGAACGAGGCGCCGTCGGGCACGACCAGCTCCACAGGATCACCCTCGGGAGGGCCGCAGCCGACCATCGTGGCCACCAAAGCCGTGGACATCAGCAGTCGTCCCGCCCTCATCGGGGTCTCCCGTCCAGCCAGGCCTGCAGGATGAGCGCTGCCGCCGCAGCATCGATGCGACCCTTCTTCTCGCGCTGCGCTTTGGGCAGCCCGATGGAGCGGACCGCGCGCTCCGCACGCAGTGAGGTCATTCGCTCATCCACATAGTCCACCGGCACGGACAGGCGAACCGCCAGCGCATCGCCCATCCTCCGCACCTCCTCGCACCAGGGTGTCTCGGCTCCGTTACGTCCCAACGGGAGACCGACGACGAGCTGGACGACCTCGTTGGCTCGGGCAAGCTCTTCGAGTTTGGCCAGGGGCGGCCGCTTGCCGACGCGGCGGGTCACGGTCTCGAGGGGTGACGCCAGCGTTCCCGTCGGGTCGCTCAGGGCCAACCCGATGCGTCGTTCTCCGAAGTCGATTCCCAGTGCACGCATGAATCCGGCGACGGTGGCCGTCCCCTAGAGGGCAGCCAGGGCATCGTCCAACTCTTCGCCCGCCAGCAACTTCCCGTAGAGTTCATGGATGGCGGTCGCGGCACCGAAGGCGAACGCGCACACGTTCTCGCCCCGGGCACGGCACGTCACCTCCAACACCGCCACGGGTCCCCCGACCAACTCCGTGAGCAGTCCGGAGATGAAACCGGAGCTGAACGAGCAGGAGGCGTCCCCCTGGTCTGGGCGTTCGGCCCCTTCGACCCAGTCCGCGCTGGTGAGAAGCCCAACCGCCGGGTGGCGAGGCGAGTGGGTGAGCGTGCCCCAGCCGCGCCGTGTGAAGAATGCGCTGAGCCGGTTCCAGAATTCGCTCTGTGGCAAACCCCGGACATCCTCATCCGGAGAGGTCCTGAAGGCGCTGGCAGCGCCGACACCGGCGGAGTAGCCCGAGGCGTTCAAGGCGCGGATCGTGCGGAGAACACCCGCTTCATTGGCCAATTCTCGGCGAAGCGTGGCGAAAAGCGACGCCGGAACGGCGATTTCCTGATGGGCTCCTGAGGGGGCGTCCATCCATCCTCCTGTCTCGTCGGGCAGTGCTGGGTCCGCTAATATAGAGTACACGGGGCCTCCCGCCGAACAGGTGCCCGTGCAGCCACGGGAGTGGGTACCATGGAATACGACAACGAAACCCAGGTGTTCAACTTCATCTCGGGCCTGTTTCTCGGGGCCGTCATCGGGGCTGGGATCGCCCTGCTGGCGGCGCCGCAATCAGGTCGGCGTACCCGCCGCAGGATCCGAAGCGCCGCCACGGACCTGAAGCACACGGCCGCCGACCGGTGGGACGAGTTGGCGGACGACGTCAAGGAGAAGGTGGACGACGCGATCCAGGGGGCCAGGAAGCGTTTTCCGGCCTGATCCCGGAGGGTCGCCCCTCGGCGGGATGCCGGAGCGGTGAAACCGACATCAACTGTGCAGGCTCAAGGGGGGGCATGATCCCGTCCAGGGTCATTGAGGCAAAACGAGATGGCGCGTCCATAGACCGTGCCGAGTTGGAGGCATTCCTGGAGGGCTTCCTCCACGATCGAGTGCCCGACTACCAGATGGCGGCCTTCCTCATGGCCGTGTACTTCCAGGGATTGGACTCCACCGAGGCGGACGTGCTGGTGCGCTGTATGCTGGAGTCTGGCTCGGTCCTGGACCTGGCCCATCTGCCGGGACCGCGCATCGACAAGCACTCCACCGGGGGCGTGGGCGACAAGGTATCACTGGCCCTCGCGCCTCTAGCGGCTGCTTTGGGGCTTTATGTCCCGATGATGTCGGGCCGGGGACTGGGGCACACCTCGGGGACCTTGGACAAGCTCGAAGCCTTTCCCGGCTTCCGGACCCAGCTCGGCTTGGCTGAATTCCGCCTCGTGCTGGAACAGGTCGGGTGCGCCATGATCGGACAGACCTCCGAGATCGCTCCCCTCGATCGGCGCCTGTACGCGCTTCGCGACGTGACGGCAACCGTGCCCGTGATTCCGCTCATCGCCGCCAGCATCATGAGCAAGAAGCTCGCGGAAGGCCTGGACGGGCTGATCCTGGACGTGAAGGTGGGGAGCGGAGCCTTCATTCCGGAAGAAGATCGGGCCTTGGTCCTGGCCGAAACCATGGTGGGCATCGGCAGGTCCCGGGGCCTTGCCACGGTGGCCTTGCTCACGGCCATGGATCGGCCCCTGGGCCGTGCCGTGGGAAACGCCCTCGAGACCGCCGAGGCGGTGGACTGTCTTCGGGGTGAAGGACCTTCCGACCTGGAGGAGTTGGTCCTTCTGCAGGCGACGGAGATGGTGATGGCGGGTTTCCCGGGAACAGGCCGAGGGGAGGCCCGGGACAGGGCGGAGAGGGCGCTGCGGTCCGGGCTGGCCTTGGAGCGGCTGGAGCGCATGGTGGCGGCTCAGGGAGGAGACGCATCCGTCATCCACGAGCCCTGGCGATTTGTGGCGGCTCCGGAACGCGAGACGGTATCGGCCGACCGATCCGGAACGGTGCTCTCCGTCGATCCTCGACCCTTGGGCCTCGCGGTGGTGGATCTCGGCGGGGGCCGCAAGCGGATGGACGACACCATCCATCTGGGCGTCGGTTTCGAGTTGGCGGTGGCCCCGGGTGATCACGTTCGGCCCGGGGACCCGCTCGGGACGGTCCACGCCTTGGACGCCGACGGGCTCCGGCGGGGTGGAGCGGTCCTCAGGGGCGCGATCTCGGTCGGCGACGGACAGCCCTGGATGCGCCCGCTGATCTCCCATCGGATCGCCTCCGACGGAACTGTCGAAGGCCGACAGCGGTAGCGCACCCGGCCGCAGTCAGATCCAGCGGCGGAAGGGAACTCCCTCTTCGGTAAGGGCCGTTTCGAGCTTGGACGCGACGGCCTCCGAGGCGATGAGGGCCAGGTCGCACTTGGCTCGCGATTCCGCCGGGGCCGGCACGACCTCCACCGGAACGCCCACGTCCTCCGCGACTTCCTCCGCCCACAGCACGGCGTTGGAGGAGTCGAAAACCAGCAGGACCGTGACTGGAGCGGATTCGCTCACCTGGGAATCCTGAAGCGTCGCCCGCCCGAATTGTCGCAGAACTCGGTCGGCTCGGTGCCGGGGACGAAGTACTCGAGATACTGATCTTCGGCCGGGCACCAACGGGACGCGAGCTTTCCCGTGGTCCGGTCGACGAGTGCGGTCTTCAGCCCCAGCGGGATGGTCCAGGGGGAGGGGGCGGCAAGCGCCGGCTTGGCCCCACCGGTACCATCCTCGGCGGCGGGGGACCCGTAGTAGGCGGTCTTCATGAACGTGCCCCAGACGGGCGCGGCGAGACCTCCCCCCGTGGCCTGACGGCGTCCCGCCCCGAGCTTGAAGATGGGGATCGGACGGTCCATGCCGAACCAGACCGTCGCCAGCAGGTTCGGGGTGAAGCCCGTGAACCACACGTCGGTTCCGTCATTGGTGGTCCCGGTCTTGCCGGCCGCCGGCACCTCCCGCGGAAGGCCGGCGTTCAAGCGGATGGCGGCGTATCCCGTTCCTCTCGTCACCACGTCTTCCAGCATGGACACCATGATGCGCGCCACCAGGGAGTCCAATACCTCGGTGCGTTCAGGCTGGGGCTCCCACAGTACGTGCCCGTTGGCGTCCTCCACGCGCAGGATGGGGAACGGGTGGACCTTGGTTCCGAGCGTCGCGAAGCCGGAGTATGCTTCCGCCACGTCGATGGGGATCACCTCCACGGCGCCGATGGTCGTGGAGGGGTATCGCTCGATCTCCGTGGTGATGCCCATGCGTCGAGCGGTCTGCGCCACCGTCTCGATGCCCACCTCCTCCCAACCGAGCTTGATGGCGATCATGTTCGTCGAGGTCACCAGGCCCTCGCGGAGGGTCATGGGTCCCTTGAACTCCGTCTCGAAGTTGCTCGGTCGCCAGTCTTCGCCGCTCACCTGTTGGTAGACCACCGGCGCATCCACCACGATGTGGGATGCCGGGATCCCGGAGGCGATGGCGGACGCGTACACAAACGGCTTGAACGACGAGCCGGCCTGACGGCGGGCCAGCCGGGCCCGGTCGAACTTCGACTGCTCGAAGTCGCGACCGCCGATGAGGGCCCTCACGCTGCCGGTCACCGGGTCCAAGGCGATGAAGGCTCCTTGCAGGTAGGGAGTCTGCCCCGGGAACGTGGCGACGGTATCGAAGTCCTCGAATTTGGGATGCCCGAAGTTCGGATCCGCCTCGATTGCGGCCCACCCGGCGTCCATGGCCCGCCGGGCGGCATTCTGCATGTCCACGTCCAGGGTGGTGTAGACCCTCAGACCATTGCGGTAGATCTCGTTTCCGAACCTGGAGTCGAGAATCTGTCGCACCCACTCCTCGAAGTAGGGAGCGAGGGATGCGCTCGTCCCTTCAGGCTCTTCATCGGGAAGCGGATACCGCTGCCAGTTCGCCGCCTCCTCTTCTGTCAGATAGCCCTCCTCGGCCATGCGGGTGAGCACGAGGTCCCGTCGCCGCTTGGCATTCTCCGGGTGCCGGAAGGGATCGTACGCCCCGGGACGGTTCAAGATGGCCGCGAGCAGCGCCGCCTCCGCCACGTTCAACTCCGGAGCGTTCTTGCCCAGGT
>DATHZE010000190.1:0-2398 GCA_035458765.1 Longimicrobiales bacterium
CCAGTCGGCAAGTGGTGGATGCGCCGCGTGCGGCACCGACATCGGGTCCCACGTCGATGGCGGAGCTTCGTCACGGGGGTCGGGCGGCCACATGGCCGGATGGGCCGAGAGGGGCCCTCGGCCGGCCGTTGAGGCTGCCTGGAGGGTGAAGCGGCCCTGGTAGGCGCCTCCCCTACCCGCCGAAGACCGCCCCCAGCGCCCGATCGTAGGTCTTCACGTCCCGGACGTCGCGACGACTGCAGCACGCCACGTGCAGCAGGTCACGGGCACCGAGGCCGGGATGGCTCCCGGCCAAGCCTCGCGCCATGCGCACGTCGTCGGGCTCCACGGGCCAGATGGTGCCGACGCACCCCTCCACCAGGGACGCATCCAGGCTCGGCGCCAGTCGACGGATTCCCCCGCTACGAGCGCCTGGCGACTTTGGCCGCCCTGGACCGAACGGCGCTTGGCGTCACGCGAAGCGTCGACTCTCGGTCGGCAGGCGTCGGCCTGACCACGATCTCCACGTCTCGTCCCAGGGCGTTGAGATATCGATAGAGGCGTTCCATGGAAAAGCCGTCCAACTTCCCTCGCACCAGGGCGGACACCTTTGGCTGATCCACGCCCATGAGCTCGGCGGCATCGGACTGCGTCAGCCCGCGCTCGGAGATGACGCGCCCGATTTCGATGGCGAGGTCGGCCTTGGCCAGGCGTTCGTCGGCATCGGGAAGGCCCAGGTCGGCAAATACGTTGCCACTCGATTCCGTGACGGCCAGCTCTTCTTTCATCTCGCGTTCCTCGAATGCGGCTGGTTCCGCTCCAGCGCCCTCAGTATCACCGTCATAGTCTTCCACGATCTCCAGGACCCCGGCGCCCCCGAATCCTCTGAGGGGCTTCGCCGTGTCATGCTTCCCTCCAAGCTGTGCTGCGCGCAGCGCCACCCCAACGGACCCGCGAACGTCGCCCGGAAACGCCCGTAGGTCCTGGAGGCTCGATCCAACCCAGTGGACCGGCCTGGCCGCCGGCTGGTCCTGACCCACAATCATGCCACATCTAGCATAGTCTGTCCACCATGCGCGGGCTCGGCGTCACACATACACAGACCATCGCGTTCTCCCCGAGTCCCGGGGATGGCGGAACAGGCCACAAAGCGACCGGAGGGCAGGACCACCGGGCTACGGCACGGCGACCTCGATCCGGATCGACTCGTAGATGGACCGGAGCTCCTCCCAGAGACCTTCGGGCGCTCCGTGGGCGGGCGCGCCCAATGCGATCTGCACCAGGTATCCGCCGACGCGCACATGAACGAGGTGCATCTCGAAGTGGAGGGTGGGCTTGTCGCGGCGGGGCTGGGCGAGGCGCACGACGGCCTTGTGCCCGGGATGGCCCCGGAACACCACCGGCTCCGGGCCCCACGGCACCTCGACGTCGTCGAAGGCCAACCGGACGAACGCCAGGTGCAGCAGAACGGACATCTCCGTGCCCGCCCACTCGTCGTCGGTGTCCGGCACCACGGTGACCTGGACCGACGGTGACTCGGGCACGTAGCCCGGAGGGGTGTTCACCACCCGGATGGCCGGAGCTCCGAACGCCTCCTTCGATATTCCCGTGCGGGCCTCCAGGTCCACGTCCCAATCCTCCAGCTCCTGCCGCCACTCGTCGTCGGGGACCCAGCGCCAGCCCGGGGGTGGCACGAGGCTCACGCGTAGGTCGGACCCGCACGGCCACTCGGCGTGGGACCCGTCCTCCTCCAACACCTTCCTCAGGTCCCGCTTCGGTGTCTCCATCCCTACCTCACCGCTCTGGGCTTGGTCTCCTGCATGGCGGCGGTCGTCCCGTTCAGGTCCCGCATCGTCGCGATGAACTTGTTCCAGTGGGTGGCGCACTGCCCGGCGTTGCCCTGTTCGATCAACGCCCTCTCGGCGGCGACCAGGTGATCGTACGCCTCCAGCACGAGGTTCTGCAGGACGGTCACGGTCATCGCGCACCTCCCCGGCCGGCATCGTCCACGGACTCCTCTTCCGCCACCCGCTCGGCCCAGCGCTCTTCCCTCCAGGCCTCGGCGTGCGCCTCGTACCACGCGGCCAGTTCCGGGTATATCTCCGACTCCACCCAGGCGAAGTCGGTGCACGCCTTCGGCTCGTCGCCGTACTCCCACTGCTGGTCCCACCAGCACGCCACCAGGCCCGCACCGCCGGTCTCGATGTCGCCCCACACGGTCTCGAGGATCTCGACGACCTGACGCAGCGACAAGGTCCGCCTGGACGTCTTCCGGCACAGCCGATAGGTGCCGCCGTACTCGTCCACCAGCCGGTAGTGATAGCGGCCGCTCCGCCAACGCGCCCGGAGCGAGTAGACGTCCATGGTGGCCGACTGCAGCACCACGCGGGCGATCTCGACCTCGCCCGCCATGCGCCTG
>DATHZE010000191.1:0-17806 GCA_035458765.1 Longimicrobiales bacterium
CCAGGCCAAGGCCTACGAAGCGAAGGGCGACACGGAAAACGCCCGTGAGTCGTGGAGTCATCTGGTGAGCATCACCCGCGACGCCGACGCCGACATCCCCCGGGTCCGCGAGGCCCGCGAGGCGTTGGCGCGCCTCGGCGGATGACGGACATGGCATCCATGAACTCCATTCGGCGCTTCATCCGCGAGATCCACCGCCGCTCGGTGTGGCAGGTGCTGGGCATCTACCTCATGGGCTCCTGGGGCGCGCTCCAGGTGGTGGACGGCGTCACCGAGAACGCCGGACTTCCCGACTGGGTGCCGCCCTTCGCGCTGGTGCTGCTGATCATCGGCCTCCCGGTGGTTCTGGCCACGGCGTTCGTACAGGAGGGGATGTCGGGGCGGGACGAGGAGGATGCACGGGAGGAAGGCATCGCTGCTGACCACAGCCCCTCCGGCACGCTTTCCGGCAACGGAGCCGAAACGTCGCCTGGGCCGTCGGCCGACGCAGTGGGAGCTCGCGGGCTGTTCACCTGGCGCAACGCCATCCTCGGCGGCGCAGGTGCGTTTACACTGCTGGGCGTGGCCGTGGCCGGGTACTTCGTCATGCGCGCCACGGGCATCGGGCCGGTGGCGTCCCTGGCGGCGCAGGGCATTTTCGAGGAGCGGGAGCCCGTGGTGCTGGCCGACTTCACGGCCACATCCGTCGATCCGGGGCTGGCCCGCCTCGTCATGGAAGCACTCCGCGTGGACCTGGTGGAGTCGTCGGCGCTCACCGTTGTTCCCGAGAGCTATATCTCCGAGGCGCTCCAACGCATGGGTCGTCCCGATACGTCCACGGTCACGCCCGAGGTCGCTCGCGAGATCGCGCAGCGCGACGGATTCAAGGCCGTCATCCGTGGCGAGGTGGGCGCCCTGGGCAGCGGGTTCGTACTCACCGCCTCCCTGGTGGAGGCCCGCTCGGGTTCGGACCTGGCGGCTTTCCGCGAGGCAGTGGCCGACGAGGCGGGCCTTCTCAAAGCCATCGACAAGCTGTCGGAACGGATCCGGGAGAAAGCCGGGGAATCACTGCGTGACATCCGAGGCGGCGAGTCCCTCGAGAACGTCACCACGTCGTCTCTGGAGGCGCTGAGGGCCTACACCGATGCCCAGGTCCTTTCCTACAAAGGGAGGGAGTCCGAGGCCATCGCGCTTCTCCAATCGGCCCTGGAGTTGGACCCCGAGTTCGGCATGGCCTGGCGGAAGCTGGCGGTGCTCCTGGGCAACACCGGTGCGGACCCCGGACGGCGGCGCGAGGCGGCCACCCGGGCCTACGAGCTTCGCGATCGCATGGGCGACGTCGAGCGCCTGCTGGCCGAGGCCTTCTACTTCACCTACGTGGACGTTCAGGAGCAAAGGGCACGCCAGGCCTACGAACAGGTTCTGGCGGTGGCGCCGGATGACCCCACGGCCCTCAACAATCTGGCCATCGGCATCAACAGGACCGAACCAGACCGGGCCATCCAACTCCTCGAGCGGGCTGTGAACGGTTCCGCGGCCACGGCGGTGGCCCATACGAACCTCATCCAGTACTACTGGAACGGTCACCGGGACGACGACGCCATGGCGCTGATCCAGCGCGTGGGGGAGCGGTATCCGGCCAGCCAGCGGGGTCAGATCCTCACCCTTAATCTGGAGTCGCTTCAGGGCCACCTCCAGGTCTCGCACGATGGACGGGCCGAGGCCGTCGCTGGGGGCAGCCTGGCTCCCTCGCAGCGCCTGGACGGGGAAATCCAGATGGCCATGGACGATGCGGGCCTGGGGAGGCTGGAAGAGGGGCGGAGTCACATCAAGGCAGCGCTCGAGTTGGCCGACGCCGCCCAGGAAGACCCGTGGGCCGCCGATGCGGTTACCGCTTGGGCCTACGCCGAAGCGGTGGTGGGCTCACCCGAGGCGGCTCGCCGATACCTCCAACAGTTCGCGGCGCTCGGGGCACCGCAGACATTGGATTCCGATGGATGGATGACGGCTTTCTCGGTTACGGTGCTCGCGCTGACCGGAGACACTCCGGGGGCGGAGCGGGCACTCGCCGTGTGGGAGTCCGCCGTTCCCCAGGCCCAGCGTAGCGACCTCATGCGGGCGGCCATGGCCTGGGGCCGGTGGGGGGTCGCGCTCGGGAAGGGCGATGCCGAGGCGGCTCTGGAGGCCATGGACTTCATCCAGAACGACTTCGAGCGATGCGGTGACCTCCGCTGTTGGGGCTGGTGGGATCGCGGGCGGGCGCTGGAGGCGGCCGGGCGTGACGACGAGGCCCGCGCCATGTACCGGAAGCATCTGGAGGGGCTGGCGGTGAGCGAGGTCCGCTGGAATCCCGTGCAGACCGTGGACGCCCTCTGGCGGCTCGCCAACCTGGCCGAAAAGGCCGGCGATCGGGCCGAAGCCGCTGACGCCTACGGCCGATACGCGGAGCTGCTGAAGGATGCCGACGCGGAGCTGCAGCCTCGGGTGCGGACGGCGAGGGAGAAGGCGGAGGCGTTGGCGGGGTAGGGTGTGACGGGTGGTGGTTCGCCCGGTCCCCCACCCTTCGGTTCGGTCCTCCGGTCAGCGCTTTCTTTCCAGGAGGGCCACCGCACCCGCCCTCCGCGACAGCCGGGTCGCCTTGCCCTGGAAGATCCCGGCGGAGCCACCCCCGCGGCCCCCCAGCACCTCCGCCACCTCTGGTCCGGCGCTGGCCAGATCGACCGTGGCGCCTTCTCCCGCCCCGAGAAGGAACGCGCCTTCCTCGCCTTGGCCCGACGTCAGGAAGACCACGCGGTCGGGGGCCAGCCGGGCGACTTCCCTGGCCACACGCTGGAGGAACGGAAGGTCTCTCCGGTCCCAGTGCGCCACGAGGATCTGGCCCGGCCCTGCCACAAGCAGCGCCGCCGCCGCGGCCGCGAGCTCCTCCTCGAGCGCACGGATGGCGCGCTGGGCGTCCTTAAGCTGTTCGAGCTTTCCCTCCACGCCGGCCACCAGCGTGTCGTCCGACGTGCCGAGGAGCGTGCGCAGCTGCGCGTTCCGCTCGTGGTGCGCCCCGTGGAGCCGGCGGAGCCGGCCCCCCGCCGCATAGAAGAGGCGCGTACCGCCCCGCATGGCCTCGGTTTCCAGGAGCTTCAGCGCCTCGAGCTCGGACGTGGAGCCACAGTGGGTCCCGCCGCATGTGTTGAGGTCGATGCCTTCGATCTCCACCAGACGCACGGAGCCCGTATGCCCCGCCGGCAGACCCCTGGACCGGACCTGCAGCCGGGCGTACTCCTCGTGGGTCACCCGGCGCGTCGTGACGGGACGGGCCGCCCGGATCTCCGCGGCCACCGCTTCTTCGAGTTCGGCCAGGTCGTCGGCGCGGAGGTCCGGGGCGTCAACTTCGATATCCGAGACGTGCGGCCCCAGGTGGAACGCCGTGGTGTGCCATCCGAAGCGCCGGTCGGCCACCGCCGTCAGCAGGTGCTGGGCGGTGTGCTGCTGCATGTGATCGAACCTGCGGGTCCAATCAAGCTCGAGGGTGACCGAGCCCGATGGGGCCGGCGCATCGAGGAAGTGTCGGATCTCCTTGCCCGCGGCTTCGCCCTCCGCCTTCTGGACGTCCACGACGCCGACCCCCCCCACCGTGCCGTGGTCGGCGGGCTGGCCTCCGCCCTCGGGGTAGAAGACCGTGTCGGCCAGGACCACGAAGGGACGGCCCCGGTCCTCTCCGGCGGAGACGACCTCCGTCTCGAGCCGACTGAGCCGGGGATCGCGTTCAAAGGCTGGGATGTGCAGCGTCACCCCCGCATGTCCGCGCGACCGATCTTCGGGAACGAGAAGTTTGCGTACGCCAGCTCGTTACCAGCGAAGTACGGAAACGACGCCGCGCGGAACGCCTTCCAGTTGTCGTAGACGCGTTTGAACGTCGCGTCCGCGGCAGCCTGTTCCTCCAGATAGGCGTTGGACTCCCGCCACGCGGCTTCCATGATCTCCGTGGAGTACTCGCGCAGCGTTACGCCGTGATCCTGCACCAGCCGCTGAAGCGCCAAGGGGTTGGCGGCATCGTACGCGGCCAGCCGTTCCGAAATCGTCTCCCGGCAGGCGCTCTTCAGGGCGTCCTGGTAGGTGGCGGGCAACTCGTCGAAGGCCGACTGGCTCACCAGGAGGGATCCCGTGAGGCCCGGCTCCCACCATCCCGGGTAGTAGTAATTCTTGGCGATCTGGTGGAAGCCCAGCTTCTCGTCGTCGTAGGGTCCCACCCACTCGGTGGCATCGATGGCGCCCCGCTCCAGGGCGGGGTAGATGTCGCCGCCGCCCAGCACCTGCACCGTCACGCCAAGGCGCGACATGATCTCGCCGCCGATGCCGGGAATGCGCATGCGCAGGCCTCCCAGATCGGAAAGGCTGTTCACCTCCCGCCGGAACCACCCGCCCATCTGGCCACCCGTGGAGACGCAGGGGTAGGTCACGATCCCGAAGTCGGCGTAGACCGAGTTCAGCAGGTCCAGCCCGCCGCCGTGATAAAACCACGCCAGCTGCTGCCGGGTGCTCAGGCCGAAGGGCACCGACGAGTCGAAGGCCAGGGCGGCGCTCTTCCCGATGTAGTAGTAGCCCGGGGACACGCCGCACTGGACCGTGCCCTGCTGGACCGCGTCCATGACCTGGAGTGCCGGGACGATCTCGCCGGCGGCGTAGACCCGGATGGTGAAGTTGCCTCCGGTCAGGGCCTCGACCCGCTCTGCGATCTTCTCTCCGGCCCCATGGATGAGGTCCAGACTCCGGGGGAAGCTGGTTGCGAGACGCCAATTGACCCTGGGACCGCTCACGCCGGCACCGCCTTCGCTGCCGGCCGACTCGGGCCCCGCGCAGGCGGTGAGGGCGGCGGCGCCGGTGGCGCCGACGGCGGCCTTCTTCAGGAAGTCGCGTCGCTTCAGGGTCATCCGGGAGCCTCGTGATCGGGTCCAGAGGTGAAATGAAGAGGGGAGGATAAGGTAGGGGCCGGGGGCCGGCTGGCAATCACCGCTGGCGCCCCGGCCCCTTTGCGGGGATCTTGTACGCGTTCCAAAGCTCGTTGCACCGTCCCAGAGGAACCGATGCGCCGTCCAAACTTGATGAGATCCACTGTCCTGCTTGCCTTGACCCTGGGCGTTGCCGTCGCGCCGGTCGCCGCCCAGACGAACCAGCCCGTGCGTGCCGCGTCGGGCATGGTGGTCTCGGAGCACTGGCTGGCCAGCGAGGCCGGTCGTGACGTGCTCGCCGCCGGCGGGAACGCGGTGGATGCCGCCATCGCCACGGGCTTCGCCCTGGCCGTGACCCACCCTTCGGCGGGGAACATCGGTGGGGGTGGCTTCATGGTGATCCGCTTCCCCAACGGGACCTCCACCGCCATCGACTTCCGTGAGAAGGCGCCCTTGGGGGCCGACCCCGAGATGTGGCTCGACTCCGTCGAGGCGTATTCGTCCCGGACCCATCACTACAGCTACAGGGCGGTGGGCGTGCCCGGCACTGTCGCCGGTTTGGACAAGGCCCACCGCCTCTTCGGCTCCATGAACTGGGAGCGTCTCGTCTATCCGTCGGTGGCGCTGGCCCAGGATGGCTTCGAGGTGTCCGAAGGTCTGGCGAGGGGGCTCTCCTCGTTGGTGGAGCGCGCACCGTACCCGGCGACCGCCGCCGCCTTCTCGAAGAACGGCACGCCGTACCAGGTCGGGGACACGCTCCGCCAGGCCGACCTGGCCAAGACCCTCCAGCGCGTCATGCTGAACCGTCGCGACGGTTTCTATCGGGGTGAGACCGCCAAGCTCCTTGCCGACGAGATGCGGCGGGGCGGGGGCCTCATCACCGAAACCGACCTGGAGATCTACCAGGCCAAGGAGCGCACCCCGATCCGCGGCACCTACCGCGGGTACGAGATCATATCCATGCCGCCGCCCAGTTCGGGTGGAGTGGCCCTGGTGACCATGCTCAACATCCTGGAGCGGTACGACCTGGCCTCCATGGGGCACAACACCGCACCCTACATCCACCATCTCGCCGAAGGCATGCGGCGGGCGTACCGTGACCGGGCCCAATACCTCGCCGACGAGGATTTCGTGGACGTCCCGGTGCACCGCCTCGTCAGCAAGGCACACGCCGAAGAGCTCCGTGCCGATCTCAACCCGGCCAAGGCCTCGGCGTCCACTCCGTCGGACATCGCCCAGGCGTACGAAAGTCCGCAGACCACGCACTTCTCGGTGGTGGACGGCGACGGCATGGCCGTTTCCGTGACCTACACCCTGGAGGCCGGGTACGGGTCGGGCATCGTGGTGCCCGGCGGGGGCTTCCTGCTCAACAACGAGATGGGTGACTTCAACGCCGGGCCGGGCCTCACCGACGAGCGGGGGCTCATCGGGACGTCGCCCAACCTGGCGCGCCCGGAACAGCGGATGCTCTCGTCCATGACCCCCAGCATCGTGGCCAAGGACGGCAAGCTCGTGGCGGTGACAGGGAGCCCTGGCGGCCGCACCATCATCAACACCGTCCTCCAGGTCATCCTCAACGTCCTGGATTTCGGCATGAACATCCAGGAAGCCGTGGCGGCCCCCCGGATCCATCACCAATGGCTTCCGGACCGCATCCGCATCGAGGATGGGGGGGTGAGCGACTACACGGTGGATCAGCTGGAGGCCATGGGCCACGAGGTGAGCGTCCGTGCAAGACAGGGCCTGGCTCATTCCATCATGATCGACCCGGGCACCGGAGATCGTCTGGGGGCCCCCGACCCGAGGAATCCGGCAGCCGGCGCCCGGGGGCACTGATTGCCCGCCGGCGTGTAGGAAGCAGACCAAACCACGCTGACACGACATCGAGGGAATCCAATTGAGCATGCTGCCCATTCTTGCCCAACTCGCTGCCGCCGCGACGCTGGCCATCCCTGTGGGTACGCCGGTGATGCCGGCTCTGGTAGCCCAGATCCAGCAGAGCGAAGGCCATTATCACGAAGGCGAACTCGGCCTGGCGTACCTCGAAATCGAGCAGAGCCTCAAGTGCAACTGCGGGTGTGGACTCGACGTCCATTCGTGCCAGTTCCAGATGCAGTGCGGCACTTCACCCGCGTGGTCGCAGGAGATCCTGGCCGATCTCGAAAACGGCATGACGCCCGAGGCCATCCGGGCCAGCTTCGTGGCCGAGTACGGACCCACGGTGCTCATGGCTCCGCCCCCGGAGGGATTCAATCTCGTCGGGTATCTCCTGCCCAGCTTCGCGCTCATCGGCGCCGGAATGCTAGTCCTGCTGCTCATCCGCGCCGGTTCTTCGCGGCAGGCCGAGGTGGCGACGGTCCGGGAGGTCTCCGACGAGGAGCAGGCCCGCTTGTCCGCCGCCATGAGAAGCCTCGAGGATGAGGAGAGCCCCGACTGGTAGGGGGACGGCCGGCGACCGTCGGTCGAGCGGTGGGCACGCGCCTCACCCCGAGCGGGGCTCGGATGCCAAGCATCCGGAGCGAAGCGCCCCCCGAGGGGTGAGGCGCGTGTCCACCGCAAGAACCCCTATGCGTGACAGCTCCCGTCGCAGGCCTCGCCCTTCCACGCCGATCCCCCTTCGTGCGCGATGATCGGCACCATTCCCAGCGCCGCCACCGGGTCCGCCCACCACCACCCCAGCACGGCGTTGAGGAGAAGGCCCCCCAGCAGGATGGCGGAGAGGTAGGCGCACAGCTGGGTCTGACGTGAGTCGGCCTCCAGCGCCCGACTGTCCAGCTTTCCCGCCACGAGTCGCTTGCGCCGGGCCAGGATGGGCATGACCACGAGGGAAAGCGCGGCGATCGTGATGCCGATCCAGCTCGCGTCGGGCGGCTCGCGCGTCACCAGCGATCGCGTCGCCTCGAAGGCGACGTAGGCGGCCAGGAGAAAGAAGGAAAGCCCGACCAGGCGCAAAGCCAGCGCTTCCCGGTCGGCGTGACGCTCGTGGTCCTGAAGGCGCCAGAGCAGCACCGCCCCCGACCCGCTCTCGATGAACGAGTCGGCTCCGAATCCCACCAACGCCGTACTCCCCGCCATCAGGCCCGCGCCCACCGAGACCACACCCTCGAGGAGGTTCCAGCCCAGGGTGAAGTACTCCAACCGCCGCCCCTTCCGCAGCAGTTCGCTCTGCTCCGACGAGGCGACGACCGGCTCGCCCATCCGTTGGGTCAGACCCGCGTCAACCATCCTCTCGCGTCCTCCACGCGACCTCGCACGGTATCCATGAATCTCTTCTGGATCGCTTCCGTCACGGGTCCCCGGGCGCCGGCGCCCACGGGAATTCGATCAACGCTCCGGATGGGCGTCACCTCCGAAGCGGTACCCGTGAAGAACATCTCATCGACCGTGTACAGACTCTCCCGCGGTACGTCTTGTTCACGGACCTTGTAGCCCAGGTCCTGGGCGATGCTGATGACCGCATCCCGGGTGATGCCGGCCAGGGACGACCCGTCCAGGAAGGGTGTGATCACCATGCCGTCGCGCACCAGGAACAGGTTCTGGCCGCTTCCTTCACTCACCAGGCCCGAGGGGCTCAAGGCGATCCCCTCCACATACCCGTTGGCCACCGCCTCCATCTTGATGAGCTGAGCGTTCACGTAGTTCCCGGCCGCCTTGGCCAGGACCGGGAAGGTGTTGGGGTGGGCCCGGTTCCAGGAAGACACGCACACGTCCACGCCTTTGGCCAAGGCGTCTTCGCCCAGGTAGGTGCCCCAAGGCCAGGCCGCCACGTACGTCTCCAGGGGCGAATCGAACGGGAGCATCCCGGCCGACCCGTATCCCCATAGCACCATCGGCCGCACGTAGCAGTCGCCGAGGTCGTTCTTCCTTACGGTGTCCCGGCATGCTTCCACCAGCACATCCACGGAGTGCTTCAGGGGCATCCGGTAGATCTTGCACGAATCGTGAAGACGGCGGATATGCTCCCGGAGTCGAAAGATCCGTGGGCCGTGCTCGGTCTCGTAGCAGCGGATCCCCTCGAACATGGACGACCCGAACTGCACCGCTACGGCCAGGAGGTGGACCTTGGCCTCGCCCCAGGGGACGAACTCTCCATCGGCCCAGATCCACTCCGAACCACTCAGCTTCGACGTGCCCATCCTCGTCTCCTAGAAGAGTCCCCTGATCCAACCGCCATCCACCGCGATGGACTGGCCCGTGATGTACGCAGCCTTCTCCGAACAGAGGAACGCGGTGAGCGCCGCCAGTTCTTCGGGCTCGCCCAGACGTCCCATGGGAACGTCCTTCCGCCACGCATCGTACGCTCCCTCCACCGTGCCTCCAGTCCTGTCCGCCGAGGCCTCCGCCAAGCCCACCAGCCGTTCGGTGCGCGTGAACCCCGGAAGCACGTTGTTCACCGTGACCCCGAAGGGCGCCGCCTCATTGGAGATGGTCTTGGCAAACCCCGTGACCGCCGCCCTGAGGGAGTTGGAGAGGATCAGTCCCTCCACCGGCTGCTTCACGGTGATGGACGTCACGTTCACGATACGCCCCCAACGGCGGTCCTTCATGTCCGGGAGCAGCGCACCCACCAGGCTCACCACGCTTTCCAGGAGCTGCGCGAAGGCGAGGCTCCAGGCCGCCTTGTCGTACGCATCAAAGGGACCGGAGGGTGGACCGCCGACATTGGTCACCAGGATGTCGACGGTACCGAGGGCCTGCCGGGCGCCATTCACCAGGTCGCCGAGTCCACCGGGGTTCGAGATGTCCGCCGGCACCGCGACCACCTTCGCCCCGGTCGCCGAAGCGATCTCGTCCCGCACGACCGCCAGCTTCTCGGGCGACCGGGAGTTGATGACGATGTCCGCGCCTTCGGCGGCCAGCGCCTCGGCGATGGCCCGGCCCAGCCCCTGGCTGGAGCCGCACACCAGCGCCCGTCTTCCGCTCAGTCCCAGATCCATGGTTCGACCTACTTCTTGTGGAAGTAGGAGTCCGTACCGTTCAGCCAATCCTGTCGGGGCGGATCGAATACGTCCAGGTCGAACGTGTCCTCCAGCGCCTCGGCTCTGTGGGGCACGTTGGAAGGGATGTACAGGACTTCCCCGGCCGCGACGACCAGTTCTTCACGGTTTGGGTCATCCTCGGCTCCGATCCAGAAGCGCAGAGCCCCTTCCAGGATGTAGGTGAGCTGCTCGTTCTCGTGCTGGTGGGTGGGGACGATGGCGCCTTTGTCGAGGTAGACGTGGGCGATCATCATCCGCTCGCCGGTGAAGAGCCGGCGAGAGATGGTGTCGGTGACCGTCTCTTTCGGGATGTCGTTCCAGCGGGCGTGTCGTACGGCCGAGCTCATGGTCGCTCCGGGTTGCGGTTCCGGGTGATCGCCGGCGATGACGGTGATCACGGGGGGGGATCGCAATGGGCAATCCGACTGCCTCGAAGTCAACAGTTGGGATGCCTGCTCCTGGGGCGCGGCGCTCCAGGTGGCGGCAGCGTTCGCGGGCGGGTGGCCCCGGCGGCGCCGAGGGAACCGCCCCGCGGCCTGAGGGGTTGGTCATGGCGACGACGACCCGCCCGGAGGTGCTCCCATGTCCGACCCGAAGAAGAAGACCGACCAGGAATGGCGTGAGATCCTCGCGCCCGAGGAGTATCAGGTACTCCGTCGGAAGGGCACCGAGCGGGCCTTCACCGGTCGGTATTGGGATGAGAAGAGCCAGGGAACGTATCGGTGTCGGGGGTGCGGCACGCCCCTCTTCTCGTCGGAGACCAAGTACGATTCTGGGTGCGGGTGGCCGTCGTTCTACGCCCCCGCCGACCCGTCTGCCATCGCCGAAGAGGCGGACCGGAGCCACTTCATGGTGCGCACCGAGGTCCTCTGCAGCAGCTGCGGCGGACACTTGGGTCACGTCTTCCCCGACGGGCCCCATCCCACGGGCCTCCGCTACTGCATCAATTCGGCTTCGCTGCAACTGGAGCCCGCCGACCAAGGGCAGCCCGATCCCTCCGACGGGTAGCGGCGCGGCGGAGCACGGCTTCATTCGCTTCGACGGCTGGTCTATCTTTAATGGCTATGCCGATCCTATGTGCTCCATCAGCCGTTCTTCGCGCCGGCACCCTGGCGTCCCTATGCCTCCTCGGTGCGTGCATGGGCCGCTCCGCGGCTCCCGAACCGGGAACCAGCCAGGGGACCCCGCCGGACCTTCGCGGTAGCCGCGTGATGGTGCTCCCCGTGCAAGACGTCATGGGGGTGGCTGGCGACGCAGACGCCGAACTGGCCTTCGGCCTCCAGGACCGGAGTCGTGAGGTAAGCTGGATCTTTCCTCCCCGGCTCCAGGAGGTCCTGGATCGGTCTCCCGGCATGGGTCGCCTGGAGGGGCTGCCCGTGGGGGTCTTTTCCGCGGGCGAGGTCCGGCGGATCGGAGACCCCCTGTACGGAGACTTGCGGCGCCTGGGGGCGATGACGGATGCCGACGTAGCCTTGATTCCTCTCAGGGCCGCGGCCCAGCCAGCCGACAGCCTGGGCGTGGTGGTGCGCGTCTCCGCGGCGGTGATCCACGTGCGCACGGGCCGGGTCCTGTGGTTCGGCATGGTGGCGGGAGAGCCGTCCGAGGCATCCGACCAGGGTGCCCTGGCCTCCGCCATGGACGTCTTGGCCCGGACGTTGCTGTGGTATTCGGGTCGGTGAGCGGAGTGGCGACGAGGACGTGACTCGGACGATGAAGAAGAAGGGCACGATGAGACTGCGGGTGGGAGTTCTGCTGGTGGTGAGCCTTTCGGTGGCGGCCTGTCCCGAGGCGCCGGACCTGACCTTGCCCACCGCGACTGAGATCGCGAGCCACTACCACTACGATGGCCCGCTCGAAGCGAATCTTTCGGGCAATGTCGCCGAAGTAGTGGTCACGCAGCCGGCCGCCCAACTCCGACGGGGTGGGGCTCTATGGGCCCGGGTCGGCCCCTACATCGTGCTTTTCACCTCGGACACGCAGAAGCTTCTCGAGGACTATCCGGGCCTCGCCGCCGTCCGCGTCATTACGCGGGTGGCCGGTGGCCCCGAGGTGGCGCGGGCGCTCCTGACGCGCGACGAGCTCACGGGTGTCCTCTGGCGGCGCTCGCTGAACATCGCGGGGAGGGCCCGACTCGAGGGGACCGCGCGGCCCGCCCTGCTCGAGGATCTGGTGCGTTGGGGAGAGGACCATACCAGCTTCGAGTACAACGCCCGGTACACCGGCCGCTGACGGGCGGCCGATTCGTCCAGAGAGCCATGTCCAAGACCATCACCGTCATTCCCGGGGACGGAATCGGCCCCGAAGTCACCGAGGCCACCCTCACGGTCCTCGGAGCCGCGGGCGCGGATCTGGACTACGACACGCAGTTGGGTGGGATCACCGCGCTGGAGCAGGTGGGCAACCCCCTCCCGGACGAGACCCTGGACTCCGTCCGGGCCAACCGCCTCGTCCTCAAGGGGCCACTGACCACACCGTCGGGCACCGGTTTCCGTTCCATCAACGTCGCCATCCGGAAGGAATTCGATCTGTACGCCAATGTCCGCCCGGTTCGCACCATCGTCCCCGGAGGGCGCTACGAGGACATCGACCTTGTTCTCATCCGCGAGAACACCGAAGGGCTCTATGTCGGCGTCGAGCACTACATCGGCATGGAGGGCGATCCCCGGGCTGCGGCTGAATCGGTCATGATCATCACGCGCTTCGGCGCCGAGCGGATCAGTCGCTATGCCTTCGACTACGCCGAAAGGCACGGTCGCAGGAAGGTGACCCTGGCCCACAAGGCCAACATCCTCAAGTACACCCAGGGCCTGTTCCTGGAGGTGGCGCATAAGGTGGCTAGAAAGTACCCCGGCATCGAGTGGGAGGATCGGATCATCGACGCCACCGCCATGCAGCTCGTGCTGGACCCCTACCGGTTCGACGTTCTCGTCATGGAGAACATGTTCGGCGACATCCTCTCGGACCTCATGGCCGGACTGGTGGGGGGACTGGGCTTCGCGCCGGCTGGCAACATCGGCGAGGATTGCGCCATGTTCGAGGCCGTCCACGGGTCGGCGCCGGACATCGCGGGGCGGGGTGTCGCCAACCCCACTTCACTCCTTCTTTCGGCCTGCATGCTCCTGGACCATGTTGGCCAGGCGCAGACCGCCGAGCGGATCCGAGCGGCGGTCGACGAGGTGGTTCGGGCGGGAGACGCACGCACCGCGGACATGGGGGGACGGGCGTCCACGAGGGAATACACCGCCGCCCTGGTGCGGGCTCTGGCCTGAGCGGAGTCCCGGGTGCCGCCGTCCTGGAGAAGACAGGAGATTCCATGAGCGCCGACAGACCCACCTGGCGAGACCGGTATCCCGACGACGTGGCCACGTGCATTCGGTGCATCGAGGTCAAGGACATCATGGAGATGGACCGCCTCCTGTGGTGCGAGGAGTGCCGTCACAGAGCCCGGGAGCGGGCAGCCTGGTGGGGCTGGCTCATGGGATTGGTGTTCGCCGGATTCGTCGCCGCGTACGTGTTCCTCGTCGTTCGGCCGTCGGACCTGGTCATCGGCGGCTGGATCGCCACCATCGTCGCCGCGGTGTGGATCGGGGCCAGGATCGGCAGGGAGATCGCCTACGGGGTGATGCGCTTCGTGAACTCCAAGGCGACGGACGCCCGACCCTGAGTTGCCCCAGCGCTCCCTCCCCGGGCGTGCTGCCCCTACATTACTACGCTTTCCGGGCTTCCCCGGGCACGATTCCACCTTCCAGATTGCGATTCTGATGGCGGCACGCTTCGAAGGCATCGACTTCTACGACATCGACGGGCTCCTCTCCGAAGAGGAGCGGATGATCCGCGACACGGTCCGCTCCTGGGTCGAGGACCGGCTCATGCCCATCATCGGCGACGCCTACGTCCAGCACCGGATGCCCAGGGAGCTGATTCCCGAGATGGGGGAGTTGGGCGTGTTGGGGGCCAACCTGCCCGAGGAGTACGGGTGTGCAGGACTCAACAACGTGGCCTACGGCCTCATCATGCAGGAGTTGGAGCGAGGGGACTCGGGCATCCGGTCGTTCGCCTCGGTGCAGGGAGCGCTGGTCATGTATCCCATCCACGCCTTCGGGTCCGATGACCAGAAGAGGACGTGGCTCCCGAAGCTGGCCAGTGGTGATGCCGTCGGCTGTTTCGGGCTGACCGAGCCGGACTACGGCTCCAACCCCGGTGGGATGATCACCCGCGCCGAGAAGACCGCCGACGGGTGGCTCCTCAACGGCGCGAAGATGTGGATCACCAATGGCTCCCTGGCCGACGTGGCGGTGGTGTGGGCACAGACGGGTTCGCCCGGTGACGTGAAGGGGATCCGCGGCTTCGTGGTGCCCAAGAGCACGCCCGGCTTCTCCGCACGTGACCAGAAGGGAAAGCTCTCGCTGCTGGCTTCGGACACCAGCGAGCTGGTCTTCGAGGACGTGCGCCTCCCGGAGGACGCGCTGATGCCCGGGAGCACCTCGGGGCTTAAGCACCCCCTCATGTGCCTTACGCAGGCCCGTTTCGGCATCGCGTGGGGCGCCGTGGGCGCGGCCATGGCCTGCTTCCACGAAGCGCTCTCGTATTCCAAGGAGCGGGTCATGTTCGACGGTCCCATCGGAGGCAAACAGATCCAGCAGGTGCGTCTGGCGGACATGCTCACCAGCATCACCCAGGCGCAACTCCTGGTCTACCGCCTCGGGCGCCTCAAGGACGAGGGCAAGATGACGCCTCAGCAGGTGTCTCTGGCCAAGCGTGCCAACGTGGACATGGCCGCGGATATCGCCCGGGAGGCCCGCCGGCTCCTCGGCGCCAATGGGATCCTGGTGGAATACCACTCCATGCGCCACATGGCCAACCTCGAGTCCGTCTACACGTATGAGGGGACGCACGATATCCACTCCCTGATCCTGGGTCAGACCCTCACAGGATTGGCCGCTTACTAGATCCGCCGCCGCGGACGTGGATTTCCCATGGACCCGTAGGGTTAAGTACGCCTTGGTCCGTAGGACTACGGGCTTTCACCTTGCTCCCCCCGGGGGCTCGCACTAGCCTTCACATGCGTTGTCGCCGTACGCATAATGGCGGGGTGTCGACGGGCACACCGCACAATCGGAGCGAAGTGATGGGCATCCAGGGAAGTAGGGCCCTTTTCACCCTGCTGGCATACTCCGTCCTCGCAGCCTCGGGCTGTGTGGACGAGACCATCGTTCTGAGAAACCCGGACCTGTACACGGAGCTTCCGGCGGCTGCGGAAGGCTTCATCGGGTACACCGACGCCGGGGCCAGACTCACGGTGTGCGGGAACTGCCACGTGGAAAAGCAGGGGGACTGGCTGGCCACGGGCCATGCAAACGCGTGGAAGGGACTGCAGGACACGGGCTACGCATCGGAAAGCTGCGAGGGGTGTCACGCCACCGGGGAACTGGGTAACGCCGTGACCGAGCTGGCGGGGCATGGCGCCACCCGTGATCCGCGCTACCAGGACGTGCAGTGCGAGGCCTGCCACGGCCCCGGCCTGACCCACGTCAGCGATCCTTCGGGCACCAACCACCCGCTTGCCCCTTTGCAGGTTGCCGTCGGCTCCACCACGGGTTGCGGGGAGTGCCACCAGGGCAACCACACCCCGTTCGTGGAGGAGTGGACGGAGTCCCGCCACGGATACGGCGCCTATGCTCCTCTGTATCGGACCCTCACCGGCTGCAAGCAGTGTCACGGCGGCGAAGCTGCCTTGGAGTCCTGGGGCATCCAGGCCGATTACGTCGAGAAGGGCACCAACTCCCTGGGGATCACGTGCGCCGTCTGCCACGACCCTCACGGTGGGCCCAACGAGGGGCAGCTGCGCTTTCCGCTGGGTGTACCGGACGTGGATCAGAACCTCTGCATGAAGTGCCATCAGAACCGCGCGGTGCCCAATCTCGACCTTCCCAACCGTGAGCCGCACTCGCCGGAGGGTCCGCTCCTTCTGGGTAGGGATGTGGGGTGGCTTCCTCCGGGCTTCTCGTACGAGCGGGGCACGGTGGTCGGGACCCATGGTTCCGAGTCCAACGCCAAGCTGTGCGCCGGGTGCCACGTCAACGCCTTCGAAGTCACCGATCCCCAGACCGGGGGACACGTGTTCACGTCCACGGGACACTCGTTCAAAGCCATCCCTTGCGTGGATGGCGAGGGAATCCCCACGGGATCGGACAACTGCGCCAAGACGGCCACGGCGCGTAGTTTCACTTCTTGTGCGGCCGGTGGGTGCCATGGGTCTCCGCAGTCGGCTGCCACGGCCATGGATCTGGCCCAGTCTCGGATCGCGGATCTGGTGTCCGAGTTGAACGCGGTGCTGGCCAAAGTACCGGCCGCCGAGTTCAGCCCCACGGACAACCGCTTCACGAGTGCCGAGGGCGCGAAGTTCAATGCCGCTCTGGGCTCCGACCCGAGTTCGGCGGTGCACAATCCCCTGCTCATGGAGGCATTGCTGATCGCTAGCATCAACGAGGTCAAGCTCCGCTACAATGTCGCGGCGGCCAGTGCCGTCGTCCTCGTTCCCACCTTCTCGCTTCCGGCCCGCTAGGGTCGAGCGAAACGGCGTCGAAGTGCTCGAAAAGCTCCTGGCAATTCCCGAAAGGCTGGCCGACTGGGCCACCCGTCTCGCCGCGCCTGCCCTGGCGGTCATCGGCGTCATCATCGTCGCCGGCGTTGGCGCCGGGGGCTTTTACGCTTACCAGACGTATGACTACGTGCAGCACGACAACGATTTCTGCATGTCGTGCCACCTCATGCAGCAGCCTTACGAGCTGTTCGCCCGCAGTGCCCACCAGGGGCTGGGCTGCAAGGCGTGTCATCAGCCGACGCTCATCACGCGCAGCCAGATGGCGCTGACGCAGATGATCGAGAACCCCGGGGAACTCGCGGCGCACGCCGAGGTGCCCAACGAGCGATGCGCCGAGTGCCACATCAGGGGTGACCCGGAGAAGTGGCGGCTCATCGCCAATTCCGCGGGGCACAGGGCGCACCTGGAGTCGGACGACCCCGCACTGGAGGGACTCCAATGCGTGGAGTGCCACTCCACCTCGGTACATGAGTTCGCTCCCGTCGATCGTACCTGCTCGCAGGCCGGGTGCCACGACGACAAGACCATCAAGCTCGGCGACATGAGCAACCTCACCATCCACTGTGCGGCCTGCCACAGCTTCCTGGCGCCGGTGGGTGGCGCGCAGTCGGCGGGATCGGTCCTGGGGAGCGCCATCGATGCGGCCATCCTCCCTGATCAGGAGGAGTGCCTGAGTTGCCACGCGATGCGTGAGCGGGTGCAGATGCCGCGCCCTGATCCGCACAGGGGTGTGTGCGCCGCGTGCCACAACCCACACACCCAGGCCACGCCGGCGGAAGCCGCCCAGTCGTGCACGAACGCCGGATGCCATACGGACCCGGATCAGGAAACCCCCATGCATCGGGGTCTCCAGCCCGGGGTCCTTGAGGACTGCAGGACGTGCCACGCGGCCCACGATTTCAAGGTGGATGGGTCCCAGTGCATCACCTGCCACCAGGGCGTGGTCAACGACAGCCTTTCGGTGCAGCGGGCGCCGCGAGCCGACTCGACCTCCGTGGCCCATCTTCCGCTCTCCGTCGGGCTGCCGTCCATCGGCGGGCTGACCCCGGCCGGGGTTGGCGTGGGTTGGTGGAGCCACGACTCGTTCGTTGAGCCGCAGGAGCGGCCGCGCTTCCTCCACTCGCAGCATCGAGCGGTAACCTGTACCAACTGCCACGTGAATACCGAGAGCCACGGTGGGCTCAAGGTAGTCACGCTCAACGACTGCCGGAGTTGTCATCACGCCGCTCCCGTGGCCGACGACTGTAGCCGGTGCCACTCGTCGACCGACGCGCCGAGCCGGACGTTCCGCGAGACCCGCCCCA
>DATHZE010000192.1:0-48751 GCA_035458765.1 Longimicrobiales bacterium
TCGATGACGCCCGAGTGGAACGACTCGGTGCTGTACACGGGCGCGGTACATCCCTCGATGTAGTGGGCGTTGGCGCCCTCATCCACGATGATGAGCGTGCGCTCGAACTGGCCCATGCGCTCCTGGTTGACCCGGAAGTACGCCTGGAGCGGCGTATCGAGGTGGACACCCTTCGGGATGTACACGAACGACCCGCCCGACCACACCGCCGAGTTCATGGCGGAGAACTTGTTGTCGTGGGTCGGGATGATGGTGGCGAAGTGCTCCCGGAAGAGCTCGGGGTGGTTCTTGAGCCCGTCCTCGATGGAATCGAAGATCACCCCCTTGTCCTCCCACTCCTTCTTCAGGGAGTGGTACACCATCTCCGACTCGTACTGGGCGCCGACGCCAGCCAGGATCTTACGCTCGGCCTCGGGGATCCCGAGCTTCTCGAACGTGTTCTTGATCTCTTCGGGAACGTCGTCCCACGAGCGCTCCATGTGATCCTGGGGGCGCACGTAGAAGTAGATCTCGTCGAGGACCTCCTCGAGGCCGCGAAGGTCGCCACCCCAGGTGGGCATGGGCTTGGAGTTGTAGACCTCCAGCGCCTTGAGGCGGAACTCGAGCATCCACTCGGGCTCCTCCTTGTGGGCGGAAATCTGGCGAACCACTTCCTCGCTCAGGCCCTTCTCGGCTTGGAAGACCGGCTTTCCCTCGGTGACGAAGTTGTACTTGTACTCGTCGAGTCCGAGGTCCTGGATCGTTTCGTTCTGCGGCATGGGAGGTCCTTCCTCAGGCGCTGGTGGCGGCTTCGTGCTCGCGCCAGCTCTTGTAGCCCTCTTCTTCCAACTCGAGGGCGATTTCCGGGCCGCCGGACCGCACGATGCGGCCCTCCACCATGACGTGGACATGGTGGGGCTTGATGTAGTCGAGAAGGCGCTGATAGTGCGTAATGAGAAGCACGACCATGTCGGGGTTTTCGGCCACCAACTTGTTCACGCCGCTGGAGACGATCTTGAGGGCGTCGATGTCCAGGCCCGAGTCGGTCTCGTCCATGAGGGCGAGCGTGGGCTTGAGCACCGCCATCTGGAGGATCTCGTTGCGCTTCTTCTCCCCCCCGGAGAACCCGTCGTTCACATGGCGCTCGGCGAAGGAGATGTCCATCTCCAGCATCTCCATGCGCTCGGTGAGCATGTCGGTGTAGTCGAAGATGTCCAACTCCTGACCCTCGGGGAGGTGGGCCTGCACGGCGGTGCGCAGGAAGTTGGCGATGGAGACGCCTGGGATCTCGACCGGATACTGGAACGCCAGGAAGATCCCGGCCCGGGACCGCTCGTCGGCCTCCAGTTCGAGAATGTCCTGCCCGTTGTACGTTACGGAACCGCCGGTGACTTCGTAGGCGGGGTGGCCGGCCAGGACCTTGGCGAGGGTGCTCTTTCCCGAACCGTTGGGGCCCATGATCGCGTGGATCTCGCCCTTGTGGAGCTCCAGATCCACGCCGTGGAGAATGGGGATGTCTTCGTCGGCAACCTTGGCGCGGAGACCTTGGATCTTCAAAATGGGAGCGTCGCTCATCGGGACCTCGAACGGTGATGGTCGGGGCTGGGGGAATTCCCCGGCTTATCAAGAATGATTCTGAATTTCAAAACCTAGACATCCCCTGGACAGGAATCAAGTGGAACCACTGCCGAAAACGACTGCGGGAAGCGGCTCCCCGGCGCCTCGGGGTCAGGGGCGAACAGGTACCCCCAACGGTGGCCTCGGGTCCTTGGGGGGGCGGGTCTGGTTGGTGCTGGGTGGGGGCGGGCTCAAGGGTCTCGCCCACATCGGGGCGTGGCGTGCCCTGTTGGAGGCCGGCGTGGCGGTGGAGGGGATCGTGGGCACGAGCATCGGGTCCCTGGTGGGCGCCCTGGCCGCCTCGGGCGCGGACTGGAGGGAGATGCGCGCCGCCGCCCGGGCCTTGCGGAGGGAAGACATCGTCCGCATCAACCGTCGGGCTGTGCTCTTCAACGGAATCCGACAGCTGAGCATCTTCCGGGGCGATGCCCTGGAGGAGTACTACCAGAGCATCCTTCCCGTCGGCGGCTGGAGTGCCCTCCGGATTCCGCTCCTGGTCAACGCCGTGGATCTGGCCACGGGCAAGACGGAGTGGTTCGGCCCGGGGGCCCGAGACGACCTCTCCCTGGCCGACGCGCTCTATGCGTCATCGGCGCTGCCGGTGCTCTATCCTCCGCTGAGGGTGGACGGCCGCGCGCTGGTGGACGGGGGCACGGAGCATCCTCTCGGGCTGGCCAAGGCGGCGGACCAGGGCGCGACGGGGCTCATCGGGGTCGACGTCGGGGCCGGTGAGGTGGCGGATGCGGACCAGATCATGAAGCAAGGGATGCTGGCGGTGCACCAGCGGATCTTCTCCATCATGACCTACCGGCGCCGTCGTGACCTCCTGGACCAATGGAACGGGCCGCCGCTCATGTATGTGCGGCCCGACCTCGATGGATATGGCACCTTCGATTTCGAGTACGTGGAATACTTCATCGAGGAAGGGTACCGGGCCATGTCCCGGGCGCTGAGCTCCGGAAACCAATGAGGCGGCCCGCCGTACTCATGGACATGAGACGACGCTCCTTGATGCCCCTCCTGGCGGGGGTCGCCCTTCTGGCTTCCGCCTGCGGAGATGCGGGGCCCCGGTCCGGCCCGGGGATTCTCACCGCCTCCGTCCTGTCGCCCAACGGCGCCGAGGGGGCCGCCGTCGTGGAGATGTTCGGGCCAGGCATCGGCGCAGTGCAGGCCCTGGAGGGCCGGGCTTTCAGTGAGCGCCGGGGTGACACAGTGCGGGTGGTGTTGGTCAGGGACGGCGGCGGCGGCGACCTCCGCTTCACCCTGGCCGTGAACGACACGACCCGACTCTTCACCGGGACGGTGCTGGAGGTGGCCGGCCCCGACGATGCGCTGCGCCCGTCCGTGTCGGCGTACGCCGTGGACGTGCGTCGATGAGCCGGATCCGGACGGGCGGCCGTTGGGTCGTGATGGCCCTGGCGGCTCTCGGAAGCCTCGGGGCGCCCGCCGCGGCCCAGCACATCGCGCCCCCCGAGCAGGCCCGGGGAGTTTCGATTCCCCAGGCGTACTTCCGGCGGTTGGCCAGGGACCCGACGGCGTTCACCCTCCCCAACGGGCTCTTCCGCACTGCGGCCGATGGACGGCCCATGGCAGGGGAGACCTTCGGCGCCAAGGGCATGGTGGTGCTCCCGGCGCTGTTCGCCGACTCTCCCACGCCCCACGTCTCCCATGTCGCGATTCAGCAGGCCCTCTTCACGGGGCCGTCCGCCCGGGGCACGCTGACCCAGGCGTATGAGGAGATGTCCAGAGGCCTGTTCACCGTGGACGGCACCGTGCTGCCATGGGTGAGGACCTCTCTCACCCGATACCAGGTGGTGGGAGACACCAGCGGACTCGGGGTGGATGCCCGGGTGGGGGAGTACCTCCTCGAGGCACTCGCGCTCGCTGACGCCGACATCGACTTCGGCCAGTACGACAACAACGGGCCCGACGGCATTCCCAACTCCGGAGATGACGACGGTGTCGTGGATGCCATGGCCTTCGAGTTCATCGAGGTGTCGGGATCGTGTGGCGGGCCGGGCATCTGGCCTCACCTCTGGGGGATCTCGGCGCGGAACGATGGGGAGCCGTACCACTCGGACGACCCGGCTGCCGATGGGACCTTCATCCGTGTGGATGCCTATATCGTCCAAAGCGCCGTGACTTGCGGCGGAGTGGAGATCCAGGGGGCGGAGACCATCGCCCACGAATTCGGTCACGTGCTGGGCCTCCCGGACTACTATCACCCCACGGCGGCCGGGGGCGCCGATGGACGTCGTTGGGTGCTGGGGTGCTGGGAGCTCATGGCAGCGGGGTCATGGGGGTGTGGGCCTCACGGTACCTCGCGGGCGCCCTTCGGGCCTACCCACCTCAGCGCCCGCTCCAAGAACGCCCTGGGGTGGCTGAGCTACGTGACCGTCGCCGACGCTTGGGACCAGGAACTGGTGCTGGACCCCGTGCAGACCACGGGTCAGGCACTGCGGATTCCCCTCGATGGGGTGGGGAGGGAGTTCCTCCTCGTGGAATACCGCACCCGCACGGGCTTCGATCGGGACATCCCCGCCGACGGGGTCATGATCTACCACCAGGACTTCCAGGGATGGACCCGGCCCGACCTCCAGCGCGGCGTCCCCTACTTCGTCTCCGTGGTGGAGCAGGACCACGACAACGGGTTGCTGCGCAACACGTACGAGGGGGGGAATCGCGGGGAAGCGGGCGATGCCTGGGGCGTGGACGGAGCGGTCCAGAAGCTCAATGCTGCCACGGTGCCCGCGCTCCTGCGGCATGCCGGTGGGGCGTCCACGGTGGCGTTCCATTCCATCGAAGTGAAGGATGGTCGTGCCCACATCCGTCTTTCCAACGGCACCGTTCCCCGCCTGGTGGCCCCCTCGGCGCCCCTGCAGGTCAGCCAGGTGGTTTCCTTCGAGGAGCGTGTGCGGGTTGCCGGGGGGACCATCCCCTATTCCGTGGAGGCCACGCTCCCCCAGGGCATGACCGCCTTCGCGGACGGGGATGAAGTGGTACTGGGCGGTTCCATCACGTCCTCCGGGCCGATGCAGCTTCTCTTGCGTGTCACCGACGCCGTGGGTCTCGCCTCGGACCAACTGACCGTGCCGATGACGGTCGGGGAATGGATCGTGACGGAGGCGCGCCTGCTCCAACGATTCCTGCTTTCCGGCGCCGAGCCCCTGTCGGCGGTCGAGGCCTCCTACCTGGACGTCGTGGGGAACGCCAACGGCCGGTACGACGTGGGGGACCTGAGAGCGTGGCTGAGGAGCCACCCGGGCGGATAGGGGGCCGCCATGCGGGAGCGTTCCAGGGCGACCCCTTCTCGACCCGGGTCACGCCGGAGGAATGGTATCTCCCGGAGGTCCGAACCCTGGCCCAACGCCGGGACGCCGGCGTCCGTTCATCATTCCCTGCGGTCCCATGCCGGGTCCGCCCATGCCACGCATCCCCGGCATTCCGCCCGGAGGCCGGGCCCCCCGGCGGGAGTTCCAGGCACCTGGGCGCTGGAAGCCTCGCTGGCCACGCATGCCGGGGCGGGCGCCACGCATGCCCTGTCGATCGCCGCGCATGGCGCTCGCTCGGCCCGCTCGGAACGCTCTCGCCTGCATCTGGAACTGCTGGATCTTCTGCTTCTGGGCATCGTTGAGCACCGACTCGATCCGCTCGCGCTGGGCCGTCTGGATGGCCTCCGCGGAGGTCCGGCGGGCCTCGGCCTGGGCGCGGACTTCCGCCATCTGCAACTCGCCGGCCAGCACCCTGGAACGGAGCTCCGCAATCTCGCCCTGGTGGGCAATGCGCCGCTGCACGGTCTCCTGACGGATCTGGTCGAGCTGCTTCACCTGATCGTCCGTGAGTTCCAGCGCCTCACGCTGACGGAGGATCATCTCCACCCCGGCACCCCGCGGTCCCGCAGCCTGCCCGCGTTGAGCGCGCGGGCCCTGCTGGGCAGCAATATGCAGAGGAGCGAGGACCATCACCGCGGCGAACATCGCCGCCCCGCTCGTCATCCGCTTCATCGTCCGACTCCTTGAATCTCATTGTCTCGCATCTCGCCGGGTACGTCCTTCTCCCGGCTCTGTATGCATGGAGTCGGGTGGGGGACGCTTCGTTAAACGCCGAGCTTCAAGGACGGATGGGAGCCGCGGTCAGGGCCGTGCGCATGGTGCGGGACCAGTCGGCGAGACTGGTCTTGAGGTAGGGCGCCTCTTCGGCCGACGTGCGGGTGATGGGCCCCTGGGATCCGCGCTGGACCGGGATGTGCACGAACGTGGGACCGGGGGAACGCAGTAGGTCGGGCACCGCGGTGGCCCACGATTCGGCTTCGTCGAAGCGGTATACCCGACGGAAGCCCGCCCCCGCCGCCAGGCCGCCGAAGTCCACCTTTCCGGCGCCGGGGACGGGTTGGTGGCCCGTGATCTCGTAGGATCCGTTCTCCACCACCACGAGGAGCATGTTGGTGGCGCCGCTTCCGATGATGGTGACCAAAGTGCCCAGGGTCATGAGCATGCTTCCGTCGCCGTTCAGGCACACGACCTTCCGGTCGGGGCGCGCCAGGGCAATGCCCAGGGCCAGGTCGGCGGTGTGGCCCATGGCGGCGTCCGCCGAGGCGAAGTCCAGCGGGGAATCCGAAAGGCGGCCCCAGGGCCGGGTGACGCTCATGGTGGTCACCACGATCTCGTCGGTCCGGTGGCGCGCCAAAGGCTCGAGAAGCTGTGCGGAGGTGAGCATGGTCAGGCGAGTGAGGCCGTCATCAGGAGGGCTCGTGGGTGCGCGCCCGCAGTGGTCTCCAGCACCAAGTCCCTCATCGCGCCCGCCACGTCGTGGCCCGGTCGGCACACCCGGAAGGGGATGCCCCATGCGTCGAGGGTGGGCTCGGTGAGGAAGGCCACCGAGTCGAGCTCGGCGCGGGTGAGAAGCTCGGGCGTGGGAGGGGTCCCGGGCCCCAGTCCCGCGGCCTCCATCTTGGCGTACCCACGGCCGGTGACGACGAAGGGGACGGGGGCGCCCATGCGCGTAGCGGTTCCTCGGATGGCATCGCCCGACTCCAGAAGACCCGTGTTCTGGATGACCACCAGGGGAGACGCTCCGCCCAGCCAGAGCCCGGAGGCCACTCCGAAGGCTTCCCCTTCCCGGGTCACGGCGACGAGGCGGATGGAGCGGTGACCCTGCAGGGCGTCGAAGAGGGAGCCCGAGGTGTTGTCGGGAATGCCCAGGACGTGGGTTATGCCGACTCCCTCCAGCGCCTCGAGAACGGCCTGTACGGTCGGCGTGGGCGTCGCTGTCATGGGGATAATTCTCGGGCCTGACGGACCTCGTGGGTAGAGGCTATCCTGCGGCTTGCTCGGCATCGAGGCGGTTCTTCCGGGCGACGAACCACCCGGCCCCCGTGATGGCGGCGATCATGGCCCCGCCTCCCAACGCGAGGTAGGGCTGCGTGCTCACCAGGATGACCAGAATGGCGATGTACAGCGCGATGGTGATGCCCGGAAGCCACGGATGGAGCGGGACGCGGAAGGGTCGGTGCAGTTCTGGCCGGGTCCTGCGAAGGCGGAAGTAGCCGAGGAGGACCATGGTATCCACGGTGATGGCCACCATCATCATGAATTGGATGAGCAGCTCGAAGGCGCCCGTGAGAGCGAGTAGCCCGATCCACGCGGCGATGAAGTACAACGCGTTGCGCGGTGTTCCCCGCTCGTCCACCCGGGCGAACGCCTTGAAGGCCAGGCCGTTGCGCGCGAGTCCGTAGGCGACCCTGGGAAGCCCCAGGAAGTTCACGTTGGCGCTGCTGACGAGGATGAGGAGGCTCGCGAGCACCACCACGGTGCCGGCGGTCCCGCCGAAGACGTCCGCGATGGCGTCGCTGGCCACCAACTCCGAGCCCGCCATCTCCTGCGGGGTCAGCGCCGCCAGGAAGGAGACGTTCATGAGCAGATAGAGGATCATGACCCCCAGCGCGCCGCCCACCAGGATCTTCGGGAGCGCTCGGCCCGGATCCTTCACCTCTTCGGCCATCTTGGCGGCGTCCTCCCACCCGTAGCACGCGAAGGAGACCGACAGGTAGGCCAGCGCCAGGCCCTGGATCGTGGAGTCGGTGGTGGTGAGCATGGGTCCGGCGGTGAAGCCGGCCATGTCCCCGGCCCAGATGCCCGCCGCGGCGATGAGGAGGATCACCAGGATCTTCAGCGTCGTGGTGACATTCTGGAACACGGTGCTCGCCTTGAGGCCTCGGGTGTGGAGCACGAAGAAGGCCAGGACCACGCACCCCGCGAGGATGGGCACCGAGCCGCGTCCCGCGAGGATGCGGATGTACTCGGCGATGACCACCGCTTTGGAGGCCCCCGAGAAGCCGCGGCTTACCAGCAGCTCCGACCACCCGGCGAGAAATCCCATGGTGGGCCCCCATGCGTGCCGGGCGTACACGTACTTCCCCCCGGCCTCCGGAAGGGCCGCGGCCATTTCCGACAAGACGACGGTGCTGAGGCCTGCCACCACGCTGCCCAGGACCCAGACGCCCAGAATCCACCACGCGTCACCGAGATAGCCGGCGATGAGTCCAGGCGTACGCAGGATACCCGCGCCGATGACGATACCTACCGTGACGGCCATGCCGTCGCGGATCCGGAGAACCCGGTGGAGTTGCTGCGTAGGGGCTGGTTGCGTCACCTCATCCCTCCAGGAGTAGCGCCACCACGCGACCAGGTCCGTGGACACCCTTCACCAGGACCTGTCCGATGTCGGCGGACTTGCTCGGTCCCGAGTGGAGCCCCAGCGCGGAGGGCAGATCGGGACGCAGCGCGCTCAGCGCCTCGCCCAGAGTACGGTGCACGGTGGATTTGCGCACGAAGACCACGTGGACCGGAGGGAGGAGTTGGGTGCGGCGGCCGTCGCGGGCGTCCAACACCAGGGAGCCGGTCTCCCCCACGGCAGCCGTGGCCATGGAAATGCCGAGGGACGCTTCTTCGGGCGGAGTCACGGGAAGGCCGGGGTCCAGGTCCGCGGGAACCGTCGCGCCCACGGCCGCTCCATCGAGGCCCGAACCCAGTTCGCGAACCCACGCCCGCGCGGCGCCTGCGTCCGCGACGCCGTGTACCTCACCGCCGGCCCGGGTGAACGCCTCCACGAAGCAGGCCACGGCATCATCGGAGAGGGGAGTGGGGCGCCAGCCTCCGAATGCCCCGGGGTGGGGAGTGGGTGGGCGGTGGGCCAACGCGTCGCGGACCCTGGCGAGGATTCGCTCCCGCGCACTCATTCGATTCCCTTCTTCCAGAGGGCGCGAAACGACGTGGGGCTCACCGCCGGAGGAGTGCGCTCACCGGTCCACGCTCCCAGAACGGGAAGGGCGCGGCCTCCCCTGTCCCAGGGGATGTGGCGGAGGGAGGCTGCTGCGGCCCCGAAGAGGGCCGGGCGCTCCGCGGCTGCGGCGTAGGCCTTCATTCCGGCGCGCTCCAATCCGGGTACGAGCCCCGCCTCCACGGCGCGCTCGCGCCAGTACAGCAGAAGGTCGGGAATGGGGATGCGCACGGGACATACGTCGGCGCACGCCCCGCACAGGCTCGAGGCAAAGGGGAGCGGCATGGCTTCCTCCAGCCCCAGTAGTCCGGGGGCAAGGATGGCCCCGATGGGTCCCGAGTAGGTGTAGCCGTAGGGGTGACCGCCGGTCTGCCGGTACACGGGACAGATGTTGAGGCACGAGCCGCAGCGCACGCACCGGAGCGCCTCCCACGCTTTTGTGTCGGCCAGAACCCGGGTCCGGCCATTGTCCACGAGAATGACGTGCAGCTCCTCTGGACCGTCGGGCTCTCCCGTCCGGCGGGGTCCCGTGATGAGGGATACGAAGGTCCCGATGGCCTGGCCCGTGGCGCTTCTGGACGTGAGCTGGAGGAAGCCGGAGAGGTCGGCAAGCCTGGGAACCAGCTTTTCCAGGCCTACGAACGCTACGTGGACCCTGGGAGTCGACGTGCTCAGGCGGATGTTCCCCTCATTCTCGATGAGGGCCAGGGTTCCGGTATCGGCGGCGAGGAAGTTGCCTCCGGAGATGCCCAGGTCCGCAGCGAGGAAGTCGGCGCGAAGCGCCCGTCGAGCCTCGGCGGCCAGGGCGTCGGGGGTGGCGTCCAGGGGCGTGCCGAAGCGCTCGTGGAACAGTCTCCGGCAGTCGTCCACGCTCAGGTGGATGGCAGGTCCCACGATGTGGCTGGGCGGTTGGCCCAGGAGCTGGATGATGTACTCCCCGAGATCGGTCTCCCGGACGCGGATCCCCCGCGCTTCCAGCGAGGCGTTCACACCCAGTTCCTCGGTGAGCATGCTCTTGGCCTTCACCACGCGCTTCACGCCGTGACGCTCCGTGATCCGGGCCAGCAGATCCAGGGCTTCGGAGGCGTTCTCGGCCCAGTGCACGTGGGCGCCGCGCTGGGTCAGCCGCGCTTCGGCCTCCTCCAGATACCGGTCGAGATGGGTGAGCACGTTCTGCTTCACGTCCCGGGCCCAGTCCCTCCACCGGTCGGAGTCGATCTCCTTCCAGGCTTCGACGCGGTGGGTGTCGAACGTGCGTGTGGCGGCGGTGACGGCGGATCGCACCTCGGGGTGATTGCGGATCGCGTCGGCTGCTGCCTGGGCGTATCCGCCGGGGCGAGGCGCGCTCATGAGACGGCCTCCCAGAGCAGGGAAGCCAGGTGCCGGAAGGGGATCGCCTCACCCCGTCGCCCCGCCCGCCCCGAGAGCTGCATGAGGCATCCGCCGTCGGAGGAGGTGACCACGTCCACCGGAGGAAGCGTATCGAGCTTTCGGTCCGCCATGCCCGCCGACACCACGGGAAGCTTCACGCTGAAGAGGCCGCCGAAACCACAGCACTCCTGGTCGGCTTCCCACGGCAGGACCTGGGCGCCTGCCCCCCGCAGAAGTGCGAGAGGCTCGTCGTGGATGCGAAGCGACCGCAGGGCGTGGCAGCCGTGATGATACGCGACCCGACGCCCCTCGAGCCCGTCCCCCAGGTCGGTGACGCCCAGCACCTCGACCACGAACTGGGAGAGTTCGAAGGTGCGCCCGGCCAGTAAACGCGCCTGGTCGGCGTGGGCGCCCTCCAGGAGCCCGGGGTACGTGTGGCGCAGCATACCAGCGCAACTGCCCGACGGGAGCACGACGTACTCGGCGTCGGCAAAGACATCCAGGGTGTGGCGCGCCATGCGTCGAGCTTCGTCCACGTGTCCTGCATTGTGGGCGGGCTGCCCACAGCACGTTTGCCCCCGTGGGAACTCCACGGTAACACCTAGGTGGCGGAGCAGGCGCACGGCGTCGGCGCAGGCGTCGGCGAAAAGGCGGTCACCGAGGCAGGTCGCGAAGAGGGCCACGCGCATGGTCAGGGCACAGGCTCGGTGGGGAAGGCCGTGGGATCCGGATCCAGGAGCCGGAACACCACCTCGTGCTGCGTCTCGAGAGCGAGGCCGAAGCGAACGTCGTTGAGAAGATAGAGGGTCAGCTTGGGATTGCGTGCCGGTTCCACCACCACCCAGCGGGATCCGAAGTGGTGGCGGATGGCCTCCCATGTGTCGGTGGCGGTGCCGTCGTAGCATGGCCAGGCATCGCACGTGTACTCCTGGACCAGATCGCCGGACAGGAAGAAGTGCTCCCAGTACAACCCTGGATCGTGGGCGAACTGGAAGATGGGATCCATGCCTCCCAGGTATCGCTGCGTGCGGTTGTGGGCGAACAGGGGACCGAAGTTGTCCCAGTGGGCATGGAAGACCGTGTCGCCCGGCTGGGCCCGGTGCTCCAGGAAGGTGGCCACCTCTGCCATGGCGTCGGCAGGGAAGGCCACCAACCTGGCGTTGAGGACGTGACGTTGGGCTCCCCAGATCAGGTGGCCGGCGAGCAGGACCGTCAGGTAGGGGGCGGCTCTGCGCATCACGGCTCGCGGCGCGGCGAGCCCCCACACCAGCGGAAGAGCCAGGAAGCCGAAGGCTGCCCACTCGACGAGCGCGCGGCGAGCCGAGAGTACGGTGAGTGCCAGGAAGGCCGTGCCGACGAGATACGACACGACCAGCAGAAGGCGCTCAGAGGATGGCAGGGAGGAGAGAATCCTGCGTCGCCATATCACCGCGACGACAGCGGTGGCGACCCATGCCGCAAGAAACGACCAGGCTGAGCGGAACAGTTCTCCCGGAGGAAGGGGGAGGAGTTCGGTGGCGAAGATCAGGGGCTGGGCGGTCGCCTTTTCAGCGAATAGGCGGACGATCTGGACATAGGCGAGTTCGGCCGTGGCCACGGGGTGGGGGCGCAGCGCAGCGCCGAGGAGGGTGCCCACCAGGACGGCGCCCACGGCGTGTGCCACGGGCACGCCGGCGTCGCCGCGGTCCGGCCGCACCACCATCCGGGACAGGACGTAGGCCGCGACGAGGCCGGGCGCCATCCAGAAGAGGCTGAGGTGCAGCCAGGTCACGGCGGACGCCATCAAAAGGACCTGCCACCATCTGCCCCGTACCAGAAAGGAGACGAGGAGCAGGGCGAGGGCCAGGGAGAGCACGTGGGGCCGCACCATCAGGTAGCGGTACAGGACGTTGGGGACGGCCACCAGAAAGAGAGCCGTCCACCAGCCTGCCCCGGGGACCGCGTGGCGGCGGCATACCCAGAAGACCGCGGCCGCGAGAAGGAGGGTGAACACCACCGAGGCGACCACGATGGCCGAGCCCACGCCGGGCAGAAGCGTGAAGGGCACCAGCAGCATATGGAAGCCCCACCAGAGGTCCCCGCCCAGATCTCCGATGATCGACTGGGTCGCCCACGGGAACTCCGTGGAGAGAAGGCCGCTGGCGGCGTACTGGGCGGCGTGCCCCATGTGGTAGAACGAGTCGGCGTCCGCGATGGCCGGTGCCAGCGACAGATGGGCGGCCGCGACCACGGCGAGGACGACGAGGGCGGCCAGCCGCGCCGGGAGTGCGCTCATGCCGCCACGGAACCCAGAGGCCGCCTCACGATATGGGCTTTTCCCGGAGCCACTGCTCCCACCACTGCATGGACGACCAGTACCGGTGCACCAGGCGCCAGGGCGTCCATCCGCCATGGTAGGAGTCGGGGTAGCGGATCATCCTGGCGGGCACTCCCTGCTTCTGGAGAGCGGTGTACATCTGTTCCGCCTCCTCGATGGGGACCCGGTGGTCCGACTCGCCGTGGACGAAGAGGGTCGGGGTGGACACCCCCGCGGCATGGACGATGGGTGACGACGCCAGGAGGTTCTTCAGTCCTTCTTCCTCCCACGGAGCCCCGAAGAACTCGCTCTCCTTGGTTCGTGGGATGTCGGCGGTACCGTAGTCGCTCATCCAGTTGGAGATCCCGGCTCCCGCCACCGCGGCGGCGAAGCGATCGGTCTGGGTGATGATCCAATTGGCCATGTACCCGCCGTACGAGTATCCGGTCACGCCCATACGGGCGGGGTCCACCGGGTATCGGGACAGGACGTGGTCCACCCCCGCCATGACATCGTCGTAATCCTCGTCGCCCCAGCTGCCCCAAGTGCCCCAGAGAAAGTCCTCTCCGTATCCCGTGGAACCACGGGGATTGGTGTAGAGCACGAAGTACCCTTGGGCGGCCTGGAGCTGACGCTCGAAGGAGAACTCGTTGCCGTACGCTCCGTGCGGCCCACCGTGGACGTTGAGGATGAGCGGCCAAGCGCGCCCGTCGCCTTCACGGTATCCCGCGGGAGGGAGCACCCAGCCCTCCACCTGGGTGCCGTCGGGGCTGCTGAAGACCTGGCGGCTGGGGACCTGGAGGTCCAGGGAAGCCAGAAGCTCAGCGTTCAGGCCGGTGAGGCGCCGCTCCGTGCCCCGGGGGTCCCGCGTCTCCGCGACGTACACATCGCCGGGGTCCACGGGCGTCTGGGCGACGTAAGCGAACCGCTCGTGGTCGTCGGAGAACGACACGGACCCCACCCGTCGGTCGCCGGTGGTGAGCATCTCCGGGCTGCCGCCCGTCGCGGGCACGCGGAAGAGGTGACTGTTTCCGCCGGTGCCGGACGAGAAGTAGATCCACCGTCCGTCTGGGCTCCACTCCGGCGCTCCGGGCAGGAGGTCGAAGTCCTCGGTGAGGTTGCGGCGCTCACGGCCGTCCGACGAGAAGAGCCAAAGGTCCGTCGGGGCGCCGTGATTCCAACGCTCGCGGATCACCACGTCCAGGCCTGCACCTCCGCGGGTCGCGATCCACCGTCCGTCGGGGGACCAGGCCGGGGACCCGTAGTCGAACTCGTCGTCCGAGAGGCGCGAAACGGTCCCGTCCAACGTCACCATCCAGAGGTCCGCCCGTTCGTAGCTGCGCTCGTCGCGCTGGTGGGTGTCGGCGACGAACGCCAGGGCGCCGCCGTCGGGCCGCCACGCCGGGCCGCCCACGTCCACGTCCAGGTGGGTGAGCTGGCGCGGTTCCCCTCCTTCACGGGGGACCACGAAGAGTTGGTCGGGCGGAGTGGCCCAGGGGTCGCGGGGGTCCGCCAGATACCCTCGGCGGTCGAAGCGGTACCCCATCCAGTCGAAGGCCTTTCCGTCGAAGCGTTCCGCGATCTTCCGCTCCGCGTCGGTGGACGGGGCATCGGCCTGGGGTCGCGGACCCTTGGGCGGCACGGCACGGGTGAAGGCGATCCACCGGTTCGTGGGGTCGAAGCGAGGGGGGCCGCCCACTCCGGGGATGCGGAACGCCTCTCCGGGTGCATCCATGCGCAGGAACCAGGTGGTCCCCCCGTCTCGGTCTCCGGCCACGCTGCGGCGAGAAGCGAAGGCCAGCAGCCTGCCATCGGGGCTCCACGCCGGGGCCGACGCCTCGGTGGACGGACTCGTCAGCCGCGTGGGTGTGCCTGCCCCGTCCGTGGACACGAGCCAAAGCTCGGCGTGGTTCCGGTTCTCCTCCTCCAGAGTCCAGCTCCGCACGAAGACGACCTGGCGCCCGTCGGGGGAGAGGGCGACCTGGCCCGCGCTCTCGAACCGGTAGAAGTCGTCGTAGGAGAGGGAACGCAGTGTCTGTGCCGGGGCGAAGCCCGGCAGAACGGCGCATGCTACGAGAGCGGCGAGGGCGGAACGTGTCATGACGCCAATGTGCCGGGCCCGCGCGGGACGGGGCAAGGAAGCGTGCCCTCCGGCCTACCGGTGCTGATCGATGAGGATGGGGTTCCCGTCCGGATCCAGCAGCGTGATGTGACCCGGCCCGCCGCCGTCGGGGAGCTCCCTCGTCGTCAGCTCGACGCCGGCCTCGTCCAGGTAGCGGGCGATTTCACGCACGTCGGGAAAGTCACCCTCGACTTCCTGGTATGGACCGCGCCACCCCGGATTGAACGTGAGGATGTTCTTGTCGAACATCCCCTGGAACAGGCCGATCACGGTGCGGCCGCTCGTCATGATGAGGTAATGATCGGCCAGGTCGCCTCCCTTGACCTCGAATCCCAGCTTTTCGTAGAAGGCCTGCGACGCCGCCAGGTCCTTCACGGTGAGACTCGTCGAAAACGCGCCCAACTCCATGCCTGCCTCCTGATCCGGGGTGGAGAGGGAGTCTACGCCCCAGGAGGCCCGGGGCTCAACCGTCGCGTCCGCGGGCTACGCGGCGCTGGGGAGCTTTGTCAGGTCCTTGAACCGGATGAGGCGCTGCCGGTCTTCGTCCCACAACGTCAGGTTGATGAGCTTCCAGGTGTCCTTGAGGGTCACCTGGGTCACGACCTGGAACTCCGGGTTCTCGTCGTGGACCTGCTGCAATTTGTAGTTGGGGATGCGCGCGCTCATGTGGTGGACGTGGTGCACCCCGATGTTGGCAGTGATCCACTGGAGCGGAGCCGGGAGCTTGAGATACGAGCTCCCGTGCAGGGAGGCGTCGTAGTAGTCCCAGTTCTCGTGCCAGTGCCAATAGGTGTGTTCGAACTGGTGCTGTACGTAGAACAGCCACACGCCCAGGGAGCACGCCATGAGCGTCACCGGAAGCTGCACCATCAGGAACGCCTTCCACCCCACCGCCAGCACCATGAGGGTCACCACGCCGGCGATGGCGAGGTTGGTGAGCCAAACGCTCCGCCAGGCGTGTTTCCAGTCCCGGGGAATGTCCCACGGGTATCGGTGTTTCACGATGAAGTGGAACGCAGGGCCAACGCTGAAAAGCACCAGCGGGTTGCGATAGACCCGATAGCCCAGGCGCTTCAGCCGGGGCCACGACCGATACTCCTTCACGGTGTGCGTGTCGATGTCGCCGAAGCCCCGGAACGACAGGTCGCCTGCGTGGGCGTGATGGTGCGCGTGGGTCTTCCGCCAATACTCGTAGGGCGTGAGGAGAAGGACGCCGATCCAGAAGCCCACCGTGTCGCGGGCGCGCCGGGAGTGGAAGAACGAGCCGTGCCCGCAATCGTGCTGGATCATGAAGAGGCGCATCATGAATCCCGTGGTGGGCACCGCCACCAGGAGCGTCAGCCAATAGCCCACCGCGAGACTTCGGTAGGCGACGTACCAGAGGATGACGAAGGGCACGGCCGACGTGAGGAGCTGGGTTACGCTCTTCCGCGTGTCGGCGCCCCAATACGGTTGCAGGATCCGGTTCCAGTACTTCACCCGATCGCGGTCGGGCTTCGCGTGTTCGCTCATCGTTCTCGGGCGCCGGGCCGGTAGCGCCTCACCTCGGTTCGTTGGATGTCCTCGGTGGTGAAGGCCACGGTCTTCATACCCCCCTGGGCGAACATTGTGGCCTGGTCGGAGAAGTGCGGAGAGTCCTCCCGGCTGCTCTCCCCGTAGGCGAGGACCGAATACGCCCGGGGTATGTCCCCGAACTCCACGGCGAGAACCCAGCCGTCGCCCCGGTCGGCCGCCAGGCGCCCGTCGTCGGTGGGCCCGAACGACAGCGTGCGAAAGCACCCCAGGGTGGATGGGCACCCCGCCACGGGTACGTCCACGTCTCCGCGGATGACCCTGTGGAGCTCTCCCCACGGCATGTCCCAGGCCCACCCGCGGCCGTCCATGAAGCCTGCGGCCCAGCGGAACGCCGCCTCCGCCTCGGCGGGAGATCCGATGCCCTGCGGTGTGGCCATGGGGCGCTCAGGCGTCCACGGTTCTCTGAAGAAGCGTGCGGTGTCGGTGGTCTCGGCGTAGCGGTTCGCCCAGATCTCGAACAGGACGCCCCCGCGGCTGTCGGCGGCGGCGGTGCGGTCCCACGCCTCCAGGACCCGGAGCGCCTCCGCCACGGAGACGTCGGCCATGGCGTCCGATTCCTTCACCAGGGCGACGAGGTCGTCCACCACCCGCTCCGCGACGAGCATGCGCGGGGAATGCTTCAGGGCCACCACGTCCTCGAGGCTCAGCCGGGGAGCGTCGTGCACCAAGGACAGCGAGAGCTGGCTGCGGGGTCGGAGGCGGGGCGCCGGGACATTGGCCGGGACCGTATCCCGACCCATGGGCACGTTGAGGTTTGTGTAGTCCGGCGTGTCGTTGGCCTGCTGCACGTATCCGCCGACGGGATTGACGTAGATCGGGAGATCGTCGAATGGAACCAGCTCCGTCCACATGTCGGCGCTGCTCCGAGCGAAAGCGGCCGTGTCGCCCGTGACCTCGTGGGGGAGACGCGGGAGAAGGGCGTTGTAGAGGTGGACGATGTTTCCGGCCGCGTCGGCGTAGGTGAAGTTGGACGAGGGGTGGGCCCGCATGCGCATGACGCCCAACCACTCTTCCAGGGAGCCGCTCCCCATCATCCTCAGGAACTGCTCCCCTCTGCGCCACTCCCCGTCCCGCGGGTCCTTGAGGACGTACAGGCGGTCCGGGGTGCGGTGGATGACGGGCCCATAGGGGGTCCGCCATGTGGAGCGTGTCTCGGTGCCCAGGCCTCCCGAGGCCGTGCGGTACTCCACCGAGGTCCTCCGCTCCTGAAGCGCCCACGACCTACCGTCCAGAAGGTAGTGGTCCTCGTGGTCCGGATCCGTCTCGAGCGCGTACACCTGGGAGTAGGCGGGGTAGTTGTTGGTGGTGGCCCATCCCAGGGCCCGGTTGAAGCCTCCGATGATCCCGAAGGCGCCGCCGATCCGGAAGTCCCCGTAGAAGTCCAGCACCCCCGGGACGACCACGTGGGCCTCGTAGTAACCAGCGTTCCATGCCAAATGGGGGTTACGCAGGAGGATGGTCTTGCCGGAGGTTGTGCGGCTCCCGTGGAAGGCCCAGGCATTGGACCCGTCCAGGGCGAATGCGTCCGGGTCCGCGCCTGCCTGCGTGCGTTCGGCGTCCGGCTCCGGGGCCCCCCTCGCCCCCTCGCGGCGCCTGAGTCCGCGCACGAAGGAGGCGGCGTCGGCGCGGCTCCAGCTCTGAACCTCCCGTGCGTGGGCATCGATCCCGCTGAAGTCCGGCTTCATCCAGGCGGGGAAATCCCCGGGGTGGAGGCGGACGTAGTGGCGCATGCCAGCGGCGAACCCCGAGTACACGGCCCGGGTCTCGGGCGACAGCAGTGGCCAACTCGCAACCGCGACGGCGTAGTCCTCCCTGGCCGTGAAGTCCCCGGCGATGGAGTCGTGGCCCACGAAACGGGCATATTCCCCCCGGGCCTTCACCAGGTTCACCGCGGTGACGTCCCCCCAGTCCTCCAGCTGCACCCACCCCAGCCCGAAGCCCATGGCCTCGAGGTCTTCGGCATAGATGTGCGGCACGCCGTACTCCGTGCGGACGATTTCGACCCGGGCGGCGATGACGGCCTCCGAAGCGGAGTCGGGGGGTGTGGCGAAAACGAGGAGGGCGGCGGTGAAGAGGACCATGGGGGGCGTCTCGAGGAGGCGGGTGCGGATCGGTTCTGGAATCTCCCGCCTCGGACCAGGATCGGCCAGGCGTCTCCGTGCGTCGTCCCTCCCGGCGGCCACCTCTCCGATCCGCCCCCTGGGTAGGGGATGTCGCGGCCACCGGTCGAGGAGTCATCTTCCTGGTTCGGACGAGCCTCGACGACGACGAGAGATGGAGAGCCCAGGTCGCACCATGGTCACTGGATGCAGCGCTCCTCCGCTCAATCCGTTCCCGGAGAAGACGGGATGGGTGGCGGCTAGGGTGAGCACCGTCCTCGTTCGCTTCCTCTCCTTCGTTGTCGCCCCGCTCTTCTGCGCATGCGGCGGCCTCGAGGTCGAGGTCTCTCCGGTGACCTCCATCGATCTGACCCCCACGGCCGTACTCCTCGTCGGCGCCGGAAGCACGGTGGTGATTCAGGCTGCCGTCACCGGCGGACCATCGGTGGTGTGGGCCTCGGGCGATCCCACGGTGGCCACGGTGGACGCAACCGGTCGCGTGACGGCCGTGGCCACGGGCGCGACGGAGGTAACCGCTCACTCCGGGAGCGCCTCCGCTTCGGCGGAGGTGGAGGTGTGGGCGCCCCCGGCCGTCACGCGGCACGAACCCGGGGTCAGCTATTTCGGGCGGGCGGATTATGTGGAGTACGTCCCGGGAGATCTGCCCCTGGTGGTCAGTGTCCCCCACGGTGGCGCGCTGACCCCCACGGAGATCCCGGATCGCCCGACCGGCACCACGGTGACCGACGTCAACACGGTGGAGACGTCGCGAGCGGTGCGCGACGCGTTCCTCCAGCGAACGGGGAGAGCGCCCCACCTCGTCATCGCGCACCTGAAGCGCACCAAGCTCGATCCGAACCGCGAGATCGTCGAAGCCGCCCAGGGCAACCCCTACGCCGAAAACGCCTGGGCCGAGTTCCAGGCCTACATCGACGTCGCGGAGGAAAGGATCGTGGAGGACTACGGGTCGGGGCTCTTTCTGGAGATCCACGGGCATGGTCATGCGATCGCCCGCGTGGAGTTGGGCTACCTGCTCAGCGCCGCCACGCTGGACCTCGATGACGAGACCGTGGATGCGGGAGGGTACGCCGCGCTGAGCAGTATACGCGCTCTTGCGGCCACCAGCCCGCACCCGTTCAGTCGGCTTCTTCGCGGAGACCGGAGTTTCGGTGCGCTTCTGGCCGAGCAGGGAGTTCCCTCGGTCCCGAGCCCGGCGGCTCCGTCTCCGGGCGAAGCCGAGTACTTCTCCGGTGGCTACAACACCGACCGCCACGGGTCGCTGCACGGAGGCACGGTGAGCGGAATCCAGATGGAGCTCCACAGCCCGGGCATCCGGGACACCGAAGAGAACCGGCGGGCGTTCGGGGTCGGGCTGGCACGCGCGGTGGAGGGCTATATGCTGGCGCATTGGGGGTTCTTCGCCGAGCCCCCGCCATGACCTTGGTCGATGCCCACGTCCACGTGGACGGCTACGGAGACGGCTGGCCGGTGGCTCGGGCCGAGATGCGGGGCCACGGCATCGTGTCGCTGGCGGTATCCATGGACGTGGCTTCGTACCGAGCCTCGGTGGCCCTGAGCCGTGAGGAGCCCTCCATCCTTCCGTCGTTCGGGATCCATCCGTGGAACGCTCCGGCCTGGGCCCGGCGACTGCACGAGTTGGAGGAACTCGTGGACGGGGCGCTCATGCTGGGCGAGGTGGGGCTGGACCGGCGCTTCGTGAAGGACGAGGAGGCGTTTGGCCCCCAGGAGGAAGTGTTCACCTTCTTCCTGGATGCGGCCCGCCGGACCGGCAAGATTCTGAACCTCCATACGTCGGGCGCCGAGGCGTTGATCGCCGAGCGTATGCGGGACGCGGGAGGCCCCCTGGCGGTGGTGCATTGGTACAATGGTCCCATGCGGCCCCTGGCCGCGCTGACGGACCTGGGGGCGTATTTCTCGGTGGGTGTGGAGGTGCTCCGATCGGATCGCATCGCGCGGGTCGCCCGGCGCATTCCCCTCGATCGTCTTCTCAGTGAGACCGACAACCCGGGCGGATGGGCGTGGTTGGAGGGTCGGGAGGGGAGGCCCGCCCTCCTGGAACGGGTGGTGGAGCGCCTGGCGGAGGTCCGGGCCATGGACCGCGACGACATGGCGGACCTCCTGGAAGCCAACGCGCGTCGGCTGCTCGCCGCGGGCGGTGTGCCCTGGCCGGCTTGACCCTCACGCTGCGTCAGGTTGTATCCTTCCGCTCCGGGGTTGCCTGGGGAGTCTTGGAGGAGGGAAGACGATGTCGATGCAGGCCGTTGAGGTTCGCGCGTTGGCCGAGGGCACCGGGGGCTCTCCCCGGAGGACGTCACCGCCACCGTCGCAGGTCCCCTCGCATCAGCAGCGGTGCTTCGCGCCGGAGCGGCGGATACCGGCACGACGGGCCGAAGGGGTCCGGGAGGAGCAGCCATGACATCTCATGGACAGGCCCGCGGTTCGTACACGGAGGAGGCGCTGTTCCTGGAGACGGTGGGGCAGCGCATTCCCGCGGTGCTGACCCGGCCGGCCCAGGGAGATCCACGAGGCGGGGTGGTCCTGGTGCCCGGTTCACTGTTCCTCGACGTGGACGGCAACTTGCCGATGATGAACGCCCGGCCGCATGTGTACGCCGACTTGGGGCGTCAACTGGCTGCCCGGGGAATGGCGGTGTTGCGGTACGCGAAGCGTGGCCCCGGCACCGGTTCCGAGGTGGTGGACGCCGACGTCGCGGCGAAGAACCGCACGTTCCAGAGCCGGGTCCTGGTGCTGGAGTCCGCGCTGGAGGTTCTTCGGGATCGCGCCCCGGGGAATGTCCCCGTGGTCGTGGCCGGACACTCCGAGGGTGCCGTGGTGGTCACCATGGCGGCGGCCCAGGGCGTTGCCGTGGACGGCGTCGTGCTGCTCTCGGGCCCTTCGGTGGGGATCTTCGGGATCATGCGGGAACAGCTGCCGGTGCCCCCCGGGAGTTCCCCGGATGCGTATCGGGCGTTCGACCGCGTCGTGGATGCGTTCCGCCGGGGTGAACCTGCTCCGGAGATGGACGCCTCGGACCCGACCCTGGCTTCCATGGCCTATGTCGCCGGGTTTGGCGAGGAGGGGGTGCGGTACATGGTGGAGATCGACGCCGTGGATCCGGCGGCGACGCTGGCGCAGGTTCCTCTTCCGGTCCTCATCGTGCAGGGGGGACGCGACTCGTCGGTGCCGGCGCATCACGCGATGGCGCTCCGGGCGGCCAGGGACGCCGCCGGCCTCCCGACCGAATCGTCCTTCTTTCCGGAGCTCACCCACTTCTACAAGGTCGGCCTGGACGGGATGGACCCCATGGAGTCCTTCCTGCTGGAGACCGAAAGCGATCCCTCCGTTGCTGATGAAATGGCCGGTTGGATGGCTCGGGCCTTTTCCTAGCCGGGCTGGGATGCGGCTGCGACGGCGCGGCGGGTCCGTTCCAACACCGCGTCGAGCTTTCTGCCGACGGCTCGGGTGCTCCTGCCCCAGAGCGCTCGGGCCACGACAAGCCCACCGGCGGTCATTCCCCCGAAGAGTGCCACACCACCGGCGACCGTGGCCGGCTCGATGATGGCACCGGTGATGCCTGCCCCGACCATTCCGGCGAGAACCGGAAAGGTCCAGGTCAGCACGAAAGCGCCGTTGCGGTCTGCGGAGACCACGACCCCGGTGCCGTCCTCATCGGGTGCAAGGGAAACGCGGATCTGAGTCGGCTCGCCGATGCTGCTCCACACCACCCGGCCCAACTCCTCCTTCACCTCGCCCGACTGTCCCGCTGCGTCGCGGATGGTGTCCACCACACGGGCCAGGGATCCGGGGTCCATGGTTCCTGCGACGACGTCGCGTCGGGTGTGGCGCAAAGGCCCACCCCAAAGCCTGGATGACTGGGTCGCATCGCCGTCGCCGAGGCGCGCCGCGGCGCGCTGGACCAGGGGAGCCGGGATCCCCACCTCGGCGGCAATCTGGGTGATCTCCGCGAGGGTCAGACCGTCACCTGAGCGAGGCTTCAAGTGGTCGGACAGAACCCCGCTCTCCGCCGCCATCCGTAGGATGAGGGCGAATTCCTCGTCGCTGTACCGCCGCCCGTCGTCATGCATGCCCGCGTTCCTCGGACTTGGGGAGGGTCCACCTCGAGATACGGCTCCACGTCTCCGAACCTTCGCTCTCCTCCACGAAAAGGAAGGCGCCCGGGCCCTACACGGGAGCCCGGGCGCCGATGCAGGGTCGGCGAAGACCCGAGGGAAGTCAGCCGCCGTTTCGTCCGAAGCGCCCCTTCAGAGGGAATCCCCCGGGCCGCGTGTCGAGATCGATCTCGTAGCTCTCGCCGTTCACCAAGGCCGTGGCGGTGTTTGTTCCGTTGAAGGTGATGACCACGTTCACGTCGCGAGTCCTGTCGCCGTTGGGGCCGTTCACCACGGTCACGGACATGGACCGGCTCACCGTCCCCGACAGCGGGTAGCGGTTTTCGGATCCGGGAATCGGGACCTCGAGGGCGGTGTACGTGAACGTGCCCGCCATGTCGAAGCTCGCCTCGGTACCGTCGTCCAACGTGCGGCTGCGCCCGATCGCCTCCGTCCCCGACCCATTGAAGATCCGTGTGGTCTCCTGAAGCTCCAGCCCCGACACCGTCATGTCCCGGAGGCGGCTCAACGTGCCACTCCACCCGGACCGCGCCACCTGTCCGCCGACTTCGAGGAGGAAGTGGATACTGGCGGTTGTGATGGGGTCGTAGGCGTCCTGCGTGTGGCCTTCGACATCATAGAAGGTCACCGACCGGGTGCCCGAGAGCGCACCGCCGATACCCCTGTGTCCGCCGGGTTCTCCCATGGGGCCGGGGCCGATTCCCGGCTCCGGCGCACCTCGGGGACCGAAGGCGAAGGGAGCGCGCGCCAGGTTCAGATCCTCGAGCGTCGCGTCGGCGGCCACCATGGCGGCATTCAGGGTAAGGGCCTGGTCCAGGATATCGGGGCTCGTGCTCTCGCCGCATCCGGCAAGGGCGATGGAGCCCGCCACGGTCAGGGTCGTGAAGATCTTCGTTTCGCGTCTCATTGTTTCGTCCTTGATGGGGAGCAGACACCATCCTCTGGATAGAATGGACGCCCGTGCCGTCGATGACGTTAAAGGCCCCACTCAATCTAGCCGTCCAGGGCTGAGCTGGAGGCGCGCCAGGTCCCGGCTCGTCCTCGCCCGCCGAAGTGACGGCGCTCCTGGCTCTCCAGAGAGGGGTCCCGGTAGCGGATCAGGCTGGCCAGGTGACGCTCCGTGGGCTGGCCCAGACACTGTGCCATGGCCTTTACCCCCTCCTCCACGATGTCGGCGACCTTCCTCGATGCCATGGATTTCTTGCCGTCACGGATGGCACTCAGGCGCGCGAACTGTTCGAGGCCGCTCATGAAACCCGGGATGGCGGCGACGGCCTGTGGGTCGTTGTTGAGGAGGCGCCGGCTCCGCGTGCCCAGGTTCAGGAACAGGCCCTCGGTGAAGTCGGGGAGGGGGTCCTCGGCGTGGACGGCATTGAGCACGCCCAGGAGTTCGTCCGTCTCCATTTCTCTGGGACCACCTTGCCAGACCCACACTGCGGTCTCGGCGGCGTGAAGGGCGTCCCAGGCGAGTTGGCGCCCCCGCGTCTGGAGACGGCGGCGCTCCAGAAACGACTCCACGACCGCCACCGTGATCACGATGCCGATGATCTCGGTGCCCAGGTTGACGAACAGGTCACCCAGTGTGGTATCGGTCCCCACCACGAACGCCAGCCATATGATGACGGCCGCGAGGAGGATGAAGGCAGCGGCGACAAGAGCTCGTACCACGGGTTCCCTCCTGTTTGGGCAGTGCTGAACGGATCAGACGGATCGCCGCGTTCCTGCCGGGCGGCCAGGTGTACCGTTCGATGCGAATCTGACTCTTTGGGTTGGGTGAGGCCACCGGGTAGGGGCCCCTGCCTCCTATCCGTCGGTCATGAAGGCCGGCTGGGTCCAGGCGTGGTATCCCATGGAGTCCGTCACGCGAGCCCGCACGTATCCTTCGGATCCGTCGGGCACGTACACCGCAGGATTGTCCGTGCTCATCGCCAACACCCGGCCGCCCGAACCGATGAACGTGGTCGTGTGGCGGAAGTCACCTCTTTCCGCGACATGAATCTCCAGTCGGCGAGGCAGGACGACCACGGAGTCCAACTCCACTCCGTTGCTGGCGTAGAAGCGACCCTCTTCCAACGCCGCCATGAGGGCGCCAGCGCTCTTGTCGGGCGCCCGAACCGCCACCCACCCTCGTCCCGGATTCGCGCGGTCGCGGCTGAACTCGCCCTGGAAGTGGTGGGCGTCATCGACGGCGATCCCGAAGATCCGCTTGCCACCCGTGAGGAGAGCGTCCCACACTTCTTCCATCCCTGGCGTTCCGTCTCCACCCACGTTGTGCACGGTGGGGTGCCCGTTCCAGATCTCCAGGAGCCGGTCGCGCTCCACCTGGGCCAACTCCCGGGCTCCGAAGGCCCAACGGAAGTTGGGGTGGTTGATGTGGGGTACCCCGTCCACGTCCCGCACCGCGTCCACGTTCGCCTGGATCGTGCCCACCATGCTCTCGGCGGTGCGGGGCTCCACCAGGCCGGGCAGGTTCAGTCCGTTCACGTGGACCGGGCGTCCGTCGAACGCGGACGTGACCTCCTCCCCGGGGATGAGGAGGAACGCCGAGTCCACCAGGGACGCCAGGGTCTCCGGGTCCGTGAAGAAGTTGTGGTCCGACAGGACCAGGAAGTCGTAGCCGTGGTCCTTGTACCAACCGGCGACGACCTCGGGTGGGGAGTCCCCGTCGCTATTGGTGGTGTGCGTGTGGGTATTCCCCTTGTACCACGCTCCGCCTCGGGTCTCCGGCACCTCGAACGTAGCCGAGGGCGTGGCCAACTGCTCCACCGTGCAGGCCGCCACCACCAAAGCCGCCAGCGCCAAGCGTCGGTTCTTCATCGCCGGGCGCCGACCACAGGGGACACGGACGTGTCAGGCCGCACCAGAGTGTCCGCGGTGACGGCGGGCGTGGCGGACGGCAGGGTATCCGCTGGCAGTGTGTCGACTGGGGGCACGGCGTCCGCCGGGGCCGAGGCCGCACCAGGCTCCACGAATTGGGTCCGGAGAGCGTTCTCGGAATCCAGCGAGAACGGGGGCGGTCCGGGCATGATGTCGAGAGAGGCCGCGGGGGTGCGGATCATTGCGCGATCGCTCTTCCACACGATGTCGGGCGCCAGTTCTTCGGGACGTTGGAACGGCTCGACGCCCAGCAGCTCCTGTGGCCGAAGCAGATGCTCCACGACGTCCATCTCGGGTTGGGTCTCCGCGGCCATCTCAAGGTCGAGCAAGATGACCGGATCCGGGGTGCCCCAGTGCTCGACGAGGGTGGCCTGGGAATCCTCCGGGACCGGCTGCCCGTTTATGGCGGTCAGCCGGGTGCCACCCCCCGCGGGGAAGAGGAACTGGACCAGTTCGGCTCCCATGGGAGAGCGGACCGCCAACTGCAGAAGGCGAGCGCCATCCACCACGGTGTCGGAGAGAGCCCACACCTCGGGACGGGGGGCCTCCACCTGGGGACCGGGGGTCACGCGGGCCTCCGTCCTGGTGTCCTCGCCGTCGCGGTCGTGTGCGTATCCGAATCGGTCCAGGGAGCGGGTTTCCCCGAACGCCGAGCCGGCACGGCCGGCCGCCCAGGAATGCGCCGCGGAATCCACCGACTCCTCCGACGTGTCCGTGAGCCACAGCGACTCGGACGTGCCGTGGTCGAAGGCCAGTGCGAGCGTGGAGGGTGCCGGGCGTGACGCCGTGGGGGCGGACGCTCGGATTCCGAGTCCCAGGAAGGCGGCGCCCAGAAGGAGCGCCGACACAGGGGCCCACCAGGCGTTGGGCTCACGCAGGCGTTCCAGGGCCGGAAGGAGGAGCAGCAGAAGCAGGGTGAGCACGGTACCGATCACGGCGGCCGCCCGGAAGCTCAGGCCCAGCCACAGAAGCTCCGTCAGGGGCACCAGGAAGACCATCACCGGAACCGCCAAGGCCAAGGTGCCCACCAGCACGATGGACAGGGCCCGACCGCGCGGAGGGATCACGAGGAGCACGACACCCAGCAGTGTAGCCGCCAAAGGCCACTGCAGGTTCGCGGCGGCGGCCGGGAACGCCACCGACACGTATGCCATGGCGCCGAGCGGCGGGAGGAGCGCGCCCCAGGTCAGCGCTGCCGCGGTGAAGCGTCGACGGGCCACACCGAAACACGTCGTGACGGCGGCCAGCGAGACCCCGGTCAACGCCAGCACGTACCAGCCCTCGTGATGGAAAGCGCTCCCGTGCAGGGAGCCGAACTCCGGATGGAAGCGGGGGAGCCACGCCATCAACCCGTACCCGGCGCCGGCAGTGACTCCGGCGCAGAGGAGCGACAGCGCGAAGCCGGTCAGGATTCCGCCCCAGGTGCCGCCGGCCCTCCTCACCACCAACAGAAGTAGCGCTGCGAGGGCCAGCACAGCCGCAGCGAACGGGAGGACGAGCTCCATGCCGTAGGTCCGGATCCCGAAGAACGGGAGGGAGAAGTAGGTGGCGTCGGCATCGCGCACCTCGGTCAGATCCGCATTTCCCAGGACACGGGTGGCGGCCAGGGCATTCCCTCCGTGCTGCTGGAGGGTGGCCTCGGAGAAATTCTCCGGCGAGTCGTAGGTCTGATGGTAGACGGACGCCCTTCCGATCGCGGCGAAATTGAGGCCCTGCTTTCCGGCTTCCTTGAAGGGCGTGAAGTCCGTGTCGTTGGGGAGTCGCTTGTATACCTCATGACCGAAGGAGTTCGCGAAGGGGCGTGCGGTGCTGCTCGCCAGCGACCGGACGATCCACCCGTTGTCCGCGCCCGTTTCGAACATGATCGAGGGGCCGCCTCCGCCGCGCATCTCCAGGGAGATGACGACATCGACGTCGGCCATCCAGGGATGTTCGTCCACGAAGGCGCGGGCACCCAGGAGTCCGAGCTCCTCGGCGTCCGTGATGAGGACGATGAGGTCGTTCCGAAGCGGTGTGCCCGCTCCGATGGCCCGGAGTGTCTCGAGAATCGCCACCACGCCGGAACCGTCGTCGCCGGCGCCACGGGCGATCTCCGCTCCGTCGTAGTGGGCCGTGAGGAGAAGGGTGCCGGTGCTGGACCGACCGGGGATGCGCGCGACGATGTTCCGCACCGTGGCGGCGCGTAGTCGTCCGCCCTCCCCGACGATGCTGGTCGCGGTCTGTACCTGCGGCTCCAGCCCCAGAGCGGCGAGACGCTCCATCAGGTAGCCACGAACCTGAGCGTGGGCGGGAGACCCCGGCGGGTGGGGCCGCCTGGCGATCTCGACCAGGTTGGCCATGGCCCGCGCCGACGCGAAGGACGTGTCGGGGGCGTTGGCTGGCACCGGCGCGGGCAGGTACCGGTACGAACTGCTGAGCCAGGCCAGCACGACGAGGAAGCCCAGGGCCGCTGGGCCGCGCCACCGACTCCGGGGGCCCGAGGGCTCCTGGGGCTTGGGCGCGGCCTTCTTCTTGGGGCCCTTGGGCGGGTCTTTGGGTGGGTCCTTCGGGGGCTTCTTGGGGGTGGGCGGCGGTGGCGGTTTCGGGGCGTCGCCCAGGAGCGCCGCCATCTCCTTCTCGGAAAGCTCGGGACGGTCGTCCTCGAGGAACTTCTCGAGGTCCTTTTCGTCGATGCCCAATTCCTCGTCGGAAGGAAGCTCCGGGATCTTGAAATCGCTCATGGGCGGATGCCTGCCAGCACCTTGATGACGTCGTCCAGGGCCGCACGCACACGGGACGACGGCAGCCCCGAGCCGTTGGAGAGGAGGGAGAAGACCACCTCGCGGCCGTCCTGCCCTACGAGATACCCCGAAAGGGAGTTCACGTTGGATATGGTACCTGTCTTGGCGAAGACGCGCCCCTGCAGCTCGGTGAGGCGCCGCTCCAGAGTGGAATCCTCCTCACCGGGCTCGGCCATGGCGTGACGGTAGATCTCGCCGTTGGGACCCGCAGCCATGTACTGGAGGGTGCGCACCAGGGCCCGGGGTGTCACCAGGTTGTGGGCCGAAAGGCCCGAACCGTCCCGGGGCGCCACATCCAGGGAGTCGATTCCCACTTCGTCCACGAGGAAGCTCGTGACCACGTCGGTTCCCGCCTTCCAGCTGCCACGATCGCCCAACTCGGCGCCCAGGGTCCGGATGAGTTGCTCCGTCATCCAATTCTGGCTGGGTTCGAGAATGGCCTCGACGATCTCGGACAGGGGGGGCGAGCGGAGGCCGGCGATCCGCCGGGCTTCGGGACAGGCTGCGCTCCCTCCTGCCGCGCACGCCGCGGTCACCGCGGCGGTGGCGTCCCAGGTCACCCGGCTTCCCCCGTCCACCTCGATGCCCCGCTGGTCGAGGATCCTCGCCAGCGTGGCGACCGCCTGACGGACGGGGTCCCTGAGCGCGAACCGCAGCGTATCCGTCGCTGCGGCGGCGACCCGTCCTTCCAGAACGAGCTTGTGGGACTCAGGCAGGTAGTCGGACCGGACCCGGGTGCTGGAATCCGAGGGCGCCGTGCTGAGGTGCGCCACGACGAAATCATGGCTCCCCAGTGGAGTCCAGCTCACGGTGGCGGGATCGCCTTCGACCTCGCCACCTCTGGCCACGACGGTGATCTCCCCGTGATCCAGTGCGAAGGCGCCGCCGGTGGATCCGTAGGCGAAGGGAAGGTCCTCGACCTCCCAGGTGGGTCCGACGGTGGTCGAATCCCACCGGGTGGCATCCACCACCAGCGCCCCCGTGACTCGGCGCACTCCGGCGGCAAGCAGTGAATCCGCCAACGCCTGAAGAGCCTCTTCGCCGGAAGGCCAGAAGGGTCGTGACAGCGTGGGGTCTCCGGTCCCGACCAGAACCAGGTCGCCGTCCAGGACTCCATCCGCAAACGGTCCGTCGCTCCAGAGGGCGGACTCGTATCGGTAGCCGGGCCCCAGAAGAGACAGGGCCGCCGACGTGACCAGGATCTTCTGGTTCGACGCCGGCACGAACTTCCGATGGGCGTCGCGGGCGTAGAGCGTCCTTCCCGAGGCCGCGTCCACGGCCAGAATCCCGAAGTGGACCTGGTCCAGAGGCGGAGCATCGAGCACCGCGTCGATCTGCTTTCGGTAGGAGGCGTGTCCGGGGCCGCCCAGCGAGGCACATCCGGCGTGCGAGAGCGCCAACAGGACCACGGCCAGGGCTTTCACAACTCTGCGACGGGGTCGCGGGGGATGGGCAGGGACTGTAAGGGGGACCACGTAGCTCGGCGTCTTCGGCGGGTGAGGCACTACTCCTGGGGCACCAGCTTCACTGCGGTCCCATAGCAGAGCATCTCCGCAGCGCCCTGCATCATCTCGGCGGTCTGGAAGCGCACCATGACCACCGCGTCCGCGCCCAGCGACTCCGCCTCTTCCACCATGCGATCGATGGATTGCTCCCGGGCTTCGGCCATCATCTTGGTGTACTCGCGGATCTCGCCGCCGGCGATGTTCCGCAGCGCGGCCATGATGTCGCGGCCGATGTGCCGCGTCCGGATCGTATTGCCGCGCACGAGGCCGAGGGTGGCGACGACGCGCATTCCGGGAACGTCGGGCGTGGTGACGACGATCATCTGTAGACATCTCGGTAGGGGTCGGTGAGCCACTCCCGATATCGTTCCCATATGACGCCGGTGAGGAGCAGGATCACGCCGATGACCACGGCTCCGGCCGCCAGCTTCTCCCACGGATCGACGGAGGATGTGGCGAACACGTAGGCGCCGTATCCCGTCCATACGGCTACGCCTCCAACGAGGAGGATCCATCCGATGGGGCGGGTGAGGTGCCGCTCGACCTGGTCCCAGACCGAATGGTGGTACGTCCCCGGGTGGAAGCTGAGCCCCTGGAACCCGCCCTTCACGGCCCTGTAGATGGAAACCTCCCGGCTGAGCTCCGTGGAGGAGTCGATGGCGGCGGCGATGCGCGCGTGTTCTCCCGGCGGCAACTCGCCGTCGAGGAAGCGCATCAGGTCGTCATGGGTGATGGGGTCCGACACGGCTCTCGTCTCCTACGGGAATTCCGCGCCCATGGACTCCAGGGCATCCTTGAGGGCACGGCGAGCATGGAAGAGCCTGCTCGCCACCGTGCCTTCGGGGATGTCCAGGATCTGGGCTATTTCGTTATATCGGAACCCTTGGAGTTCCTTGAGGACGAGGATCTCCCGGTGTTCTTCACCGATCCGCTCCAGAGCCCTCCACAGCAGCTCCTTCGCCGCGGCCCGCTCTCGTGTCCGCTCCGGTCCCTTTTCCGCATCCGCGGGTCTGAGCTCGAGTCTCTCGTCCAGTACTTCCAACTTGAACCTCGCCTGTCGGCTTCGCAGCATGTCCCGGCAGTGGTTCCTCAGGATCTGGAAGAACCAAGGCCCGAAGGAACGACGAAGATCGAATCGGTGAAGTGCCTCGTATGCCTTCACGAACGCGTCCTGGAGCGCATCGTGTGCGTCCTCCATGTTTCCCAGCATGGCCACGGCCAACCGGATGCCTGACGGTTCGTATGCCCGGACCAGGGGCTCGTAGAAGCGAGCATCCCCGGTCCTGCATTTGCGAATCAGCTCTCGCTCCACCTCTGGTTGCAACGCAACTCCTTCCTGTCAGACCGGATACGCGGCACTCCGGGATATTCTTCACGATAGGGAGGGTTGTCCACGATCACGTCATCGACCGCGTGCGCCCGAGGGGCGCCAGTACAAGAGCGCAATGGAGGCCCGTCTCGGCAAGGGGGACGCCTGGGCGCCGGGTTCGGGCAGCGGATCTCTATCGCGGTCCAGTCAGTTCCGCGAGTGCTCCCACCAGCGCGTCCAGCTCGTCGTCGGTATTGAAGTAGTGAGGGGACATGCGAAGCGCACCGTCCACCCCTTTGGCATCGTAGTCCAACACGGCATCCAACCGTGTCTGCGACGAGGTGTTGATGCAACGCGCCCTGAGGGCGGCCACCAGGTCCTGCGGAGCGTGGCCCGCCACGGAAGCCGTTACGATGGCGCTGAGGGTCTCCGCCTGATCCAGAACGCGCACGCCCGGGACGCCTTGCAGCGCGTTGCGGAGTCGCGCGGCCAGAGCCCACGAACGCCCCTGGATCGCGTCCAGCCCCACGTCCAGCGCGTAGCGCGCGGCGGCGCCGGCGCCCAGCACGAGGGCCCACGCGAATTCCCAGGTCTCGAAGCGGCGGGCGTCGGGGGCCGGCTGGAAGAGGTCACCCTCGACCCAGTCGGCGCCGCGCAGATCGGGAAACAGGGGGGCCAATCCAGCGTCCAGGGCCCGGTCGGAGACCCACAGAAGGCCGGCACCCCTGGGCCCTCGAAGGAACTTCCTTGTGGTGGCCGATAGAAAATCGCAGCCGATCTGTTCAGGATAGACGGGCATCTGACCCACGGACTGGCACGCGTCCACGAGGTAGAGGATGTCTCTTGCCCGACACATCCGGCCCACCGCCGCCACGTCCTGAACCAGTCCGGAGTTGGTGGGGATGTGTGTCACGGCCACCAGCCGGGGGCGCCGCCGGTGGATGATCTCCTCCAGAGCCATGAGGTCCACGCCCCCCTCGGGGGCATCGGGCGCGCGTACCACGTCGACGCCGAACCGTTCGGCCAGGGAGAGGTACTGGATCTGATTGGATACGTAGTCGTGGCGGGTGGTCACCACCACGTCGCCGCGCTGGAGGGGCACGGATGAGAGCGCTTGGACAAAGGCGGCCGTGGCGTGTTCGGTGAAGGCCACGTTTCCCGAGTGGGTGTCCAGGAGGTCCGCCATGGCGCCATAGGCTGCCTCGATGCTCGACGCCGCTTCGGCAGCCGCCTCGTAGCCGCCGATGTTCGCTTCCAGGTCGAGATGCCCGCGCACCGCGTCCAGGACGACGCGCGGCATGAGCGACGCGCCGGCGCTGTTCAGGTGGATGCGATGGGCACACCCGGGTGTTTCGGCCCTGAGTCGCTCCAGATCCACGGCGGCTCCTACTGGCGAGTGGCGAAGTCCATGAACCAGCGGAGCGCGGCGAGGCACACCAGGGCTGCGCCCTCGGTCCGGGACACCCGCCACCCGGTGCGCATCATGAGGAAGACGACGATGACCATGCCCGAGAGCGCAAGCAGCGAAGCCCGGGCTGCGGGATCCAGTTCCATCGGGTGGAGGATGCCGGCCAACCCCAGGACCCCGAGGACGTTGAAGATGTCGCTCCCGATGACGTTGCCCGCGCTCAGGCCCATGTGCCCACGGGCAACCCCCGCCAGGGTGGTGGCCAGCTCGGGGACCGACGTGCCCGCCGCCACCACCGTCACGGCGATGGCCCATTCGCTCACGCCGAAGCTCCGCGCCAACGCCGAAGCGGAGCCTATGAGGAAGTGTGATGCGACGCCGACCAGGAGGAGCCCCAACAGCAGAAAGGCCCCCTCCTTCCACGGGGAAGGGCCCGGGCTCGGAATGTCCCCGCCTTCGGGGAGCACGGACTCCGCATCCACCTTCCGGTCCCTCCACACCAGGGTCAGGTACGCCCCGAGCATCGACACCAGAATGACGCCGTCGAGAAAGCTCAGGTGGAGGTCCATGCCGACCAGCAGGTAGAGAAGCACGGTGGCGACGACCAGAACCAGGGAGTCGCGCCAGACCAGGAGGGCGCCGGTGGGGACGGCGCGGAGAAGCGCCGCGCTGCCCAGGATGAACCCCAGGTTGAAGATGTTGGAGCCGACGATGTTGCCCACGGAAATGGAGTTCTGGCCCTCGAAGGCGGCCACGAGCGTCACCCCGAACTCGGGTGCCGACGTGCCCAAGGCGACGACCGTGAGGCCCACAACCAACTCGGACACGCCCATCCGCTGGGCCAGGCCCGCGGCCGAGTCCACCACGTACTTCGCCCCCACGGCAATCGCGAAGAACGTCGCCAGGACGATGAGGCTGTTTGCCCAGATGGGAAGGGTATGCACGCGGTTGTGGTTGGGTGCCGAAGGTGGAGCGAACCTACCAAGCTATTCGCGAGTTGGGGGCCAGGTCTACGCCCCAGTCCGAATTGCGGGAATGACGATGCCCCGCCGGCTTGCGCCGGCGGGGCATCGATTCAGGGCAAAACAAGGACTAATGCTGTCCCCCGTCGTCCATGATGGAGCGTTCCGCCTTTTGTTGGCGCACCATTTCACGGACATCGGCCAGGAGCTTCCGTGCGTCGTAGACGATGCCGTCCTTGATCGTGTACTTCACGCTGCCCACGCGCTCCACCTCACCGGTCTCGTCATTGAGCTTCACGGCGCCTGTTCCATACAGGACCTTCAGGTTTTCGATGGGATTTTCGTCCACCATGATGATGTCGGCCTTCATTCCCGGGCGGAGGATGCCGATGTCAGGGGGCGTCTCCGAGTACTTGTAGAGCATCTTGGCGCCGTTCATGGTGGCGGAACGGATCACCTCACCGGGCGTCAGACCGGCCTCCCTCAACAGTTCCAGCTCTCGGATGTAGTCGAATCCGTACAGTTTGTAGATGAATCCCGAGTCCGAACCCGTCGTGACGATCCCACCGGCATTGTTGAAGTCGCGGAGGAAGTGCATCCACTTCTCGTAGAATCGCCTCCAGTGGTACTCGTCTTCGGTGGTCCAGTAGTACCAGTACGCGCCGTGAGCCTCGCGGCTGGGCTGGTAGAAGTCCCACTGGGTGGGCAGGGTGTACTCGTCATGCCACTCGGCGCGGGAGGCCCGCATGACGTCCCGACTGGCCTCGTAGATCGTCATGGTGGGGTCCATGCCGATGCCCAGGTCGACGAACTCCTTGATGAGGCTGTTCCACTGGTCCGAGCCGGGTTCCGCGGACTGATACCAGAGCCGCGCGACCTGTCCGAACCGATCCTGCTCGTTGTTGTAGTTGTAGTTCAGTGGCCAGTCCTGGATCGTGTGGCCCGTGAGCATGGACTCGAAGAGCCCGTAGTAGTGGGTCTGCATGTCCAGGCCCATGCGAGCCGCGGTGATGGTGTTCATGCGTCCCACGCCCATCTGATCGAGGTGGGCCACGGTCTCGAGGCCGAGCTCGTGCGCCTCGTCGATGAGGGCCTCCATGATCTCCGGATCCTGAGCGCCCAGCTTCAGGCCGTCGATGCCCGCTCCATCGATGCGCTGGGCCGCCGCCCACTGGACCCATGCGCGCGCGGCTTCCGGCGTATCGAGAGGCTTGCCGCCCCATCCTTCGCCGGTGCCGGGTCGGGCGTACGCGAAGAGGCGAGGCGCAACGATGTCGTTTCTCTCGCTGCGGGCCTTCTCCCGGAGCTGCCACTCGAATTCCCCGTGGGGGACCCCGCGGGTCGTGGTGATTCCATTCCCCATCCACAGCTTGTACGTGTACTCGGCCTGGGGGGCTTTTCCGCCCCCGCCGGTGTGCACATGCATGTCCACGAGGCCGGGCATGACGTACATGCCGGTTCCGTCGATCTCCCGATCGCCCGCGGCGGGACGGCCCCGCTCATCGATGGGTGCGTAGGGAAAGCCCACCGACCGGATCTCCTCGATGCGGTTCCCCACGATGACGATGTCCATGGGCCCTCGCGGCGGGGCGCCGGTGCCATCGAGGACCGTAGCGCCGCGGATGACGAGGCGGTCGTAGGGACCCCCGCCCTCGTCGGCGCGTCGGGCGTTGGTGACCTCCATCCCCTGGGCCCACGTGCTTCCCGCCAGGCAGAGCGTGGCCGCGACGGCAAGCCCGATGCGGAGGGTGGGGTGGTGCATCTTCATGCGCTTCCTCCCATGCTGGTGCGGTCTCCGGCGGGCAGATTCTGGCCGGGGACGAAGGCGTTATTATTGAACCTTCACCCGAAATTCGCCACGGCGGTGGATGCATGCCCCTCCAGCCCGAAGCCAGCGCACTGAGCCCCGACGAAGCCCAACGGAGGGCCGCGGTCCTCCACGCGGAACTGCACCGCCACGCCCACCACTACTATGTGGAGGCCCGGCCGGTCATCTCCGACGCGGAGTATGACGAGCTCTTCCGGGAACTCCAGGCACTTGAGGCGGCGTGGCCTGAGCTGGTGACGCCCGACTCACCTACCCAGAGGGTCGGCGCGGAGCCCCAGGACAGGTTCGTCACCCTGGCCCATGCGGCCCCCATGCTCTCGCTGGACTCGACCCAGGAGGCGGATGAGGTCCGTCGGTTCGACGAGCGCATCCGGAAGGCCCTGGGTGACCAGGACCCCACCTATATCCTGGAGCCCAAGCTGGACGGAGCTTCCTTGGAGTTGGTGTACGAGGACGGTGTCCTGACCCGGGCCGTGACCCGTGGGAACGGTCGGGAAGGCGAGGGCGTCACCGAGAATATCCGCACCATCCCATCCGTGCCCCTGCGTCTGCGCACGGACCTGCGCCCCGCACCGTCGTTCCTTGCCGTGCGGGGCGAAGTCATGATGTACATCTCCGACTTCGAAGCGTTCAACCAGCGCCTGGTGGAGAGTGGCCAGGAGCCCTACGCCTCGCCGCGGAACTCGGCGGCGGGCTCGGTGCGCCAACTCGACCCCCGCATCACCGCGGCGAGGAAGCTCGACGTGCTGGTCTACGACGTGCTCGTGGTGGAGGGCGAGATCTTCGGGTCCGACTCCGACGGGATCGCCGCGGTCCGGGATTGGGGGTTCAAGGTGCCGGACCGCATCCGGACGGCGGACTCGGTGGACGGGATCCTGGCGTACCACGCTGCGTTCGGGAAAGACCGCGACCACCTGGACTACGAAATCGACGGCGTGGTCGTCAAGCTCGACGACATGGCTGCGCGGGAGCGGCTGGGCATGACGTCGCATCACCCGAGGTGGGCGTTGGCGTACAAGTTCGAGCCCCGCAAGGAAGTCACGCGAATCGAGAAGATCGGGATTCAGGTGGGCCGGACGGGGGTGCTCACGCCCGTGGCTTTCCTCCGTCCGGTCGTGGTGGGGGGGGTCACCATCGCTCGGGCGTCCCTGCACAACCGTGAGGAACTGAAGCGCAAGGACATCCGTGAGGGAGATACCGTCCGCGTCCAGCGCGCAGGCGACGTGATCCCTCAGGTCGTGGAGGTGCTGGAGCACGAGTCGGAGCGCCACGCTCCGTTCGACATGCCCTCCGAATGTCCGGCGTGCGGCACCACCGTCTACGAAGACGGTCCACGGACGATCTGCCCCAACCGCTTCGCGTGTCCGGCTCAACTCAAGGGGCGCATCGTCCACTTCGGAGCCCGAGAAGCACTGGACATCGAAGGGTTGGGTGAGGAAACGGCGAACCTGTTCGTGGAACGCGGCCTGGTGCACGGGCTCGCCGATCTCTTCACGCTCACGGTGGAGCAGTTGTTGCCGCTGGAGGGCTTCGCCGACAAGTCTGCGGCCAACCTCGTGGAGGCCATAGCGGCCCGGAAGCGTCCGGAGCTGCGTCGCTTCCTCACGGCGCTGGGCATTCCGGAGGTCGGGGTGACGGTGGCTCGGGACCTGGCCCTCCATTTCGGGAGGTTCGACGCCATCCGACGCGCTACCCGCGAGGACCTCGAGGAGGTGCACGGCATCGGTCCCCGGATGAGCGAGGCCATCACGGCCTTCTTCGCGGACCAGCGCAATGCGGCGGCCATGGACGCCATCCTGGCGCAGGGTGTTGAGCCGGGGCAGGCCGAACCGGCGACCCTTGCCGGGCCTGGGCGGGACGCCGGCGCGGCGGTGTTCACCGGCGCGATACCCATCCCTCGCGCCAGGGCCGAGGCGGCGTGGCAGGCGGTCGGGGGACGCATCGTGGGTTCCGTCAGCAAGAAGACCGACTTCGTGGTGGCCGGTGAGAAGGCGGGGTCGAAGCTCGAGAAGGCGGAGAAGCTGGGCGTACCGGTGCTCACGTTCGACGAATTCGTGACGAAGGTGGAAGCGCTGGGGGGCACCGTGGACCTGGACGGTTGATGGAGAATCTCGATATCGCCCACGTGCTCGAGGAACTCGCCGACCTCCTCGAAATCCAGGGAGCGAACCCCTTTCGCATCCGCGCGTACCGGAACGCCGTGCGGACGGTTGAGGGGCTCACCCGCCCCATGCGCTCCATGGTGGACGCCGGCGAGGACCTGACGACGCTGCCCGCCATCGGCAAAGACCTGGCCGAGCACATCGTGGAGCTGATCCGTACCGGTCGCATGACACGACTGGAAGAGCTCGCCTCGGAGCTTCCCCGTTCGTTGGTGGAGCTCATGCGCCTGGACGGCGTGGGCCCGAAGAAGGCGCGGAAGCTCTTCGACGCATTGGGCGTACGCACGGTCGACGACCTCGAGGCCGCGCTGTTGGCGGGGAAGGTCCAGGATTTGGAGGGGTTCGGGAGGAAGAGCGCCGAGAAGATCCTCCGTGCCATCGAAGACCACCGCAAGCACGTGGGCAGGTTCCTTCTCGACGACGTGGAGCAGCTGCTGTCGCCCGTGCTGGAGCACGTGCTCTTGGCGGAGGGTGTCGGAAGGGTTCGGGTTGCGGGCAGCTTCCGGCGCCGCAAGGAGACCATCGGCGATGTGGATCTGCTGGCCGAGTACGACGGTGACGGGACGGCCGTCGTCCAGCACTTCGTGGCATACCCCGGGGCGGAACGGGTGGAGGCAGCCGGGGGCACCAAGGGCAACATCGTGCTCCGGTCCGGTCTCTCCATCGATCTCCGGGTCATTCCGCCCCGCTCGTTCGGTGCCGCCCTTCAGTATTTCAGCGGCTCGAAGGAGCACAACGTGGCCGTGCGCACGCACGCGGTGCGCAGGGGCCTGAGGGTGAACGAGTGGGGGGTGTTCCGGGTGCCGGAGGGAGCGGACCCCGCGAACCTGGGCAAGGAAGAAGGAGAGCGGTTGGCCGGAGAGTCGGAGGAAGGCGTCTACCAGGCGTTGGGCATGGCGTGGGTTCCGCCGGAGTTGAGGGAGAACCGGGGTGAGGTGGAGGCCTCCCTGGCAGGCACGCTGCCTCGGCTGGTCACCGTGGCGGACATCCGCGGCGACCTGCAGATGCACTCCACCTGGAGCGACGGAAAGGCCTCGCTGGAGGAGATGGCGCGAGCCTGTCGGGAGCGGGGCTACGAGTACCTGGCCATCACGGACCACAGCCAGGCCATGGCCATGGTGCAGGGGCTCACTCCGGAGCGAGCCCGGGAACAGTGGGCCGAAGTCGAGGAGGTCCGCGAACGCGTCACGGGAATCGAGATCCTGAAGAGCGCCGAGGTGGACATCCTCAAAGACGGCACGTTGGACCTGCCCGACGAGATCCTCGAGGGCCTGGACGTGGTGGTCGTGTCCGTCCACTCGTTCATGGATCAAGACAGGAACACCATGACCGAGAGGGTGCTGCGTGCAATTCAGCATCCGGAGGTAGATATTCTGGCCCACCCCACGGGGCGCCTTCTCAACAGGAGGGAGCCCTTCGAGTTGGACGTGGAGGCGATCCTGGCCGCCGCCGCCGAGCTCGGCGTGGCGGTGGAGCTCAATGCCAACCCCAACCGACTGGATCTGAGCGACGTGCACGTGATGCGGGCCAAGGAACTGGGCGTGAAGGTCGTTGTCTCGACCGACGCCCATACTCCGAGAGGATTGGAGAACATGCGCTACGGCGTGGATCAGGCCCGTCGTGGCTGGCTCGAGCCCGGGGACGTGCTCAACGCGATGCCGGCGATGGACTTCATGTCGTGGCTGCGGCGGCGGGAAGGCTGACACGGTGGGGGTGCTGACGGGTCTCGCGTTTCAGGTCGTCGTCATGGCCTTGGGCATCGGCGTCCTCTACTTCGGTGCCGAGTGGCTGGTGCGGGGCGCTGCCCGTCTGGCGGGGTCCCTCGGCGTGAGTCCCATCGTGGTCGGCCTGACGGTTGTGTCCTTCGGAACCTCTGCGCCGGAATTGGTGGTGGCGGTGGTGGCCTCTGCGGGGGGAAACGCCGATCTGGCCATAGGGAACGTGCTCGGCTCCAACCTGGCCAACATCGGTCTGATCCTCGGCATCACGGCGCTCATCCGCCCGCTGGAGGTGGCGGCGCGGGTGGTGTGGCGCGAGGTGCCGCTGATGCTCCTGGTCACCGCCTCGCTGTATCCGCTGGCGTCGGACCACGAGCTCAGCCGCGGTGACGGGGTGATCCTGCTCATGGCATTGGCGGCTTATCTGCTGTTCGTCTTTCAGTCCGCCGAGACCGAAGCGCCCGAGATCATGGACGAGTACGAGGACTTCATGAAGGAGTCCAAGCAGGGTCCAGGCCTTTTGCGGCTCGGGGATGTCGGCCTCGTGGTGGGGGGGTGCGCAGCGCTCGTGGCGGGCGGGTACGCCATCGTGGAGGGAGCCGTGGCCGTGGCGACCTACCTGGGCGTGTCCCAGGTGGTCATCGGCCTCACCGTGGTGGCGGTGGGGACGTCCCTCCCCGAGTTGGCGACGTCGGTGGTGGCCGCCCTGCACAAGGAGGCCGACATCGCCGTGGGCAACATCATCGGGTCCAACATCTTCAACGTTGCCGCGATTCTGGGGACGGCATCGGTGATCAGTCCCATGGCCATCTCCCAGACGGTCCTGATGCGGGAGCTGCCGGCGGTGTTGGTGATGTCGTGCATGCTGTTGCCGATGTTGCGCACACGGTGGAGGATCGAGCGGTGGGAAGGTGCGCTGCTGTTGGGTTGTTATCTCGGGCTGGGGGCTTGGCTCCTCTAGCGCCAATTCCGCTGGGGGCGCATCGTCCGCCCCCTCCCTCACCTGAGAGCAGGGAGTTCCTCATGCCCCGCGGCTGCTTCGCCCTCGTCCGGACCCTGTGCGCCCTCGCCTTCACCGCGGTGGGGGCGGCGGCCCAGGCGGCGCCCCTCGAGGGCTTCGATGCCTATGTGGCCGAGGCCGCGTCGGACTGGGACGCCACGGGCCTCGCGGTGGCTGTGGTGAAGGACGGGAGTCTCATCTTCGCCAAGGGGTACGGCGTCCGTGAGCTGGGCCGCGCGGGCGCGGTGGACGAGCACACACGCTTTGCCATCGGCTCCACCACCAAGGCCATGACGGCGGCATCCCTGGGTATGTTGGTGGACGAAGGCAAGGTGGCGTGGGACGATCCGGTCACCAGGCATCTTCCCTGGTTCCGCATGAAGGACCCGTGGGTGACTCGGGAGATCACGGTACGGGATCTTCTGACCCACCGAGCGGGTCTCGGGAATGCGGACTTTCTCTGGTACGAGCGCGACACCGACACCCGTGCGGTGGTGGAGAAGTTGGCCATGGTGGAGCCGGCGTACTCCATGCGGACGTCCTTCGTCTACCAGAACATCATGTACGCCGCGGCCGGGGAGGTCATCGCGGCGGTGAGCGGCATGCCTTGGACCGAGTTCGTGCGCACGCGGATCTTCCGTCCCCTGGGCATGGACGAAACGGTACCTCTTCTGTCCGAGACCGTGGGCCGCGACAACGTGGCCCGCCCGCACCACCGGGTGGACGGAGTCACCGTGCCCATCGAGAACGCCTCGGTCGATCCCGTGGCCTCAGCGGGCTCGGTCTGGTCCAGTGTGTCGGACATGTCGAAGTGGCTTCGCTTCCTGCTAGCCGGCGGCTTGACCGAGGACGGTACCCGGCTTCTCCAGGAGGCCACCGTCGAAGAGTTGTTCAAGCCCCAGTCCTTCGTGACGCCGTCTGAATTCTATCCGACGCAGGCCGCCACGAAGCCCCACTGGATGACGTACGGCCTGGGCTGGTTCCAGGAGGACTACCGCGGCGAGAAGGTGGACTTCCACACCGGCAGCATCGACGGGATGGTGGCCATCGCGGGGCTCATCCGGGACAAGGGCATCGGCGTCTACGTCCTGGCCAACCGGGATCATGTGGAAGTGCGGCACGCGATCATGTACCGGGTCTTCGACTCCCTGCTGGGCGGGGACGTGCGGGACTGGAGCGGGGAGCTCAAGACGCTCTACGACGGCCTGGCGGCTGAGGGTGAGAAGGCCCGCGCCCAGGCGCTGGAGGCTCGGGTGGAGGGAACGTCGCCGTCCCTGCCCCTGGTGGACTTCATCGGGCGTTACGCGGACCCGGTCTTCGGCGAAATGGTGGTCACCGAGGCTCCGTCGGGGCTCCGCGTGGACCTGGGGCCAGGGCAGCCGGGGGCACTGGAGCATTGGAACCACGACACGTTCCGGATCCTCTTCGATGCCCGCTGGCGCGGATGGGTCCTGGCGACGTTCCACCTCGGCACCGACGGGACCGTGTCCGGGGTTCGGATCGGCGACGTGGAACTGACACGCCGGAAGTAGCGGCTACATGGCCTCCAACGCCTGAGCCAGGTCGGCGATGAGATCGTCGGGGTGCTCGATGCCGACGCTGACGCGCACCATGGCAGGGGTGATGCCCATGCGTTCGCGATCCTCGGGAGGCACGTCCGAATGGGTCATGGTGCCGGGGTGCTCGGCGAGGCTCTCGGTGCCGCCGAGGCTCACGGCCAGTTTGATGAGCTTCAGGGCGTTCAGGACCCGGAAGGCTTCGGACTCGCCGCCGGCCACCTCGAAGGAGATCATCCCTCCGGGTCCCAGGCACTGCTTCCGGTAGATCTCGAACTGAGGATCGCCCTCGGTCAGATGGCCGAGGTAGTGGACCTTCTTGACCCGGGGGTGCTCGGCCAGGAAGTCGGCCACGTACCGGGCGTTCTTCATCTGACTGGTCATCCGGAGCTTCAGCGTCTCCAGGCTGCGCATCAGGAGCCAGCTGGTCCAGGGGCCCGCCATGGTCCCCATGATGGTCCGATGGACCTTCACCTGGGCGATGAGTTCCTCCGAGCCGAGGCACCCTCCGGCGATGAGGTCGGAATGTCCCCCCACGTATTTGGTGAGGGAGTAGAGCACCAGGTCCGCGCCCTGCTTCAGGGGGTGCTGGAAGAGCGGGCCGAGGAAGGTGTTGTCCACCGCCAGCAACGTGGGACGCTCGGGGGTGCCGGTGGTCCTGGCGACGTCGGCACACGCCTGGATGTCCATCAGGGCGTTGGTGGGGTTGGCCGGGGTCTCCACGTAGATCATGCGGAGTCGCGCTTTCCGGTCTCCCTCGGCCAGGACACGCTCCAGGCCGGAGATGCCCTCCGTGGCCGGGAAGCAGACCGTCTCCACACCGAACTGGGGGAGGATCTCGTGGAAGAGGTACTCGGTGCCCCCGTAGATGGGCTCGGGGAACGCCACGACGTCGTTGGGCCGTACGAACGCCATGACGGTGGTGGAGATCGCGGCCATGCCGCTCTCGAACACGGCGGCGGCCTCGGCGCCGTCCCAGATGGTGAGCCGATCCTCGATGATCTCGAGGCCCGGGTTGTTCAGGCGGGAGTATATGAGGCCGGTGGTCTCGCTAGGCTGCCGCTTCCGAAGTCCGTACGCGACCTCGAAGAAGGCTTTGCCCTCCTCGGCGGATGCGAAGACGAACGTGGAGGTCTGGAAGATCGGGGGCTTCGCCGACCCTTCCGACCATTGTGGCTGGTACCCGTAGCTCATCATGAGGCTCTCGGGCTTCAGTTCCTGCCCGCCGATGTGCTTCTTCTTCTCCTTGTCCCACATGGGGACCGCTCCTGGGTAGCCGGGCGCGTATCGACAGCGCACGGTCGCGACGGCTGAAACGACCGAGGCCCAGAGTCATTGTGCGAAACACGGTTGACCACCGAAAAGTAGCGGTGTTTCCGGAGCGCCGCTTGTCACGGGAGCCTCTCCATCCGACGTTCAATAGTCCCCTCGGACGGGAGGTTCCATGGCTGGAAGCGGAGGGCCGGTCTACGCGGCCATCGAGCGGTGGGAAGAGAAGTCTCTGGTGACGCGGGAGTTGGGGGCGCGGCTGCGCCAGGAGGTGGCCGCGACGTCCGCGGCGGGGACGGTCCGGGTCAGTCAATACGTGGTGGCGGCCACGGGGGCCGTCGTTCTTCTCATCGCGGCCGGCGTCTTCCTGGACTGGGCGTGGCCCCTCATGGGAGAGGGCGCCCGATCGGGTGTCCTGGTCGTTGTCGGCCTGCTGGTGCACGTCTTCGGGGTGCGCTTCGAGGTCCGGCACCGGTGGGTCCCCGCGGCGCTGTTCATGCAGACCGCCGCGTTGGGTCTTCTCGTGACGGCGGCGTTCTACTCCAAGCTGGCCTGGCCCGACGTATCCGCGGGCGGAGTCGCCGTGGGCATCGCCTCTCTGGCCGTGCCGCTGGCGCTGGCGCCCCGAACCCTGCGGCGGAACGTGGTGATGCCGGCGATCCACCTGTGTGCGGCGCTGGCCTTCGTGACGGCCTTCCTGGACCGTGCGACACCCCTCTCCTCCGACGCCATCGTGTGGACCCTGGACGGGGTCCTGGTGGTGGCATCGGCCGTGATGGTGGCGCTGCTGCGGGAGGATCCGGCGGGGGAGCGCCACCCCTGGGTGCTGAACGCGTTCGTGTCGGCGCTCTACGCGGGCGCCGTCCTCGTTGTGCTCACCGCGGACGGGCCGCTCGGCATGCAGAACCGCGTGGTCTACCCCCTGGACGCATGGTGGCTCCTGGTGGTGCTCCTGACCCTCTGGGGAATCCACCGGGCGCCCCATGGGCTCCGACGGAATTGGTTCGGGGACCAGCTGGCCTATTCGGTCCTCCTGTGGATTCCCTTGGGGTTCATGACGACCCTCGAGGCCATGAATCAAGCACCCTGGACCGCCATGGTCGCGGTGGGGGGGGTCGGGGTCGCGGGTTTCGCGTATGGGGTGCTCCACCGCACCCGGAAGGTCCTGTTCACGGGCGCCCTGGCGTTCGTCCTGGGCGTCTGGTATTGGGCCGCGGAAATCGGCGGGGCGTTGGGTGTGGTCGCGGGCCTGGTGTTCGCCGCGGGGTTGCTCTTCTGGATCTCCGGGAGGGTGAGCGGTTGGATGTCGAGAACGTTGCCGACGGGACAGGGGTAGGCGAGAGCCCGTCTGCTTAGGTACTTTTCCACTCCCCCGGGTGGTCGCCCCTCGCGGCTCCTGGATCCTCTTCTGCCCAAACGACTTCCAGGAGTCCCAGCGATGCTGGCCATCGATCTCACCGGAAAACGCGCCTTCGTGGCCGGTGTAGCCGACGACAAGGGCTACGGATGGGCCATCGTCCGAGCGCTTTCGGCCGCCGGGGCGTCGGTCTGCGTGGGGACGTGGCCACCGGCCATGAGAATCTTCACCAAGAGCCTCGAGCGCGGAAAACTGGACCTGACGCGTCCCGGTGGCGGAGAGATCGCCATCGAGAAGATCTACCCCCTCGACGCCGTCTACGACGTGCCCGAGGACGTGCCCGACGACTTGCGCGCGGACAAGCGCTATGCCGAGCAGTCGGACTACACGATCCAGGAAGTGGCGGACAAGATGAGGGCCGACTTCGGTGAGGGGAGCCTGGACATCCTGGTCCATTCCCTCGCGAACGGTCCCGAGGTCCAGAACTCCCTGCTGGAGACGAGCCGGAAGGGATACCTGGCCGCCGTCAGCGCCAGCGCCTATTCGCTGGTGAGCATGGTCCAGCGCTTCGCGCCCCTGTTCCGCCCCGACGCGTCGGTGGTCTCGCTGAGCTACCTGGCCGCCGAGCGTGCGACGCCGGGATACGGCGGGGGCATGAGCTCGGCCAAGTCCGCCCTGGAGGGAGACACCCGCACCCTGGCCTACGAGGCCGGCCGGAAGTGGGGTGTGCGGGTCAACACCATCAGCGCGGGACCGCTGGCGAGCCGGGCGGCCAAGGCCATCGGTACGGTGGACGCCATGGTCGCCTACTACAGGGCGAACGCACCGCTGCGGGACGTGCAGACGGCCGACGACGTGGGCAACACCGCGGCGTTCCTGTGTTCGCCCCTGGGCGCCGGGATCAGCGGCGCCACGGTCCACGTGGACAAGGGGTACCACGCCATGGGCCTGGTGGTCGGCGCTCGCCTTCCCATCGAAGAACACGAGTCCTAGACGGATTCGGCGACGCGGCTGAGGGGCCGCCAGGGACCATGGGTCAACCACCGCTGGGTCAACGCCTTCCTGAGTTGAAGGTCCCGCCACCGGGACCGGCGTCCCGCAGACTGGCTCGGCGCCTGCGGGCCGTGGAGTCGAGAAACGTCACCCACGTGTCCGGAGGATGGCCGGTCTTCTGGGAAGAGGCGCGTGGGGCCAACGTGCTGGACGCGGACGGCAACGTCTATCTGGATCTGACCGGCGCCTTCGGCGTGGCGCTGCTGGGGCACGGGCATCCGGGGGTACTGGAGGCCGTGGAGGCCCAGTCCCGCCTGCTGCTCCACGGGATGGGGGACGTGCACCCACCGACGGTGAAACTGGGTCTCCTCGAACGTCTCGCGGGCGTCGCGCCGTGGCCCGAAGCCCGTGTCGTTCTCTCGTCCACGGGATCCGAGGCCGTGGAGACGGCGCTCAAGACCGCGCTGATGGCCACCGGGCGACCTGGGATCCTGGCCTTCGAGGGAGCCTATCACGGACTGACCCTGGGCTCCCTGGCGGCCACGGACCGGGATCTGTTTCGCGGGCCCTTCGCCCGCCGGCTCTACCAAGGGGTCGCGTTCGCCCCCTTCCCGGACCCGGTGCGGCACGGCGCCGAAGCCGGTCCCAAGGCTTTGGGGCGGGTCGCGGAGCTCTTGGCGGCCGGTACCCCCAACGGGGATCCCATCGGCGCGGTCATCGTGGAACCGGTTCAGGGTCGCGCCGGAGCTCGCGTCGCCCCGGACGGCTTCATGGCCAGGCTCTCGTCCCTGGCCTCGGAGGCCGGCGCCCTGGTGGTCGCCGACGAGATCTTCTCGGGGATGGGCCGGTGCGGTGCGCTTTTCGCGTCGCAGCGCGTGGGACTTCGCCCCGACATCATCTGTCTCGGGAAGGCCCTGGGCGGGGGGCTTCCCATCAGCGCGTGTCTCGCGCCTGCCCACGTCATGGATGCGTGGCCCGAGAGCAGCGGTGAGGCCATCCACACCAGCACTTTCCTGGGCCATCCCCTGTCCTGCGCCGCCGCCGAGGCGGTCCTCCAGGCCGTGGAGATCGAAGGCGTGGTCGAGCGCTCGAGGGTGCTCGGCGGGAGACTGGTGACCGGTCTCCGGAAGGCGTTGGCCGGGGTGGCCGGCGTGGCGGACATCCGGGGCCTCGGGCTCCTCGTGGGCATCGAGCTGGCGGACGAACGGACGCTGGCCCCCCTCTCCGGTGCCGGAGCGCGTGCGGCTCACGCGGCGCTCGCAGAGGGAGTTCTCCTTCTGCCGGCGGGTGAGGTCGGGCACGTGGTGGAGTTGACGCCATCCGTGGAGCTCACCGACGAGCAGGTCGCGTTCGCCGTGGACGTGGTGGCCCGGGCGGTGCGAACGGCGTTGCGATGACGGCCGGGGTCCTCCTGACGGCGATGGCGTTGGCGTGGGGGGGTGCGACGCCGACGGGGTCGCTCGCGGAGCCCCGCCCCGTGCGGCCCGGGGCGGCTCTTCAGGAGGAGGTACCGGTCCTCCTGGTGCCGGGTTGGTCCGATACGGGGCGCGCCATGGCGGCGCTGCGGATCCGCCTGGTGAGCGCTGGATGGGCTCCGGAGCGTGTCGCCGTCCTCACGTTCACCGACCCAGCGGGAGGAAACAGGGCCCACGCCAGGGAACTCGGGGACAGCATCGACGCCGTGCTGGCGCGGACCGGGGCCGACCGGCTGGATGTGGTGGCCCACTCCATGGGCGGGTTGGCCACCCGGGCGTACCTGCGGGAGCGTGGCGGAGGCAAGGTGCGTCGGGTCGCGTTCCTCGCTACGCCCCAGCGCGGCACGCTGGCCGCCTACCTGGCCTTCGGACGCGGGCGCTACGACATGATGCCCGACAGCCCGTTCCTGCAATGGCTCAACGCCGGCCCTCCCCTTCCCGAGGGCGTGGAGGCCCTGACCGTGCGTACTCCACTGGATGCCCACGTCCTGCCCAACGAGTCGGGGACCCTCGAAGGTGTCGAGGATCACGTGGTCTGTTGCCCCACGCACGCGGGCCTCATCGATAGCCTGGAGGTCTTCAGGCTTCTGCGGCGCTTCCTGGAAGACGGTCCGCCGACGCAGGGGAGTGCGTGAAGCCCCCGTGGGCCGCGGTCTTGTTCGATCTGGACGGGACGTTGGCGGACACCATCGAGCTCATTCTGCACTGCTTCCGCCACACCATGCGTACGCACCGCGACGAGGTCCCCCCCGACGCCATCTGGTTGGCGGGTCTCGGCATCCCACTCCGGCAGCAGCTCAGGGACCTCGCCCGAAGCGAGGAGGAGGGCGCAGCCATGCTGGAGACGTATGTGGCCTTCCAACGCACGGTGCACGACGACATGGTGTCGCCGTTTCCCGGCGCGTCCGAGCTGTTGTCGGAGCTGCGCGCCGGAGGGGCGGCGATCGGCGTGGTGACCAGCAAGCGGAGCGGGCTGGCGCGCCGCACCCTGGCCTGCTGCGGCCTCGATGGGACCTTCGACGTGCTGGTGGGGGCAGACGACGTGGCCCGGGCCAAGCCCGACCCCGAGCCCGTGCGACTGGCCTTGAGCCGCCTGGGCCTTCACGGTCGGGAATCGGAAGTGCTCTTCGTGGGGGACTCCCCTCACGACGTCAGGGCTGGCCGGGCCGCGGGCACGTACACCGCCGCGGCCCTCTGGGGGCCGTTCGGCCAGGCGCTGTCGGAAGGCAGGGAGGCCGACTTCTACGTGGAGCGTCTGGCCGACGTTCTCGCACTGCGTCCGTTGCCCTCCCCGGGGCGCTGAACAGCGAGCCGGAGGGGGATCGCCGCCGGCCCTACCCCGCCGAGGTGGAGAAGTCGAGTCGCTCGGCCAGCTTCAGGTCCTTCTCCGTGATGCCGCCGGCGCTGTGGGTGCTCAGGGTGATGTGCACCCTGTCGTATTGGACCAGGATGTCCGGATGATGGTCTGCGTCGTCAGCCAGCGTCGCGATGCGATTCACGAAGACGATGGAGTCTCGAAAGGAGCTGAACTTGAACTCCTTCATCAGCGCATTGGATTTGCGCCTCCAACCGGAGTGGTTCTTGAGCCAGCCCTGCACAGACTGCGAATTCAGCTTCTCGGCCATTCGTTCCTGTCCCCACGTTGGTCGAACCTCAGGGGCGCGTGATACCCCGCTGCGCTCCAGCGTTCCTGGCGGCCGCGCCAGCTGCCCCCGGAACTCAATGACACCGCCCGATGACCCTGCGTTGAGGGGTTGACCCCCTCTGCCGAGATTTCATAAGATTGGGGCCGTTCCCGAAACGGAATGGCCACGCCCCCATCGTCTAGTGGCCTAGGATAACGCCCTCTCACGGCGTAGACCGGGGTTCGAGTCCCCGTGGGGGTATGAAGGTCGCTTAGCTCAGCTGGTAGAGCGCCACGTTCACATCGTGGATGTCGCAGGTTCGAGTCCTGCAGCGACCATTCGTCACATCCGGACCTCGGGGGGCGTTACCCCGGTACGATGGTGAAACGCCCAAGGGGTGCCACGATGGCCCGTCGTCCCGTCTCCCGCGTCCGCGCCA